>JBIJBZ010000174.1:0-6863 GCA_044344945.1 Bdellovibrionota bacterium | reverse complement strand
CGACGAAAAAACCGGAAGCGTATCCTCTGAGATACGTTGAGGATTTTTTCGGTGGCTCCAACGCAGTTGCAGTCAAACTATCGAAATGCGCAACAGGAAGTCTTTTTTCACCACCCTGCTAGCGTTTGCCGCGAAATTTCGCAGCTCGAGCCAACTCATCTCGAAAGCTATCGCTAAGGTTAAACCCCACCGCCGATTGTAACGCCTGAGCCAGAGCATGAAAGGCAGGGAGCTCCTCGGCGGGGTTGGAGGGCTTCCACGCGGTCTGTTCAGTTTTAAGCCGCACGTGAACTATGCCCCCCGCGCCATCAATCAGAAAGGAGTCGGTGATTTGGGGCATAAAGCCGATACTTGAAAGGGTGAACTTGCTCTGAAAACGCTCCAATCCCACTCTGAAATAGGCGGGACGAATGGGTGCTGCAGCCCCGATCAGTCGCCATGGCAGCCACGACGGAACGGACTCCGAGCGATGGAGACCTGTTGTGTACCGGATGTGGTGGGTTCCCTCAAATGCGTTAAAGGTGGCATGGCACGAGAGATCGAACGGAGACCATTCAAAATCATCCCCTAACTGCTCGGTTGCGATGGTGCCTCCAACTCGAAAGAGCTCGTCCTCTACCTGGCCCGGAATTCCTGCTAGTAGCGCATCTCCGACATTCCTCCCCTTGAAGTCTCTCAGAGATGACTGTCCTTCGTCCGCCAGTAGATGGTCGTGTAGCGCTCGCATAAGGTTATTGACGAGATCAGAGAATGACGGGCCGTTTGCCGCTAGGGTATGGGCATACTCGGCGGAGTATCCACCGAGGATCCAATTTCTGCTAACGGCGCACTGAGCCATGGTTCGTGCTGTTCTTTAGCAGGGTGGTAAAAGAGACCTCTTGTTGCGCATTTCGATAGTTTGACCGCAACTTCGTTTGAGCTGCCGAAAATATCCTCCACGTATCTAAGAGGATACGCTTCCGACTTTTTTCGTCGTCTCCGCCTTGTTTCGTCAAAACTCTCACAATGCTCACTTTGGAAACTGTTCTCACCACCCTATTAGGTCTGAGAAGAGTACTGCCTTGTTGCTGCCCAGACAATAAGTGGAGTGAAATCAGCGCGTTTATTTGTTCGCTCCGCTTTATTTCCTCAAAACTCTCACAATGCTCACTTTGGAAACTGTTCTCACCACCCTGCTAGTTCAGAGGGCTCTCCGTCGGATACGTGTTTGAGCGGAAACGCCGCAGCGGCCTCCGCTCGGCCCACCTTGATTCACCAAAGAATTCAACTTCCTCGGGTCCGCCTTGTTGATCATCAGTTAGTTAGCAGTTTTGCTTTAGCTGTTTTGTAGTTCAGTGGGCTTGTCATCACTGCGAAGGCTCAAAATCCCGAAACAGATCGGAATTTCCTGTGCTACGTTGCTCGGCAACGGTGATCATGGACCGCGCCATCGAGAGGGAGATAGCCTTGATGGTTTCGGTCGTAAATCTTTCTGTTCGGGAGGGCTTGCGAATGATTGAATTGGGAGTCGTTGACCTGAGCGCAGATGGTCGCCGCAGACTCTCGGCGTTGATTGATCGCTGGGCGTGGTCTCCCCCCGATTCCCGAATCTCTCTTCCACGCATCTCCTCGCACCTGCTCTCGCCCGAAGAGCTTCGATTCCACGGCTCACTCGATGTCTGCGTGGTAGGGCCCGAGTTGATCGGCTGTGATGCGGCCATTATTCACTCAATTCGGCAACAGATCCCTGAAAAAGTTCTCGTCGCAGTTCTTGACTCCCGTACGTACTCCTTTGGACTCGTGGAAAAGCTCGGGCGCTTCGGCATTGATGATGTGTTGATGGATTCTGCATCAAGTGAGGAGTTTTTCCGACGTATCCTTCTCTTGCAAAGGCGACTGCAGACCAAAAAACGGGGCTCTCTTGTTGTTGTCGACTCAGCTCGAGGGGGTGTGGGCCGAACCTTTATTGCCGCAGCTATAGCCGAAGGGTGGTACGCTCGAGGCTTGAAGGTCTGTGTGGTTGATTGTGATGTAATCTCTCAGGACCTAACCCGCTTTTTACAGGTGCGGCCGTGCCTCAATGAAGCGCTCCGACTACTTATCGATCAACAGCGGGTCGTTACCACCGAGACGGTACACGAGTGTGTTGCGAATGTGTGGCCTGATGAGCCCCGATTGGTATGCATCGCCCCTCCTGCTGGCGGCGATGAAGCGATCTTCGCCTCCCAGGTTGCACAGCGAGGGTTAGTGTCGGTGTTAGATCTCCTCCTCGTTCAGTTCGATCGTGTTATCGTTGATACCTCGGGGCTACTCGCGGCGGCACGGAATGTGTTGTTTCAAAGCTGCGATCAGGTTGTGTTTGTCATGAACCGTGATGCCTCTGCCGCGTATGCAACTCGACAAGCCCTGTCCCTCATATCCGGATTTATCCGGCATGATGCGCGTTTGGTAACGATTCTCAACGACAACGGAGTAGGCTCGGCCGATGAAGCCTTAATTCGCCGGCAGGTGGCTGTTCTCTCCGGCCGTCCGATGTCACTCATTACCGTTCCGAGATCTCGGCGAGCTGCCGCATGGATGTGCAGTGGGTACACACCGTACCGCTTTCTCAAACGAAGCCTTGAGTCGATCCTTACCGATTCTTCGTCAGACTCGGTACAAGAGTACTCGCTTCAGCGGGTGTTCGCTCGACTCTTAAGCCGGATATCCAGAGCAATGAGCAGGCTGCATGCGCATGTGCGGAATCGTTTGAGGGGAGCGAGGGGGATGGTCGGCTCTTCGGAGACCACGCTTGGCACGAAAGCGATTGCGGGGCGCCAGCCATTAACAATCGGTTGTGACGAGCTTGAGGGCGAAGCGCTTGTTACAAAACCTGTCCTTCTCGGATAAGAAGCGGCACCATCTCAGGCTTCAGTCTTGGAGCTTCGAGTTGTGTCGGTGGAAGGAAACGCGTTGCGTAGATGTGAGTCTACGTCTGTCTAGGGAGGAGAGATGAGAAGAGCAGATAGAAAGCGAGAGCAAGGGTACACACTTCTTGAGTATTGCGCTGGGGCGGCGATTATCGCCGGGATTCTCTGGACCGGGCTCAATTCACTTGGGGGCGATCTTGTGAATCTCTTAACTGCTGTTGGTCAGTGGGCGCAGTCGCGTTCAGATAGCGTAGTTCAGGACTAGATTCTTGTATGGTTGCTCGTGTGTCGGGGTCCCGAGTTCGACGATATGCTCACAGTAGCACTGCATTCGGAATTCTTGCAGTTGCCGTTGGTGTCGGCACGGTTGGTTACCTACTTGGGCAGCGCGTGACTCTGCCACACGAGCGCCATAAGGCGTACGTCCCCGAGTACGATGTTGTGGAGGTTCCTGTTCCAGAGCGCCCGGTTGCCCCAGGCACCATCGTGCGAGAGATCCTTACGAGGCGTGAAAAGTTTCCGCGACATCAAATCCCCAAAGACACTGTGCAAGACTTGGGGTTGGTGCGGGACAAGGTAACGCTCGTAGCGCTCCCTGGAGGGCTCCCAATCATGGAGGGAAACCTCGGCGTTGTCGACGAGGCCTCAAATCCAGTCGTAGGCAGAATTCCGCCGGGAATGCGAGCGATGACCGTCCGTGTTGATGCAACTTCCGCTGTCGAGGGGTGGGCGCGAGGCGGATCGGTTGTTGACGTGCTCCTGGTGGAGAAGACGCGTACAGCTGTCATAGCTGAGCAGGTGAAGGTTATCTCCGCGGAGCGCTCGCTCTCCCCGATTGAGGGAGGTACGACAAAAACAGGGATTCCTACGACCGTTACGCTGCTCGTTACCCAAGAGCAGTGTCTTGCTATCAACACAGCGGTGCCGCTGGGTAAGATTGCATTCGCCCTGCGCAGCCTCCGGGATGGGGAGGGATGGAGATCAACTCATTTCTCATCAGATGACCTTTCCGAAGGTAGTAGGGATCCGGGCAAGGTTCGAGTTGGAGGGGTAATCTCCTTTGGTAGTGGAGCGGAGCGCAGGCAGTACGCGTTGGTTGATGGCGCCTGGATTAAGGCCGATTCAGTGCCTCCAGGTTTTTTTGCTCAACATTCTCTTCCTGCGGATGGACGTCATGGCGGTTAATGGTACTAATTGGCGAGCGCCATCGTCGTTGCCGCCCCTACTTGCGCACGTGTTGGATGATGCAAAGAGGGCGCTCGCATATGCCGATGCGGGAAAGATCGGTGGCATCACGCACGATCTAGCGCAATACGTTGCTGACGCGGCGGGCAGAATCGGAGTCGAGCTTTCGAGCTTCGAGCGAGATGAGATCCTAACTCATCTGGAGGGTGATGCTCAGACCTTCGGCATCCTGCAGGAGTTGATCGACGACCCGTCGATATCTGATATTATCGTTTCTGGCTTTTCCAAGGTCGCAGTCCAACAGGGGCGCACGAGCGTCCGCACTCGAGTTCGTTTTTCAGACCAGCGAGCCTACGAGGCGTATGTAGAGAGACTGTTGCATCGCGCAGGCGCCTCATACTCAACCAAGCAGCCGATAGCGGACGGTATGGTCGGCTCTCTCGTGCGAATACACGCTGTCCACCGGTCGTTGTGTGATGAGGGCCCATATCTAACGATTCGTATCAATCGCTTCACCTCGGTAACCACAGAGGATCTTGAAAGGGCGGGGCTCTCACCGCGAGTGGTTTTTGACTACCTCAAAGCGGTAATCGGTATCAATCGCACGGTAATGATTGCAGGCGAGGTTGGTACCGGAAAAACAACTCTGGCTCGCGCACTAGCCGGAAGCATTCCCCACAGTGAGTCGGTGTTGGTTATCGAGGACACTCCCGAGATTAGACTCGATCATCCCCACGTCCGGTACATGACAACGCGCGAAGAGAACCTGGAAGGAAGTGGCCGCGTCTCGCCAGCTCAATGCATTCGAGCCGGTATGCGTATGGCGATGAATCGGATCATATTTGGAGAGATTCGTGATGCGGAGGCTGCGGAGGCCTTTGTGGATGTCTGCGCCTCAGGGCACTCTGGTCTATCCACAATTCACGGCCGCAGCGTTGTTGACGCAGTGACCCGTCTAGAGCTTTTTCTGGCTCGAGTGCAGAAGAATGCAGATCGCGGCTTGCTTGCTGCGCAGGTAGCAACCGCTGTGCAGGTGATGGTCGTAGTCGACGTGTGCAAGCACACCGCGGTTCGACGCATCATGGAGGTCCGCGAGTTGGGACCGGTAGCCGAAGGGGTCCTTCGCCAACGTGAGATATTTAGGTACAAATTTCAAGCTGGTGTGCCGCAATGGGCACTGGGCACTCGGGTCAGTGCATTTCGAGAGAAACTTGAACAGGACCGAGATGGACTCAACCTCTCTTCTATGCCGGACATAACGGAACTTCCGATGGAGGTTTCGTATCGCGAGGCTGCGCGTTCACGAACGAGGTAGCGAGATGATGGATGTTCTCCGGAATAGAGCAATAGTGTTTGATCTGGTTAGTCCGTATCTCCGTTGCGGCGAATTTGAGGCTTCACGTATAAAAACAGGTGTGCATGCGTGTCAAAAACGTCGGCGGAACGAGGTGGCGCAGGGACTTTTTGTGGGCTCTCTGGTAGTCGGACTTTCGGTGTTTGTCGCTCCTGTTGCAGGGGTAATCGTAGTTCTTCTTACTGGTGGGGGACGCGTGGTGTTCAAAGCCCGAGTCGCCCGGGCGCGAAGTATGGCGCTTGAGCGTGACCTTCCTGCTCTTTTGAATTCGGTCGCATCTTCGGTGCGAGCTGGAATCGACCCCGTGTGCGCGTTAACGGATGCTCGTGAGTATCTGCCGCCGCTTTCGCCGCTAGTAGCGGAGTTGGGACGCTTTAAGAACGCGCTTGCGTCTGGAGTTGACGAGATCAAGGCGATCGAGGAGCTCTTTGGTGGCGACAAAGCCCCTGACCTTGAACTGTTTACGCGTTGCCTCATACTCTCCCGTCGCCACGGGAGTGCACTGTCAGAGCCGCTCTATCGAGTTACCCGTGTTGTGCGGCAACGCCAATCGTTTCGAAGAAAGACGAGAGCCGCGCTTGCCATGCACCGCATGTCCGCCATCGGTATCGCGTTGTGCGCTGTATGTATCGGGGGGCTACAATTGGCCACCAACGCTGACGGCGTTCGAATTGCGATGGGTAGTTCCATTGGGATCTGGTTGCTTTCTAGTGGTGTCGTCTTGGTGGCAATCGGTCTGGTGTGGATGTTGATGATGGGCAGGGAGGAACGCTTGTGAGTATGGCGATCTATCTGGCTCTCTTGCTGGTATCGGTGGGGATTCTGCTGTGCATGCGCGCACAACCATGTGATCGCGCAGAGCAGATAGTGGAAGCGCTCATTTCAGATCGTGTCACAGTTGAACCAGCTCGGACTCGCGGCATGGGCGGCGGACGAGCTAGGCATTGGTTGGTGAGGATACTTGGTGGGCTCCTCTTTTTGTTGACCAGAAGCGCCCTGTGTGAATTTTCCCTAGTAGGGGTCGTAGTCGCATTTCCGCTGGGTGCGCTGGCGGCCGATCTCCTTATGCGTCGCGTCGCCGACCGGCGGAAGAAGCGGCTGTTGCGGCAGATGGAGTTCTACCTGCCCTCAGTACTGGAGCGCGTAGTGTTGGCAGTTGGCGCGGGCATGGATATTATACCTGCTCTGCAGGAGGCATCTCGCAATGGTAGGGATCCAGTCTCTGCGTTGCTTGCTCAGGTGGTGCGTCTCTCCGAATGCGGCGCGCCCGTTGATTCAGCTTTTGACCAGGTCTCACGCGCTGTTCCGTGTGTTTCTGTAAAGCATGCTTTTGTTCATCTCGGACTTGCCTACCGACAGGGGGGTGAGATCGTACGCCCGCTCAAGGAGTTGAGTGATGCAACGCAGCTCGCATACCAAGAGAGCGTAGAGGAGGT
>JBIJBZ010000059.1:0-16523 GCA_044344945.1 Bdellovibrionota bacterium | reverse complement strand
CTAGCTCGAAATGTCCAGACTGCCCATCCACGCCCCCGCCTATCCTGCCTTAGCGTTCCCACTCGGACCACTACAAGCCTCATCCTGCTCGGGCGGTCCAGTAGTTTTACCCAACTAGTCCTCGATCAAGTTCGCCGCATCCCAAGCGAGCCGGCGCTTCGCGAACACTATACTCCGTGCTTTTATTCGCTCCCGGACTCAACAACCCCGGCCGTGGCAGCAAAGGATCTGCTACAAACGCTGCGCGAAATCGTTACTCCGCGCGGTTCTGCCAGGCTTGAGCGCGCTCCGACCCCGATCTTCATCGCTGCCATCGACGACCTCTCTGTCTGTACAGCCGACGAAGTTTTACAGCGAATGAAGCGCCAAGATCGTCTAATAAACCGGGGGCGTGTTCGCGGGGCCCCCTTTGTCGCGCACGGTGTGTTTGCTTTACGCCCGCACGAAAGCTCTAACCAATCGAGGGTATGCGCTGAGGCGCTTGCACGAGACGCAAGCGAGCTCGGAGCCGCATTCGGACCATCACAGAACGCCGGAAACAGCGACCGAGCCGATGCACACCTTCTGCTACTTCGAGACATGTTGTTCGCAACACGGTCTCCAGCTCATACGCCGCCCCGCTCCACTACATCCAATCCACCCCCGCTCGAGGCTCCGTCCGAACCCCTGCCAGTATCACCGGTGTTGTAGTAGGTTATGCTTCACTACCGGTCTTGTAAGGGGTATACCAGGTGGGCCCGCCAGGCTTGCGTCCGGACCGATCGTGGCTGATTGAGATGGGTGAACTTTTGCTGTGTTGAGGAGAGGTATGAAGGAGACGGATCAGGCGGCAACGACACTATCGAGCGCGACTTCCCTCGAAAAACCTGCTGCCGATGCAGCTCGCAGCCTGGCAGACCAACTCTCTGCCATCGATCAACAGAGAGCCCAGGCACTCCTATTGGACAACGATCCAGCGCTCGCGGCATCTGCCCTACGCCTGCTCCGACCCGACCTCGCCGCAACTCTTTTTCAATCGTCCAGCTCCCAACTCCAGGAACGCCTACGCCCCCTGCTACCAGAGCCCCTCATTCAGCAGTGGGCTACGAACCTATTGTATCCAGAGGAGAGCGTTGGACGCTTGATGGAACCCCCGGTGGCGCTCTATCGGCTCGACACAACCGTGGCGGAGGCGATTCGTAGCCTGCGCGAACTGGTCAAGCGCGAATTCGTCACCTACGTCTACGTCACCGATCATAGAGACAGTCTGGTGGGGCTCGTTGTGATGCGGGAGCTTCTATTTGCGCGACTCGACCAGCGCTTAGAAGAGGTGATGCTTCGAGATCCCTTTACGCTCCGGCCCGCGACACCTGTTATGGATGCAATGAAGGAGGTGCTCGTTCGACACTTCCCAGTGTATCCGGTTACCAATGATGCCGGCCAGGTCATCGGACTGGTTCGTGGGTTCAGGCTCTTCGAAGCGCAGGCGATTGAGATCAGTGCGCAAGCTGGAAGCATGGTGGGAGTTGAAAAGGGGGAGCGGGTCTCTACGCATTGGCTTACCAGTTTTCGGTATCGCCACCCATGGCTGCAGCTTAACCTACTGACAGCATTTATCGCGGGTGCCGTGGTTAACTTTTTTCAAGGTACGATCGATCAGCTCGTAGTACTTGCAGCATTCCTTCCGGTTCTGGCTGGCCAATCAGGAAATACGGGCTGCCAGGCGCTCGCGGTAACATTGCGGGGAATGACCCTCGGTGAATTACAAACAATTTCGCTTGTTCGAGTCGTTGGGAAAGAAGCCCTCTTAGGGTTTATGAACGGTCTCCTTGTGGGAGTATCCGCAGCGGTGGGTATGTTCATACTCGCCAGCAGTGAGTGGAACCCACACGCCTTGACCTTAAGCGCAATCGTGTTGTTTGCCATGACCGGAAGCTGTCTGATCAGTGGAATATCCGGAACCCTCGTTCCCCTTACTCTGCGCAGGCTCGGTGCAGATCCAGCTACTGCGTCGAGTATATTTTTAACAACAGCAACTGACGTGTGTAGTATGGGTCTTTTGCTTGGCCTGGCGACCCTGATAATGCTCTGACAGGCGTTTTAGACCGCATTTTTCATGAAGCTGCATCGCGAGATCGCCGAGAGTGGTGCTTGTTCGAGCCCCAAGGGCGAATTCAACAAAGTATCTTCAGGGCGGAATCGTATCGAGAGACCTTCCGGTCTGAGATAGTCTTCTGGGACCGAAAAAGTACCATCATCGGCGCTCGCAGTAGCAGGCCTCATGAAATATGCGGGCCCCAAGGGCGAATTCAACAAAGTATCTTCAGGGCGGAATCGTATCGAGAGACCTTCCGGTCTGAGATAGTATTCTGGGACCGAAAAAGCACCATTATCGGCGCTCGCAGTAGCAGGCTTCATGAAATATGCGGGTTAGCGCACCTCAAAGGTATTGAGCACCTCAAGTAGGGTTCGAAATGCATGAACATGATCACCAAACGCCGCCTGAGTCTTTGCTCGGAGCCCCGGAGCATGATCCTTTAGATACGTCTCATAATCCTCCATGCGGCGCGCTGCATACTGAGTTGCATAGGTTTTTCCGCCCTGCTCGAACGCATGTACCCGCAAGAACTTTGCCGAGGTGAAGAGGCCACTTGCAAGCACCTCCGGGATGTGAACAGTCCTCATCCAATCGACCCATTCGTCGTGCACCTCGTCCGATACATTGACCGTCACGTTGTAAAGCACCTCTGTCATCGCCGCTCCTCTTTGATGTAAGCCTCTCGCACCAACCAATCAGACCGCACACGCACACTCTGGAGGCACCGCTTATTCTTATCTCACACCTTATACCAGGCGGTCAGCAACTTTGAACACCATCGGTCAACCTGGACGCACACACTTTTTCACTGGCAGGGTGGTGAAAAAAGGTTCCGTAGTGAGCATTTTGAGAGTTTTGACGAAACAAGGCGGAGACGACGAAAAAACCGGAAGCGTATCCTCTGAGATACGTTGAGGATTTTTTCCGCGGCTCCAACGAAGTTGCAGTCAAACTATCGAAGTGCGCAGCAGGAAGTCTTTTTTCACCACCCTGCTAGATTCCGGAGCAAACGTGAACTATCCTCTGGCCGCCTCAGGAGTGTTGTGTGATCGTAGACGTTAGCAAGCATCCGAACCAAGATATACAAGCCCCCCAAGCTAGCATTGCCGTCCCCGGCCTATAGCACCGCAAGCACTCTGCCACCGATCGACGAGTGTTGCTTTGCTGCGGATGTTATTGCCGGGATCGGGAGCACCGAGCTCTTCAAGGCCCCCCTTCGAAACCGGTCTGCTCTCTTTCTCGATATGGCCGATGCAGCCGGAACCTCCCGGCTCGCGTGCCTTCTTAACGAGCAGGTCATCGAAGGCCTAGAGGCGCGACCCCTCACCTATCGAGTGCGCTCCGACCACGATCTCAGAGAATCATTAGTGGCTGTTTTAGGGCTAGCTGGCCGTGAGGGGCACCGACGAGCGCTTCCCGTCTAGCCAAACTCCCAATCATAGAGCTACGCTGGAGCTCCTACAGAGAGAAGCCATGTCGATCTTCCTTATTCATCAAACGCAGAGCTACGCCGTGATGCTTGCTGACTCACTGGCTACCAAGGAGCACCCATCGGGCGCCGGAACGATCTCGACGTCGGCATCAAAACTCGCGCACGTCAGCCCTGGTATCTACGCAGCGCATGCCGGCACATGGCAACCTGCATGGGCGATGCTCTCGGATCTCCATCACGCCACCACAGGAAAAGGGCGGCGGCTGACACACTCCCAGCTACTTTCTGCACTGAAACAGATCGGCCAGCGCCGCTACAAAGAATATCAGAGGATATTTGGAAGAAAGAGCTTCGATGTACGGATTGCACTGGTCGTCACTGGGGGTTATCGGAGTTCTGCGCAGGCGTCAGCTGCAACATCCACATCAGTGATCTTATGGGAAGCCGCGCGGGACTTCGTTCCGGAGGTCGTGACGGGGCAGCTTTACTTTGCCGGTAACACACCGTTGACTAATTTTGTCCGCCACACCCTTGGTCACGACGTACTACAGCAGATGCTCAGAGCAAGCCCGTTAGCAGCTACTCAGGCGCTCTGCGCTGCACACCAAGCTGCTGCTTTGACCGGCAGCTCGATCTCAACTGACGCTAATGTGGCCGTGATAAGCGCGGGGGCTGAACACGCGGTTCTGCGCGGATCAATGCTGACCCTACCAATGTCGGCCCTTGCCCTGGGTTAACAACTGCCTAGCGTGCGCAGCACGATGTGGAACCTTCCTCTTTTCGCCTGCTGACCATGCCATCGATTGAAAGGGCGCCACCACCTGTTACGACAACAGCGAGGCATGCACCGATCACCAACAGGTGATACTCAAACCCTTCACCCGCCTGTTGCCCGCCCCAGTTCATGAAGAATCCATGCTCAGCATGCGCCATATAGGCGGCACCGATCATAATAACAGCAAGGCTGGCAGCGCAAAATCGACTCATGAATCCGAGGATCAGGCCCAAAGCACCCACCGACTCTCCAGCGATCACAAGAAACGCAATCACTGTCGGCAATCCCACCTGCCCGGTTAGGAATCCCATGGTTCCAGAGAATCCATATCCCCCGAGCACACCGATCGTCTTTTGCAGACCGTGTGGCAACATCACCAGGCCAACCGTGAGGCGCGCAAGCGTAGCTCCCCAGTTGCAATTCGTCTTGAGCATCGATGTCCACATACAAGCCATAAACCCTCCAAATCAGGTACCTCGTGAGTTTGCCCTAGGTTGAGGAACTTAGGTAGCGGCAAACTAAAGCTTTTCTCCAGGGCTCGCGCATGAGCAGGACCGAGATCATATGCGGGGCGATCGACCACGCTGCCCGAGGGCTCTGAATCCTTCTGCGCCGACTTTGCCAAAACCGACTTTTCCGCCTACTATCCGGTGGCTATGAAGGAATCGTTAATCTCAGCACTACACGCCGCAACAAACCTCCCTCTTGACGTCATTGAGAAGAACCTCGGGCCAACAAAGGACACAAAACTCGGCGACTTCGCATTCCCCTGTTTTCTCCTCGCAAAGGAATGGGGAGCGCCTCCGCCTGAATGCGCAAAGAAGCTCCAGACCTCCGTGCAGTTGCCCGCGGGATTCTCAAAGGCAGAGGCGGTTGGTCCCTATCTCAACTTCTTCTACGACCGGGGCGCATCGATCACCCGCATAACCGAAGAAACACTGGCGGGCGGCGAAGCGTACGGAGCTCAGCGGCGCCAAGAGACTATCGTTGTGGATTTCTCCGGACCCAATATCTCAAAGCCGTTTCACGTTGGACACCTCCGTACCACCATCATCGGCTGGGCGCTCTACAACACCTTTAAACACCTCGGCTACAATGTTGTTGGTGTTAACCATCTCGGGGATTGGGGAACCCAGTTCGGTTTTGTGTACGCGGGGTGCCAGATCTGGGGACGCCCCGGGGACGACATGAACAGCCTCGTAGCGCGCTACGTAGACGCGAACCTGCTCAGAAAGGAGCAGGATGAAGGCAGGGCGCTCGACCAACCGAACGTAAACGAGATTGCGCGAGAGTACTTTAAGCGGCTTGAGGCGGGAGACCCCGAAGCACATGAGTTCTGGAGGTGGAACCTGGACATCTCCAAGCGGTACTATGAGAAGATCTACGCTCGCATGGGTATGCACTTCGATTCCTGGAACGGAGAATCGTTCTACATGCAGTTCTTTGAGGATATGACGCAGAAGCTCCGGAGCAGTGAAGTGCTTACCGACTCGCGTGGCGCGCTTGGCGTTGACCTCGGAGAGCCGCTCGGTTTCGCTCGCCTTCTGACTGAAGATGGACGGACGTTGTACCTTACACGGGATCTCATCACGGCAGATTATCGCGAAAACACCTATCACCCTGAGCGGATCGTGTATGTTGTCGGAGCACCACAGACCCTGCATTTCAAACAACTCAAAGCCGTTCTGGAAAAGTTGAATCATGCTGCGGCTGCCAAGATCGTTCACATCCCGTACGGACACGTTCCGGGGATCAGCACTCGCAAGATGAAGGGAGAAAGCGGCGACATCTCACTTGATGGACTCCTCGACGAAGCGCACGAGCGCGCTAAGACCGCCTATGAGTCAGAGGTCTCCAAGCGACCCGAGGGGATCGATGTGGAAAAAGTAGCGGAGCAAGTTGGACTCGGCGCCGTGTATTTCAACTACCTCTCGCGTACCAACAACAAGGATTTCCACTTCAGTTGGGATGAGGCCCTCAATTTTAAGGGGGATACTGGCCCGTACCTGATGTATGCCGTGGCCCGACTGTTTAGTATGGAGGAGCGCGCGAGCAGTGAAGGGATCACGGCAGCCCGGAGCGCCAACGGCGCGAAGCTTCCCGAGCCCGAGGCGTGGGAGATTGCAAGTATCCTTGCACGTTTTCCGGCCGTGCTTGAGCGAACAGCCTCTGATTACGAGCCGTGCAACATCTGCAACTATGCACTTGACCTCGCGAAAGCGATCTCGCGGGCATACCTGAAGCTGCGCGTGCTTGGAGAGGTCGATAGAGAGACAGCTCAGTCGCGGTTAACGCTCTTCGTAGCCGCACGAACCGTACTTGCAGCATCGCTGAAGCTACTCGGCATCAAGCCTCTCGAACGAATGTAGGCGGCGACGACAGCCCTCGTGATAGGCTACGGCCGAGCCTCCTCGACACGGTCGCATGCAGACACGACACCCTCATCATGAGCGCAGTGTGCGCAGCAGTAGAACTGCCCTTCACTCTCAACCCCGTGCCCGATGATACGACACCCACAGTGGGTACACGTTGGCGCAAGCTTCTGAATCGCGCACTCAAAGCTATCAAACCAATACCCCCGTCCGGCCATAATAACCTCGAAACACTTATCGTACTCATTGTGACAGGTAGCACACTTGCTCATATAAACCCTCGAATGAACTAACTCGTAAGCCATCCTCTCAGAGCTGTGCCAAACCCGGCATGCGGCAGATCAGATAAAATACGAATTTCTCGCACTACAATCTGCTTGGTACTCAGCCAGACTCACGGGTACTATAAGAAGTGCACCTGTAGGGGGTGCAGTTACGAGTGAAAGAGATGGGAGCGAATTGCTATGCTCCTCTTGGAGCCGCCTGACGGTACGAGGACTGAACCCCCTCGGAGGTTGGGCGGCTTTTTTTGTGCCTTTTCCAATCATCCGATCGAGACCAGCCGGCACAGTATCACCTACCCCGCTCCACCCACCTAGAAGCCCCTGCACTCGCGATAGCAACCTCACTCGTTCACGGTCCCGACCCGTGCTTGAGAACGCCCCATCGAAATAAATTGGAGCGCATGATTTTTCCGTTGAACTCCTCCGCGGCGAGGCGTAACATTGAGGTTAAGAGTTGGCGGTAATACCGTCGGCTAATCCAAGCGGGACATTTATTAGTGCCCCTATGACTGGCCGCCTGAGTGAAGAGAGACTCCTCACTCGGGCGGTTTTTTTATGCCTGCGCACTATCCGTGCGCCAGCCCTACTAGAGCAACCAGCCGATCTTCCACGCTATTTCGTATTCTTTTTGACTAAATACCCCGTGCATGGTTAAAATAGCGACTGAGCCTTCTGCTCTATCGGAAAATCAGGTCCTGTCCTTTGCAGTCCCCGTTTGACTTTTAGAAGTAGTGAGAATCCACCCGGCCATCGGTTGAGGTGACATCTTTGTTTGTTTAGGGACAGAACCTATGAAACTTTTTATTGGTAATATTGCATACGCCACCTCGGAAGAGACTCTTCGCGAGTTCTTCGAGGAGTTCGGCCCACTCCGTTCAGTAAAGATCGCGACAGACCGCGAGACAGGTCGTTCACGCGGCTTCGGATTCATCGAGATCGATGATGACGCTCAGGCTCGCGCAGCTATCGAGTCACGCAACGGCCAGAGCCTTGATGGCAAGCAGCTCGTTGTGAACGAGGCTCGTCCTCGTGAGGATCGTCCTCGTCACGGCGGTGGCGGAGGAGGACGTGGTGGATTCGGCGGTGGAAATCGCGAGCGATCCTTCGGTGGCGGTGGAAAGCGCTCGGGTGGTGGATACTCGGGTGGCGGACGCTACTAATCTAGCGCTGTGCTAGATAGAAGCCCGCTGAGCAATCAGCGGGCTTTTTTTGTGCCTGCAGCTCTCCTGCAAAGAGCCCCATTACACAAGACGGTGGATTACTCCGCCCCAAGAGCACCCGCCTGGTTCGCCTGTCGAAGCCCCTCTCTCATCATCTTGGCGAACTCGGGGTTCTTCATCATCTCCTGGGCCTGGCGCATGCCGGCAGCCGCCTGATCCATATCGAACTTCCCATGTTCAGTGACGATATCTCCCGGCTTCATGTCAGCAGGACACGGCCCACTCCATTTTGCCGACATCGAGACCGTTGAACGTCCGTTACCAACCATGGGAGGCTCGAAGGTTGTCACAACCTCTCCTGTATACGAGCTGTTAAAGTCTCCGCTGAACGAGCCCACACTCGTCACCTTTGCCGGACCCACCGTACACTCGGCATGCGATTCAAAACCAGTAGCCGTTTTTGTAAACTCATTTTTTGAGCAGCTGTCTTTAGTCAGCCCCTGCTGCAGCATCGACTGAAGTTTGGCATCGGTTGCCTCATCAACGCACTGCTTGCTGACGTGGGGCTGGCCATCGCCGCTTGCCGTGACCGACAACTCCCACAAGCCCGGCTTGCGCTTTGGAAGGGTATCCGCCAACACGACATCGGAAGAAGCCACTACAGCGATAAGCGAGAAACACAGCACCCGAATTTTCATACACATACCCTTAGGGCATAATCGCCACAACCAAAACTCTGCATCACTTCTAATGGCATCGGCAAGAGGGTTTTACCCCCCGTATACAAGGTTATAAATATCTATTCGCATGAGATTATCTCCTTGAGGCCAAAAGGTCTTTTCGCTATTCTGCGACCTTTTACAAACCACCATGTCACTGTCAGCAGACGAGTTAGCGAGTATTGAGTCTGAAGAGGTCGTCTTTAAGAACGTCCTAACCTCTCTCGCCTCTCAACTGGTCCGCGCTGAAGATAGACTCTACCAAGAGAATCAACGCGCTCGGGCGATAACCTCTGAGATTCACGAGACTCGCCGTGTTGAAGACAAGGCGCAGCTCGCCTCGGACGAGGGGGTCTCGCATGGCTTGAAGGACCTCAAGCGAGATGAGGTGGAGAACCTCAAGAAGCAACTTCAGAACCCCTACTTCGCTCGCATAAAGCTGGAGGAGGAGCAGCCAAACGGAACCACCTCGGCGATCGAGTATAAGCTCGGCTTCGCGGCCAACACGGATCTGCGCATCATCGACTGGAGAAGAGCTCCGATCTCCAAACTCTACTACGAGTATCAGGAGGGGAGCGAATACGTTGAGGAGATCCTCGGGCGCGAGCGGGTGGGCAAGGTCGTCCTGCGCACTCGGGTTGAATCTGAGAAGGGAAGGCTCAAGACTATCCAGAATCGGCACGGCACGTTCCGCTGGAATCCAGCCAATGCAACGTGGGAAGGCTCCAGTTCCGGGGCAGCCCGCACCAAGGCGAGCGATGGACAACTCCCTGAGATCCTAGCGCTCATCACCGCCGAGCAGTTTCGCTCGATCACCGTTGATGCCGACACTGCCGTCCTCATTCAGGGGATAGCCGGCTCGGGCAAGACGACCGTAGCACTCCACCGACTGGCGTGGCTGCTGCACTCCGATAACTCTGCGCTCGAACCTCGAGACTGCGGCTTTATCGTTCTCAGCCCTGCCCTCAGAGCCTACGTCGAGAACTCCCTGCCCTCCGTGGGCATCAGCGGCATCAACGTGCGCACCTACCATGAGTGGGCGTGTCGTACCTTTAAGACCCTACAGAGCGCTGGTGAATTTACGATACCACGCCCACACGAGCCATCTGCGATCAGCATGCAGCGGGTCAAGCGATCGCTTGCTATCCTCAAAGCGATTGAAGCTACGATAGCCCCGCTCCCCATGGGATCGCCGCAGCTCAGCTTCACCGACCTCCAACAGGATCTTCTAAGGGTCCTCCAGAACGCTGCTTTTATCTGCTCATTCGATGACACCCGGCTTCTTGATGAGGATCTCGTATCGAATACCTACGCTGCGACCGCCCGAAATTTTGCCGAAGGTGTGTACGATTGGAACGACGATGCACTCCTGCTCCGTATCTATCAACTTCGCAAGGGTGGTGTTCTCAACGAGCGTCATCAGGTCGGACACTACGGCCACATCTTCGTCGATGAGGTACAGGACCTATCTCCTGTGGAGCTAGCAACGATCATCGCGTCAGTGAAGCACCACAAGGATCTGACACTGGTCGGTGACACCTCTCAAAACCTCGATCACACCCAAGCCTTCCCCGGATGGGACGCGCTTCGCAAGCACTGGAACTTCAACGAGGAGATGTCCAAGTATATCTCCCTCGAAGTAAGCCACCGCTCAACCCTGCCTATCATGCGCCTCGCAGACCACATTCAGCGCCGAGATCTCGTACGCCAGGGGCGTTCGGGCCGCACTCCGATATGGTTTAAGTGTCGCGACGAATCCCAAGGGATAGAGCACGTCCTCAAATGGCTAACAAAAGCAGGAGAGCTCTACCCAACAAAGATAGCGGCCGTGATCTGCGCCACCCCACAGGAGGCGCGCTTTGCATATTCGATGCTAACTCCAACCTTCGGGCCTCGCGTGCGTCTGGGCGATGCCTACTCCTTCTCGTTCGAGGAAGGGATCCTCGTAACCGACGTCCGGCAGGTGAAGGGGCTTGAGTTCTTCTCAGTGCTGCTCTGGAACCCAAGCACCTCGTCGTACGGTTCGAGCGACCTCGCCAATAACCTCCTCTATGTCGCCGTCACCCGAGCAGAAGAGAACCTCTGCATTGTGACGTGGGACAGGCCCGCTCGATCACTTCCAACCTTCGGAGCATCAAAGCTCATCCGATCAAATGATATGACCATTCAGGATGAGGAGCCGAACCAGGAAGATGATTAGGGTGTCGCCGGTCGCATACCGCGCCCGTCTCTGCCCATCCCCTACAATCCCTTCTTTTCAACTCGTGGCAACCTTGGTAAGAGAAGACGGAAGTTTTTCATTGGAGCGCGTATGACTATCACCTGGAAACACGGACTCTCGTTACTCTCAACTGTAATCGTCTCCCTCGTTCTCGTATCCTCGAGCGCTCAAGCAGAGTCTCCAGCAAAGCTTCAGGCGCGAGCTCGACACGCGCTCACTGAGCTATACCAGCAGACCCCTGGCGCCGAGTCCCTTGCTCGCGATGCAAAGGCGATCCTCATCTTTCCCACCATCGTGAAGGGTGGATTTATGGTCGGAGCCTCCTACGGAGATGGTGTGCTCTTTAAGGGAGATAGTGTCGCGGGGTACTACAACTCTACCTCTGGCTCGTTTGGCCTCCAGGCGGGAATTCAGAAATACGGGTACGCACTCTTCTTCATGACGGATTCAGACCTGCGCTACCTCAATCAATCCAGCGGCTGGGAGATAGGAGTTGGGCCGTCGATCACGATCGTCGACCAGGGTATGGCGCGCTCCATCAGCACTACAACAGCACGAGAGGGAGTGTATGCCTTTTTCTTCGAGCAGCGTGGGCTCATGGCAGGTATCGGCCTTCAAGGCACTAAAATCACTAGAATTCATCCGGACTAACGAAGCGAGAAGCCCCCTATCCCCAAAACGTGCCTTTGGTGTATAGTGTTGTATGGCTCACGTTGCAATCGAGCACCCCATCGATTGGGGATACCACTATCGACTCCTCTTCACCTACACCCCAGGTACGCGTCATTTCGCCGGAAGAATCCTCGGTCCTGTTGGCACCACTGGACGCGTTGAACACCACCTCGTAACCCTTATCCGGCTCACTGTAGCCGGAGAGGAGTTCAAATTTAACCGTAGGCGGGAGTCTGGACCAAACCTCAACGTTGAACTTCCGCCTACCGCCAGTGCGGTGTTCCAGATCGAGATCCGTCTTGGAGGTTCGACCACCAAAGAGGGCGAACTGTTCGGTCGCTACAGGGTCACCGCTCGTGGAGTTGAGTACGCCGAGGTCTTCCAGAAGCTCACGGTGTTTGAAACTCGCATGCTAGCCAACGAGAAACTTCATCGCTGGCTTCCCTATCCCCGCACCCCACTCAAGCCCCCTCTACTTAAGACCGACCTGCACACGCACAGCTCCGGCCAGATATCATCCGAGGGTTTAATGGAGATCGCGGTGCGATCTCGCGTGCCGTATCCAACCAGACTGCTCGATGTCCTGAAGATCCCCTACGCGGCAGAACACACAGTAAGGACGAAGCGCTACTTCTATGCACCCACCGACGGTACTGAGATAGGCCGGATTCCCGAAGATGAGGATGCTGTTCCGATCGATACCCTCTCGACCAACAGCAGAAAAGTCCTCTCGGCTGCAATGTCAGTTCCCCCCGATCGCCAGGTAACGTTCGGCGATCTAGAAGTGTCCGTGTATCGCTTTCGAACACCGATAACAAAGTCGCCACTGATTGCCTACGAACTCTTAAGAAAAGTGGCCGAGGAGTACGCTCAGCAAGGCGTGCAGTATGCGGAGATCACCGCCACAGCAAGTGGATTCCTCCTTCCAGAGTATCTCTCGATGGTGCACGGCAATCTCCCTGCCATTGAAAACGAAACAGGTGTAAAGCTCCGATTCCTCGCTGGACTCCCCAGAAACTTACCGGCACCCGTCCTTGCCCGCGAAGTAGAAAAGCTTACCATCATGGGTGCAAGCCCCTACATCGTCGGCGTCGATTTCGTCGGATTCGAGGATAATAAGATCGAAGATCTCGAACCGCACATCAAAGAGATCGCGGCCTGGGCCGCCAAGCACGACCCGGAGTTCACCCTCCGTATCCATGCCGGCGAGAACCGCAAAAACCTCGGCAACGTGCGCGAGTCGTTGCGACTTGCGCAGAAGTACCGCATGCGGGTGCGCATCGGACACGCTGCGCACGGACTCGATGAGCAGGCGCTTGAGATCGCAGAAGCACTCGCCAAAGAGAACCTCGTCATCATCGAGTTTAACCCTGATTCAAACCTCGCACTCAACAATATCGACACGGCTGAAGAGCTTGAGATGGTCGAGTGCCTCACCCGTGATATTCCATTCGTTATCTGCTCCGATGCAGGCGGACTCTTTCAGACCGATATCTGGCAGCTTGACGACACTGCTTCATTCGCTGGGCTCAGGGAGCACCACATCGATACTATCGTGCAGCATGAGAATGCCCACATGCGACGAGAAGCAGCTCGCTTCGAGCGCAAGCTGTCACACCTCCCGAAAGACTTCCTCGCCGAGGTGGAACGCAAGCTATCTGACCTGCCGAAGCTGCCTCCTCCGAGTAAAACAGCGGAAGCCGAATCAACCCGCGTATTCGAGGACCACCTTAGCTCTCACGATATTCAATTTTCCCCAGAGAGCATTCAGACTGCCACTACTGGCAAAAAGCCGATCCTAATCTTGGGAGCCTCAGGAACCCGCTGGTGGCACAAGATCTCAAAGGTGCAACAGATCGTAGTAACCGAGCTGCTCAACGGCCTCGTATCAGCCGTGAATCCAGCGACTGCGTATCTCATGATCGGTAGGCCCAAAGATGCAGGGATAACGAAAGTACTCTCCTCCGCCGTCATCGCGCACAACAAGAAGCAGCCGGACACGAAGCTTGCCCTCATCAGCGCAACCGTCCAAGCCGATCAGACAACCCAGTCATTTACTCCAGGGCTTACTCACGTGCTTCCGATGAGTGGAGGCCTCTTTACAGTCCCCCATCAGCTCGTTGACTACATCGCTGAGCACGATGGGATCGTGATCTTCATCGGTGGAGGCACGTTCGTCCGCGATGCTATCCTCGTAGCTCGCGAGCGTAACGTCACCTTTGCCCTTATGCGCGGGCCTGAGGGTGCATCAACTGATAAATCTGTTATGTTCGGCGCCGAGAGAACGTTCGCTGAGCTAGACGAGCTCCTGTCTATCATTTCACACAAGAATCCTGAGATCGTTTTGAAGAGATAACCTCTCTCTCCCCACACCTATCCCCTCTGCAATACGGAGGGATGCTTCTACGCCTGGTACGCCATCTGCATATCACGTAGGGATCGCAGGATGTAATCTGCATCATCTTTTATCATTATTGACGATCGGCGCACCAACTCGGACATCCGGGTTACCCCCTTCCAGTCACGGAGCAAGGTCGCCATCTCAAGCTCCCGCACCAGGATACGCTGACGACGCACAACCTCTTTGTATGAGTTCATTCGAGCTACGAGCGCTGGGTCTTTACGGGCGAGTGGCCCAGCAGCCTTAGCCGCCTTGTCGATTGCGCTATCTAATGTATTGAGCGCCTTAACGATTTTGCCTACTGAATCTGCTGCCATACGAGATCTCTGTAGAGAAATACCTTTACTCTTACCCTCATATCCTCCCGATACGGGGTTTTGCTTCAGGTCTGTCAAATTTGAGAGAAGGGGCACCATCCGCCATTGACTATGCACCGAGGTTAACCTGAATGGACGCCCGTCTTCGGATACAGAACACCAAACCCTCAAGGGAACATTGCACCAAACCGATTGCGGCTATTGCGGCCAACGGACTAAGCTTGAAGCCGTTAGTCCCAGGAGACCTCATGAAGAGATTCTTGATCGCCCTTTGCCTCGCTCTTGCCACAACTCTTTCGCTCGCCTCCGAGGGCTTTGCCGCCCCCAAAGGGTCCGTGAAGCTCACGAGCAAGAACCTCTCGAAAAAGAGCGGCTACTACTGCGGCTATGTAAAGAAGAAATGGATCCCTGGAAAGCTCGTCGCAGGGGGCTTTTTTTACTCGCACTCCGCGGAGCGCTCGAACCTCCAGAAGCAGTTACCTAAGGCAAAGGGTAACAAAAAGAAGAGTCTTAAAACAAAGATCGCCCAGTTGACCAAACAAATATCGTCGCGTGGAGCTGTCTGCTCAAAATCGGGTGGTGGCTCAAAAGCAGGCAAGCTTGCATTTGACCTGGCAGGCGCAGTGGGAGTCGCTCTCAAAGCCAGGACAGCAAGCGCCCAAGGAGATCTCTCAACTCGCGCAAGCAGCTCAAACCTCTATGCAGTTGATAGCGCAGGTCGGCTCTCACCGGCTATCAGCAGCGGTAGTGCGACCGTTGAAAAATTCCTTGTTGCTGCCAATGACAAGCTCTATCTGCTCCTCTCGAACAGCTCAGATAATTGCGTACTCGCTGAGGTAGATACAGATAACGGGACAACGACCTGCATCGACAAATCTATAGATTCGGTTGAATGGACGACCGCCCCCCGCAACAACGCGATTCAGTTTGACGGAGCCGGTGCGATCTACTACCTAGCAAAGGACGATGGTACGACATTTCTGCGCAAATATCAGAATGGAGTACGGACAGACCTTACAAACAGCAATATCACGGTCAGCGATTTTCTAGTTCTGTCTGATGGAAGTGCGATCATTTTCGCACAGACGACCAACACAAACTCCTACTGGATCCGCCGGGTCACAACGGCCGGTGGTCTTGAGACGATCAGAAATATCCAGAGCTGCAACCAGAAAGTGACATTTATGCGGCAGTTTCCCGACCAGAATATCTACTTCGGAATTGATGACTGTAACCTTCAGGGCGTCTACCGTATGGGACCCAGCGCCTCGGCGCTTGAGGGGAACCCCTGGTTTGGAGCGGGTGCAGGAGCGGTGGAATACGACTGCACTGTTGATTCCGGTAATCTGGAGCAGTGGCTCTATAACTGTGGTACCGGCGTCAAAGAGCTGCACACGACCCCTTTCGGGAAGGTGTTCGGAGTATCTACGGTCGGCTGGAACAACCAGCGCAACGCGATAGTTCAGTATTTCGATGAACACTCGCGCCCCTCTCTCGTTATAGCTGATGTGAAGGTCTTTCAGGCCGTGATCAACAATTTCATCGTTGCTGGACTCGATGGCGACGGAAAGAACAGGCTCACCCTCTACGACCTTGTGAGTGAGACCGAAACGCAGCTGATCGGCCCAGATAACGAGATCGAGATCTATCACCTCGCGTTCGTAGCTGCAGAGAACAAAATTATGTTTGATGGACTCCGCTTCTCCGATAACAGATACGTTATCGGACAGGTTGATCTGACCACGATGCAGTTCGTTGCATCGTCGACGGGAAGCAGTAAGCTGCTCGATTTCCAGAGCTTATACTAATGCCGCTGTGGCCGTTTCGCAGACCTTAGGGAGGGGGTCAGCCAGCCCCCCCCCTCTGAGCTCCGTTTTTCCCTCCACAGAGAAGAAAACTGGGTAATTCCGATACTTTCCTCCCGCCATCGAATGTGGAATAAGAGCTAAAGCTTCCCCGGCAGGGTGTCGACTCCCTGTTGGGGCAGAGCAAATCCATGCCACACACGGACTAACTATGTAGCGAGGCTCGGGACATGAGACGATTGGCGCAAGCAGCTCTCTGCCTCTCACTTTTTATCTTGGCACCAGGAC
>JBIJBZ010000192.1:0-5793 GCA_044344945.1 Bdellovibrionota bacterium | reverse complement strand
GAAACTGACATCGAAGAACCTCTCGAAGCAATCCGGATTCTACTGCGGCTACCTCAAAAGGAGGTGGGTGCCTGGGCGTGTCCTTTCCGGCAAGTACTTCTATTCCCATTCGGCTGAACGAGCGAATCTTCAGAAAGATCTAAAAAAGGCAAAAGGAAAAAAGAAGAAGACCATTCAAAACAAGATCGCAGTCTTAACGCAGCAGATAAATAATCGCTCAAAGGTATGCGCAGGTTCTTCGAGCACTCGGATACGGTTTGATCTTACCGGGGCGACCGGATTAGCCCTTGCGAACGAGTCACAGTCATCTTCAGCTATTCGGTACGCTCGGCGAATGCTCGGAGCACGCGCCAGTGGTGGCTCCAATCTTAAGAAGGTTCTACCTAACGGCGTGATCGCTCCGGCGTTAGTCGGAACTAAGAGAAGCGTGACAGTATCAAAATTTCTGGTCGGGCCAAACAATAAATTGTATGTGCTTTTTACCTCTCGAACCTGCCTTGAGCAGCCAACTGAACGAGATTGCTCCAACGGGTGCCTTCTTTCTGAAGTAGATACGGAAACTGGCGAAACAAGCTGTATAGACGATGATCTAAACAGCATCTCGTGGGATTACCGCTCGAACAGTGGGATTCCATCCACCAAGCCGCTCCAGTTCGATGCTGAAGGCAATCTCTACTATCTCGGTAATTCCTACGCCCAGAACGTCTATATGACGAATCTGCGCCGCTACTCGTCTACAACAAAGAAAACCGAGGACCTCATCAACCAAAACATTCAGATTAATGGATTTTTAGTTCTGAGAGATGGATCAATCCTACTATCCGGTACCAATGGCACAAGCGGCTCCAATTGGCTACGCAAGAAGCTTCCGGGCGCAAATGGAGCCATGCAGCCTATTGGCACGTTCTCCCCGCGCTGGATGGCGCCCTTCCCAGACGGCCGGGTCTATATGAGTGCGGGGTATAGCAGCGCAAACAATTTTGACTCAACCGCGATACTTCGAATAAACCCAGCAGGGAGCGCACTCGACACAATATCGTGGTCCACCAACAGTGCCTATTTCTATCCCGATGCATACAATCTGATGAATGGAATCCCTGATCCGAATGGCTTCTCCGCTATCCACCAGACGCCTGCGGGACGGGTGTATGCCCTGGGAGGCCCCTCCGCGGAGCTATCAGTGGCCGAGATATACCCGCACCCACACAAGATTTCAGTCAGCATTCCAAAGATACAGGGCATGAAGCCGATCGTTTCAGACCTCATCATTTTTGGTACCGACAACTCCGGCAACGGCAAGATGATCCTCTATAATACAACGAGCGAGTCGGAGGTCGACCTGCTTGGCGGCCAGGTCATCGAGGTCTATCGAGCCGAATACCAACAATCAAGCAACTCCGTTCAGTTCGACGGTCTCCGCTTCAGTGACGGGGCGTACGTTCTCTGTACCGTCAATATCGCCTCACCTAATCCTGTCTGCTCGCCAACCGGCTCGACTCAGCTCGCAGATTTCCAGAGCATCTCGACCCCAGGCGTGGGATTGCCGCCCGCGGAGCAGACGCCCACCCCACTTCCGCTTCTCTCCTTCGACATGACAGGCGCAAAAGCGATTACCTCAATTGCGATCTACAACTACTCCCCATTTCTATACCGTTCGCCCACAAAGCTTAGGGCGAATGGCACTGTAGAACGGCTTAGCAGCTTCGACGCTCCGCTACTTCGAGCTAAGGTTCGCAGTGACCAGCAAGGAAACATCTGGTTATCTGGCCCTGCATACCTAACTGACACCGACACAACGCCGTGTCGGTTAAGCCGCATCAACAACTCGACTGGCGCAGTTACGTGTGTGTATCAGGGATCCGGAATGGTCGGAATACTCCACACCTCGACGACTGGCAGGACGTACTTCACCGTAACCCTGGCAGATGATACGACTGAACTGTGGAGCTCCTACAACGGGACCACGACCCGACTCTCTGCGAACCTCGGCGGGAATCCGACTGGCGACATCCTTACTTCAGACGACGGTATCCTTCTCGCCTATGCGAACACATGGGTAAAGAAGGTTACGCCCTCGGGTACGGTAACAACTATCGTCTCAGCTCCTGACTATTATGCGAAATTTGGGGCTCTCCAGGATGGCACCATCTTGGTCCCTGCGGGGTACACGTTCAAGCGCTTGACCTCTGCCGGCTCCGCAGTGCTTAGCGAGGATTGGCTCTCGGATGTTGGATGCTCGCGCGACACTACAAATAACCAGTGCGGATACTTCGCAGAAAACCTCTTCTCCCTGGCCAACGGATCGACCTACTCGAACTCGAGTTCCTATGGATTCACCCGCATAGGTCCGGGCTCCATAGCTCCGATTAACCTAACCCATCGATTCGCATACACAAACATTAACTTACCAAATTCAGGCGGTAGCGTGGGGATGCAACCAACCAAGACCCAGTCATCCAACACAATCTTCTTTGCAGGTAAAACAACCGGCGCTCAGAACAAGATAACCGCCTTCAATACGACCACTGAAACGGAACAGGACTTAACCGACGACGCCACGTTCATCGCGAGTTCGATGACGTACAATGACGGCAAACTCTACCTCCTCGGATACAAGGCAGGAAACTTTGTGGCGGCAGTGAAGGACCTCTCCGTTAGTGGCGGCACTACGCTAACTACCCTCGAACCGGCCTCCTACTACAACCTAACGGCGACTGAGATCGCACCCGTAATACCGTAACGCCACCACTGTCGCTCTAGTCAGGTGCGGTAGCAGGTGTAGTGTAGTCCGAAGATAGTCAAGCTTGAGCTTTCGACGGCCGACACGACACCGCGACTCCACCGAGGAGAAACCTCGCCAGATAAAGTAGGAAAAATGGCAAGGCCGGACTCACACCGGCACGGGATTTCTCCCGCGGGACTTTAAGAAGCTTGTGCGAACCGATTCCACTCTCGTTACAACTACCTTGAAGCGCACTCCCTCAATGAGAACAGAGTGAGAATAGCCCGATGTACATGCCTGTTCTCACAAGAGCGCGTAAGAACACTGAACCTCATAGCGAGGCTGTGCGAGAGCGCAGCCGACGAGGATGCAGAGTAAAAAGGCGCGGAGACGTGCCCTCTGCGGCACGCTGAGCACCTTATTGCTCGAAGACGAAGTCGGCGGCATTCGCAGCCAGCCGCAGCAGAGGGGCATTGTTGTTACACGCTCATACTGCTCTTTATGAGTTCGCAGGGTGAAAGTGGACTTAAGCCCCTCTCTGGAAGCAAGAAAACTCTCGGATGAGAACAGGATGAGAATTGCCTAGGAGCTACACCATCTCGTGATCCCGACACGCTAGATGATCATCAGACTCCGAGGCTACGCTCAACAAGTTCATCATCCCTCGTTCACTTACTACTCACTCGGTGTGTAGCTAGTAATTTTCGTCCCCTCAAAGGAGGCCCCGCCCATAAGCCCCTGCTGAGCGAAGACCGCCGCATAGATCCCCTGTTGAACCGTTGATGATGAGATCGACTCAGCGAGCCCTTGGTCAAGCACCGTAACGCTTGCACCCGCACCGATTTCCCAACCTGCCGAGTTGGAGAGATAGTTAAGGTCCTTCTGCGCCATAAAGAAGACTGCGTAACCGAAGGTCTCAGCACCGATTTGAATTCCAAACGAAGCTGCCGTTGTGTTGTAATAGCCCGCCGCTGATTCTCCCTTAAACAGCACCCCGTTCCCATAGTGCCCACCCACACCCAATCCTGCACGCATGATCTTCGGAAAGACAAGAACTCCAGCAGCTCTCTTACCCAGCGCAGCAGCGCCAGGCGAGGTCCTATAGAGGCTTTGCAGCGCTTGGCGGGCTGAGGTTTGCAACTCTTTTGCTGACTCTGCTCGTGCCTGTGTTGAAAGAGCCACAAGAAAGACGGCGCAGGACGCAATCGCTATAACTGAACGCGTAATACTTTAATTTAACATAAGCCCTCCCCAAAAGGTTTTCTAAACCGTGGTAGGATAATCAAAGAGCAACTTTGCTGGTATGAGTGCCACAATACATTAAGAAGAGGCGAAGCTTTATTTGAAGCACTGTAAAATGAGATGAGTTCGACGAGGACCCTCGTCTTTCTGACTCATCTTGATCAGGTCATGAGGATGAGAATGGTGTTGCCCTACTCGAAAAGTAGGAATATGGCAATCAGACTAATCCATTGGTAATGCTTTGCC
This sequence comes from Bdellovibrionota bacterium, assembly GCA_044344945.1. GTDB lineage: Bacteria > Bdellovibrionota_C > UBA2361 > UBA2361 > OMII01 > OMII01. The sequence goes on along the minus strand of JBIJBZ010000192.1, from coordinate 1,583 downwards.
GATTAAATATGAAGCGAGAGCGTCGATGTGCCTAACAGAGCATCTAACCCATCTTTCTCTAAGCCTCACAGTCCTACTCACTATATGACCGAACAACTTTTCGGAAGCCGCGCGATCTGTGCTGTAAATATACGACTTGGTAGCGACATACTTACAAGCAGGAGCTCCTTATGCTTTCACTGCACAGATGCGGTAGCGCTATCCAGAGGAGAATAACTTCAGCTACCGACATCTGATAACCATCACGCTCTTTTTCCGTTTTTTGCACTAGAGTTCCAGACAAGTCTAAGTCGAGTGGGCGGATTACATGAGTCTCGGAACAATTCTATTGATAGTTTTAATACTCATTCTAGTGGGGGCTTTACCAACGTGGCCCCATAGCCGAAACTGGGGGTACTACCCAAGCGGTGGTTTGGCCATAGTGGTGCTGGTCATACTCGTTCTCGTTCTTTTGGGGCGGCTTTGAGTCTTGGTGCTGAACTTCTTTCATGCACCCGTCTTTGGGTTCTTGAATCGTGCATACCAGCACTCTGTATTGCTGCCGTCTCGCTTATAGGGAACGACAGCCCCTCATAAACGTGATGTAACGTGGCTTCAGTCATCTTGGTTCGGTTCTCAAAAATATCGGAGTTATTTGTGCGAACCTTAGTGAGAATGACGGTTAGTTGATCGTCTGAACGTTGGGACGGTTTGGTGAGAATAGAACCTGTTACACGAGCCTTAAAAGAAAGTGACCGTAAGTGATTGATTAGACTGCCCAAGGTCGGACTTGAACCGACACGACCTTTCGGTCCCGGGATTTTAAGTCCCGTATGTCTACCATTTCATCACTCGGGCATACGCTTAAGTCACTTTCTTTTAAGTCCCGTACGTCTACCAATTTCGCCATCCGGGCGGATGAGGGCCTTAGTCTACCACTACTCATTACCTCGAAGAAAGAGCAGTTAGTTGTCCCTGAGAACCGGCCAAATGATATGAGGTTCCTCCCGGAGGGCCCGTCTCCTGATGGCCCGGGTATGCGCCGGTGCGTCGAATTGGATCGCGATCGACGGCATAACCTGGAACACTGGTCGCGATTCCGGCCTGTCAGGAGACAGGCTCTGAGGATGATCACGCGCCCGGAGAGGCCCGTCTGGGCGCTATGCGCCCTGGCCGGGTTCTCCGGCATTACCTCCCGATTGTGCACATCGCGGAGCCGAATCGGAGGAGTCTGGTACACTCCCAACTATTTAATTGGCTGATTCTCTGAATTGATTTGAGTCGCTCTGTTTTCATTGGGGAGTTAGGCTGTACCAGCGGCGCCGGCCAAATGCTTCTAGCGGCCACGTCTGCGTTGGCTTCTTTTCCTTTTCTACTAATGCCTTGCGGGTCGACCATGTCAGCGACGGCAGCGACGATGGTTACGTTGGTCGTACCCTCGCCCGGAAGTTGCAGCAATCCAATCTGCTTCATCGAGCGCGAAGAAACCGTGCCAAGAGTGAAAGCATAGAGATCTCTATCTACTTGGTTTCGATTGCTACTCTCATCTCCACCCCACCCTCGCTGAGCTCAGGAGCCCCTTAGCGGGGCTTCATTGTTCGTTG
>JBIJBZ010000028.1:0-23125 GCA_044344945.1 Bdellovibrionota bacterium | reverse complement strand
TATCGAGTGAGGCAACCCTGGATTTCTCGTTCGTGTATGCCCCGTTTCCGGGACGCTTTCCAGTTGAGGTCAAAGATATATCGTTTGGCTTTGATGGGACGAAGTCCCCTCTGATTAACGGACTCTCGTTTGCAGTGAACAAGGGCGATCGAATCGGAGTAATCGGCAAAAACGGCCGGGGAAAGTCCACTTTGTTGAAGCTGCTGGCCGGCGAGCTTACGCCGCAGACTGGACAGGTTGTAGTGAGTCCCAATACCTCACTCTCCTTCTTTGCTCAGACGAATACGAACCGCCTTCAACTATCGAATACGATCGAAACCGAGATTCAGCAGGTGAACTCTAAGCTGAGTCGTACCGCCGTACGAGCAATCTGCGGCTGCATGATGTTCGAAGGGGATGATGCACTGAAAAAGATATCGGTTCTCTCAGGAGGAGAACGCAGTCGCGTACTGCTCGGTAAGATACTAGCTACGCCCAGCAACGTTCTGTTGTTGGATGAGCCAACGAATCACCTTGATGTAGAATCAGTCATGGCTCTGACCGATGCTCTTGAGGAGTTCGAAGGCGCGATCGCTATTGTCACCCACAGCGAGGAGATCCTACGCCGGGTAGCCCAACGTCTCATTATCTTCCAGGGAGATGCTCCCTTTGTATTTGAGGGGACTTACGATGAGTTCCTCGATTCAATCGGTTGGGAGGGAGAGGAAAACACCGGTCGGCGCCGGAACAAGCGTAAGAGTAAGCCCTCAGGAGGCTTACAGGATCAGAAGCGAGAGAAGGCCGAGTTGGTGCAAGAGAAGTCCCGCGCCTTGACCCCCGCCAAAAAGGAGGTCGAGGAGCTCGAGAAGCGGGTGGCAGGGCTTGAGGCTTCCATAGTCACCTTGCAGCAGGACTTAGCAGCCGCCTCCGGGGCCCAGGAATCAGCCAGGATCCAGAAGGTGTCCCAAGAGCTCGCCCTGGCTCAGCAACAGCTTGAGAAGGGGCTTGTGCAGTGGGAGGAGGCGGCAAAGAGGCTCGCTGAACTTGAGAAACGCTATGCAGAGCTGGTGGTTTAACAAGTAACCGGCGTGCATATCGCTGCTCGAGCAGGGTGGTGAAAAAAGACTTCCTGTTGCGCTTTTCGGTAATTTGACTGCAACTGCGTTGGAGCCGCCGAAAAAATCCTCAACGTATCTCAGAGGATACGCCTTCGGTTTTTTCGTCGTCTCCGCCTCGTTTCGTCAAAACTCTCAAAATGCTCACTACGGAACCTTTTTCACCACCCTGCTAGTCAGACGATATCTGTCGGTGTGGTTCCGATCCAAAAAACTCTGACTTTCTTGGAATCGTCGGGCGCGACCGTACCATCTTCATATATACCGATTCAGAGTATCTCTCTCTCCTGCTTGTGGTCCTGTCGAATAGGGTTGTCGCGTACGGACGGGACAAAGCTGGTCAAGGGAGATATCAGCCGCGTAAGAAGGGGCCACTCGTTGTTTGGGACCGCGACGGACACGATGCAGCGTCGGGGCACCTCACCGAGACTAGTTAACATTCCCAGGTTCTTTCGATGGTTCACTATTCCTCCCGCCCTCAAACAGGAAGCATCAAAGTTCTAGGTGCGCTCCTTACTGTTCTTTTGAACGCCTGCTCCATTCACATGCACCCGAGTAACGCGATGTTCGACAAGATCGCGGGAAAAGGGCCTCTGACCTTGATCTCGAGTGACGAAACGCAACCCTCGCGCCAGTTTCTGGCAGAGTACCTCGGTGATAGTGAATCGCTACGACTACTTGTCAGTGAGCGCGGGATGCCGGAAGCCATCAGCGTAGAACGGGAATTTCTTCAGCCGACTACGCTCAAATTGTTTTACCTCGAAGCCGACCAGATGTACGTATGTACGCGCCAAGATGGTCGCTGGATGATACTCGGCGCCGAACCTATCTCAGCTGAAGATCATGAGAAGTTACATAAACAACGTAGCGTAAAGCCCGCTATTGCGGATAGCCGTAGCAGTGATCGGGTGTAGCCGGTCGTAGGTAGTTCTTTAGCCCGAATATTGTACGAACGTGCGATGTTCGGGCTAGCAAGTGCATGGATGCACTTGCAAATTCCGATGCGTAGCGTCGGAATTTGGAGCCTACAGTTTGTGTGGGCACTTTGGGTCCCACACAAATAGTAGGCGATAAGAAAACAGGCCAAGGATGGCCTGTATTCGACCATTTTTCTCGGCGAGCGTAGCGAGCTTCGTGAAAAATACGGGTTAGTCGAGTAAACCCCGCGCACCTGCACCCCCACGTAAACGTACTCGTCCCCGAAATCGTACTCGTCGCGAACTCAAATCCGTTTTCTGCTACTCATTAATCGGGACCGTGCGCTGCGTGCTCAGTTCAGGTGCCTGGTCTCCCAACACCCATCAGAGCAGTTGATGTGCCAAAAACACCGCCGCACCCCGACTTCCCCGCATAAAGCCCCCACAACCGGGTTCCAATTGCACTCTCTACCGAGTACCATTCAGGTCAGTGCGACGCAAAAAGACCACCTCTGAGGACTGCCAATAACTCAAGGTGTCCCTCCGCCGAATTTTCGCTACAATGCAGCGGTCAGGTTTTTAGGACGTGGCACTAGATTTTTCGACGAAGGGCTACTGTGACGCTTCAAAGCTTACAAGAATATCGGGCAAGTAACCGGCAGATATCCATCTACAATTCATTGGGTGGTGAGCGCACTCTGCTCGAGCCGATCGATCCGAGTCCGGTCAGGCCTGTACTTACGATGTACGTGTGTGGGTTGACCCCACAGGATCATTCTCACCTCGGTCACGGACTTACGGTGATGCGATTTGACATTATACGTCGCTATTTCACCTACCGACGGCTGGCCGTGAACTACGTGCAGAACGTCACCGATATCGACGATAAAATCATAGCAAAGGTGCTGGAGCAGGGAGTAGACCCTATCGCGATGACGCGAGAGTACGTAGACGAATTTTACCGATGTGCGGCCGCACTTCATGTAGCGCCGGTGAGCAAACTTACCAGGGTTACTGAGTGTGTTCCAGAGATCATCTCATTTATTGAAGGGCTGATTCTCAAGGGGTTCGCATACAGTACGCCGGAAGGAAATGTGTACTTTGACGTACAGAAAAAGGACGACTACGGAAAGCTTTCAAATCAAAATACCGGCATGTTGTACGAAAGCGTGCGTAAAGAACTCGATCAAGAGAAGCGCTCGCCGCTCGACTTCGCCCTTTGGAAGCGCGATGAAAGCACAAGCCTCTCAAGCCCCTCGCCGTGGGGTGTTGGGCGCCCTGGCTGGCACATCGAGTGCTCCGTCATGATCCATGAATCGCTAGGGGACCGGATCGATATTCATGGAGGCGCAATCGACTTGAAATTCCCACACCATGAAAATGAGATAGCGCAATCTGAAGCCTACTCTGGGTGCTCCTTTGCAAGCGTATGGATGCACACCGGAACTCTCAACATTGAGGGGCAAAAGATGTCGAAGTCTCTCAATAACTTCGTGCGGCTCGTAGATGGTATTGAGCGCTTCGGTGTTGCTCCGCTGCGCTTTGCCGTTGCGCGGCACCACTATCGATCGAATATCGATCTAAGTGACGCTCTGTTTCGAGAGAATCTGAACGCACTCCTCGATTTTCACCGCCTCTTTGCGCGAGTTCCGAGTTTGGAGCGAGCGCTTAGCCCGTCTGACTTCGGTGAAGAAGATCGGTTGCTTGTTGAAGCCTTTGAGTACGCAATGGATAATGATTTTAATTCACCGGAGGCGCTTGTCGCTCTGGAGAAGGCTCGCACTCGAGTTGTGCGCGAACTAGACAGCGGCCATACTGTATCAGACGCGATTCGGCAGCATGTGCAGCTTATCCGTGAATTGGGTCAGGTATTAGGCCTCTTCTTTGATGACCTTCATGAGGTAGAGAGGCAAGGTTTGAGGTTTGCAGCTCGGGTTGCTCGGTCTGAAGCGCTGTCGGTAGAGCGAGTGCAATCAATTATCGAGGAGCGCAGGCAGGCGCGCGAGGCGAAGGACTTCGCCCGCTCAGATGCATTGCGGGCAACCCTTGTGGCGCATGGGGTGGATATTCTTGATACAAAAGCCGGCACCTCATGGCGTTTTGCCTAGCAGGGTATATGATGGTTGAGTGTACAGAATGAACACCTTAGCAAAGAAGCCTCTTCGCATTGCGGTCCTTGGTACACGGGGCATTCCAGCCCGATACGGTGGTTTTGAAACGTTTGCCGAGCAGTTGTCGGGTCGGTTGGTAGCGCGAGGGCATCAGGTAACGGTGTATGGTCGGTGCAGATTCACTGATAGGTGGGGTGCGCGTGAGCCTATCAACGGTGTAGCGCGCCGCGAGACCCCAACGATATTTCACAAGTACCTAGAGACTCCGCTGCATGCCCTCACATCGTTTCTCGATATGCTCTTTCAGAGCACCGATGCGATGCTTGTCTGCAACGCTGCAAATAGTCCGTTTGCGCCGCTCCTGTTGCTGAAGAGGAAGCCGCTTTTAATTAACGTCGATGGCATCGAACGGAATCGAGCCAAATGGAATGCGTTTGGGAAAGCCTGGTATCGATTGGGAGAGTGGTGCTCGGTACGGTTGGCTACACGGCTGGTGTCTGACGCTGAGGTGATCGCTGAGTACTATCGAGATACGTACGGAGTGGAATCAACCGTCATTCCGTACGGTGTTCATCCTGTGCGCAAACCTGCCGGTGAAGTGCTGGCCCGCTTTGGGCTCAACGCAAAACAATACATCCTCTATGTGAGTCGCCTTGAGCCCGAAAATAACGCGCTTGGAGTAATACAGGCATACAATCGTCTTTCTACTGAGATGCCGCTGGTGATCGTAGGCGATGCTCCGTATGCAACCGAGTACAAGCAATTGCTACGAGAAACCGCTAATCAAAGGGTCATATTTACTGGATTCCAATTCGGTGACGCGTACCAGGAACTTCAAAGTAACTGTTACGTATACGTCCAAGCAACGGAGGTCGGTGGAACGCATCCCGCCCTCATTGAATCTATGTCGTACGGAAACTGTGTCGTGGCAAACGGCACACCGGAAAATCTGGAGGTAATAGGCGATGCGGGTGCTGCATTTGAAAAAAATCGCTTCGATCAGCTGACCGAGATCCTTCAACGACTCCTCGATGATCCGGGTCAGGTGATGGCACTTGGTTCGAAGGCGGAAGATCGAGCTATTAGAAATTACTCGTGGGATTCAGTGGTCGACACATACGAACGATTACTGCTGCAGCTTATCGATGGGTAGGACCCGTTGCATATCTGATTCACCCTCCTGGGTGGCGAGTCTTCGAGCTTTTTTGATCGAGCTGTTCCTTAAGGGCATCGTGTTGTGAATCTATTTCCTGTTCCTCAATTGCTGCGGCTAGTTTCTGGACCTGGTCGAGCCCTTCAAGATAGGGGGTGAGAACCTCCTGCGTTTGCTGGCGGGCTCCTTGGAGCTCTTGCCGGAGGGACGCTATGATTTGATCATCTTTCGATAAGGACAGGGTCATTCGACGAGTACGCTCCTTCTGCCCCTTGACCGCATGGACGTGGGTGATCGTTTTGCGGGTAAAGTGGAATACCCACAGTGCTGCCAGGAATAGCAGTGCTAGGTCGAGCGCTACATTGCCAGTCACTAGCGAAGTAGAGAGAATTTTCGAAAGCTGCACTGATTGGCCCCCCTCGTGAGCGGTTTGCTATCCAAGACTTTAGATGCAAGTGCTGTTCCTAAAGTATACGGATGTAGGAAGGGTACCAGAAAGCGCTTTCTTAAGGACCCTTGCCAAAAAAGCTTATCAGGATGGGAAGGGCTGGCTACTTCTCTTGTAAAAACAAATACTTGGTGTCTTGTTTGGGGGCTGGCTATCCCACGGGAGCGCTGTGTTTAGAATTTTTACTGTGGTACACTTCACCGGACTTTTCTTTTGCAGGCAGGGTATCCATGCGAGGTATATCAGTAGTTATTCCGGTCTATAACGAAGAGGACAATGTTGCCGAGGGCTTTCGAGAGGTAACCCAGGTCCTTAGCGGCATGAATAGGCCCTATGAGATCATCTACGTAGATGATGGTTCAAGGGATCGCACGGTAGCTCGTCTTCTTGAGTGCGGCGGAAACGATCCACATCTCCAACTTGTCCAGCTTCGTCGTAATTTCGGACAGACAGCGGCAATGGCGGCCGGATTTGACCATACGCAGTACGAAATCGTTGTCGCACTCGATGGCGACTTGCAGAACGATCCCGCGGAGATCCCACAGATGGTTGCCAAGCTCGAAGAGGGCTACGATCTCGTTGCTGGCTGGCGCAAGAAGCGAAAGGACAAGATGATCAGCCGCAAATTACCCAGTATGTTCGCCAACCGGCTGATTTCGTGGGCGACTAGTGTTCGACTGCATGATTATGGATGCACTCTGAAGGTGATGACTGGAGAGATCGCCCGAGGTCTTCGGCTGTATGGCGAGATGCACCGTTTCATCCCAGCATTAGCTAATGAGATGGGTGCAAAGATCGTTGAGGTGCCTGTTAACCACCGCGAGCGCAAGTATGGTACATCAAAGTACGGTATCTCGCGGACGATTCGGGTGGTGCTCGATCTGATAACTGTGAAGTTTCTTCTGGGCTACTCCAAGCGTCCGATACACCTTTTCGGGTTGGTTGGGGTCACTTCGGCGCTCTTCGGCGGCGGCCTCCTCTCGGTAATCACGTACCAGCGGTTCTTCGAGCATCAGCCGATGGGTAACCGTCCGCTCCTCACCTTGGGAGTGATGATGATTATCATCGGCTTGCAGTTCCTCGTTTTCGGATTGCTCGCAGAGGTTCTAGCGCGTACGTACTACGAGTCTCAGAGCAAGAAGATCTACGTCGTTAGGCGGGTATTCTCCGCCCGAGAGGGGGATGATAGTACTCCGTGGAAGCGCAAAGTAGCCAACTAATCGCAGCGGCGCCGGTATCGGCCCCCCGTTTCAGGCTTCTCATTGACGGCAGAAAGCTCGGGCATGGCGGTATCGGTGTATACACTGAAAACCTTATCCAGGGACTTCTCCAACGGGGAGAGAGTTCGATAACTGTCATTGCCAGCAAGGATCAGGCGCAAAGAATGCCGTTCGTGGATGACGTCAAGTGGCTGATCGACTCCACTCGCCCTTATTCGCTGGATGAGTTATTTCGCTTTGCTCGACGTATCCCCTTCTCTTCTTTCGATCTCTTTCATGCGCCGCACTACATCCTCCCATTCGGGATCCCGATCCCTACGGTGGTAACAGTTCATGATCTTATTCATATCCAACATCCGCAGCGCTTTTTTTACCCGTTACTATCAAAGCCCCTCCTTACGTCTGCGGTGACGCGAGCCTCTCGTGTTATTGCGGTCAGTCGAGATACGCAGCGTGCTCTAATCTCCCGAATCGGGGTTTCTGCGCAGAAGGTTCACTATATTCCCAACGCGATAGCTTCATTTCTCGATACCTCGTCGGTGGTGGACTCGTGTGCTGCAAGTGGATCCGCCCCGCGACCATACCTACTCTCGGTTGTCTCCAATTTGAAGCCCCATAAAGGTGTTGAGGATCTCCTCAACGCATATCGGAGCTTTAAAGCCGCTTGTGGCTCTCATGCAGTCTGTCCCGATCTCTTTCTGGCGGGCTATGGGGCAGAGGAGATACGGAACAGAACATCAATTGGTACATTAGCTGAAGGCATTCATGGAGTTCATGTGCTGGGGGCTGTTGAACAATGTGAGCTCCGCGACCTGTATCGAAGAGCGCGGGCGCTCGTGGTTCCATCCTTAGCAGAGGGGTTTTGTCTGCCAGCGCTGGAGGCTCAGGCATGTGGGACTCCGGTGATTTGTAGGCCGGTACCTGCTATTCAAGAGCTTCTTACACCGCACGACATCGTGGCCGCAGATCTCTCGGTTTCAGCTTTTGCGGCAGCGCTTGCGCACGGATGTAGTCGCCCTGATCTACAACGGACCGTTGCGAATACTCACCTTGAGCGCTTCTCACTACCAGTAGTAGCGGAGCAGATCAGAAGCCTGTACGCCGATGTACTGCAGGGGGGGCGTGAGTGATGAAGGTAGCGCTTGTCCATGATTGGCTCACCGGAATGCGCGGTGGAGAACGCTGCCTTGAGGCCTTTGTTTCGTTGTATCCAGAGGCAGATATATTCACCCTCGTGCATATCCCCGGGGCTACGACCTCAGCAATCGATCGTCGAGTCAAGGGAACCTCGTTTCTTAACCGCATTCCGGGGATAGCTAAACTATATCGCTTCTTCCTGCCGCTCTACCCGCTTGCGATTCGCTCAATCGATCTCTCCGGATACGACCTTGTGATTTCTCTCTCTCACGCCGCTGCGAAAAATGTATCTGTTCCGAAGGGAACCCCGCATATCTGCTATTGCTTTACTCCGATGCGCTACATCTGGGATCAAGCAAGTTCGTATTTTCGGGGGATCTCGTTGGTTCTGTTACAACCCTTGCTGCGGGCACTTCGGTGGTGGGATGCCAAACAAGCGCGGTCGGTAACAGAATTTGTTGCGATTAGTTCATTCGTTGCCGCCCGCATCCGGACCTACTATGGTCGCAAATCGGCGGTCATTCCTCCGCCCGTGCGGATGCAGCATGAGGTCCAGGCAGATCTGACCGAATCCGAAGAGAGGTTTCTCGATCAGCACCCAGAGCCGTTCTTTTTATGTGCCGGCGCTCTCGTTCCGTACAAGAGAATTGATGTTGCGGTGGAAGCTTTCAACCAGCTTGGCGTCCCTCTCTGGGTGGTTGGTGGAGGTCCGGAATTGGAGGCGCTCAGAGCCAACGCGAACATCAATATTCGATTCCTTGGTCACGTGAGTGAGGCGTTTCTCTGGGAATGTTACAGGCGCTGTCGTGCACTTATATTCCCTGGCGTTGAGGATTTCGGCATCGTGCCCATCGAGTGCCTTGCATCGGGCCGACCTGTGATAGGTATCCAGGCAGGGGGTATCGCAGAAACGGTTGATGGCTACCTCTTGGAAGGGGCGGATGCCAGGGTAGATCTGTCGCTATACAGTGGAGTTTTTGTCCCCCGCTCGGACTTCGGATCTCCCGCGGCGCTCCGAAAGGCAGTTGAGTTTTTCTGTCAACACGAGCGCGAGGTCATACCTGATATTGCTCGAGCCCGTGCAAGGTCCTTTAGTTACTCGCAGTTTTTTCAAAACTGGCGAAGATTCTGTGAACAGATCAATATATACCCCGGTAGGACTCCTCAAGGTGTATCTGATACGCCTGCGAAGCCCAATGCAAACGAGCGCGACCTCACCTCATGCTAAAGCAGAAGAGACAACTTTTTGAATACCTGTTCGTCGTTGCCGACCTCGTGGTCGTATCAGCTGCGTGGATAATCGCCTATTGGCTTCGTTTCATGTCCGGCCTCGTTACGATCGACAAGGGAGTTCCGGACTTCACTCAGTACTTGGCGATGCTGATCTTCATCTGGTTGATCTGGGCGTTTGTGTTTCGTCGCATGGGGCTCTATCGCCCGATGCGAGGTGTTCGCCGAACACGAGAGTTGTGGGTCTTAGTAAATGCAAATGCCCTCTCTATCCTGCTCCTGATATCGATGACCTATCTTTTTCGTGAGAAGAGTATTCAGTTCTCTCGATTGGTATTCCTTTATTTCTGGGCACTCGCCACTATCCTCACGGTGTGCGAGCGAACGGCCCTGCGATTCTTTCTTCGGGAGATTCGACGCAAGGGTTACAATTTGCGATACATGTTAATTGTTGGGGCCGGGCAGGTCGCCGCGGATATGGTAAGTCGTATCCGCTTGCATCAAGAGCTGGGGATTCAGCTCGTTGGGTGTCTATCGCGGGATGGAAGGGAGAGACGAGGTCCAGGGGGCATCCCAATTATTGGACGATATTCTGATCTTACAGACTTGCTCGACGGTACCGATATTGACCAGGTTGTTGTCGCTCTGCCGTTGGAAGATCACCAGCTTCTCCCGGATATTATGGGTGAGCTGAAGGACTCTATCTTGGATATTAAGGTCATTCCCGACCTCTACCAATTTGCGAGCATCGGTGGTGCCATCGAGGAGTTTGAGGGACTCCCGGTAATTAGCCTCCAGGGATGTCCGCTTGATGGAATCAACCTATTTGCCAAACGAGTGCTGGACTTAGCACTTGCGAGTACCGCTCTCCTGGTCTTTGCGCCGTTGATGGTGATCATCGCACTGCTGGTCAAGTGTACCTCGCGTGGTCCGGTGTTATTTCAGCAGGAGCGGGTCAGCTTTGACGGCAGCCGATTCCGCATAATCAAATTCCGCACGATGAGGCTCGATGCCGAGGTTGGTGGGCCAGGTTGGACGACGCCAGGAGATGAACGCGTAACGCTTGTTGGACGGGTGCTTCGATCATTGAGCCTTGATGAGCTCCCACAGTTGTTCAATGTACTGAAGGGCGATATGTCGATCGTTGGGCCCCGGCCGGAGCGTCCCGTATTTATTAAAGAGTTCCGTCAGCATATCCCTCGATACATGCTCCGTCATAAGGTGCCAGCCGGTATCACGGGATGGGCGCAAGTAAATGGATGGCGTGGCGACACCTCGATCGATAAGCGCATTGAGCATGACCTTTACTACATCGAGAACTGGTCGCTGTTTTTGGATATTAAGATCGTTTTCATGACGATTCTAAACGGTTTTAAAAACCGAAACGCGTACTAGCCGAGATCTAGGGCGACATACCGGACAAACCTAGCGACCGCAGTTGTGACCTCTCAGATTCGACTAATACCTCTTCGGATTGGTGAAGATAGGGGTGGTGGTGCTGCTGTTGGGGAGGCTAATAGATTGAGCACCGTTTGAACTCGGACCGGCCCGATAGCACCAAGAGCAAGCGTAGGGCTAGTGAATGCATTTCTCGCAACCGACTGTGAAAAAGAGGTAACGCCACTCAGTTTCAGTGGCTGTTCCTGGATTCTCGAGAGTGTATCCAGGGCGCTAGCCGCTTTATTGATCTGTTGCTGTGCCGACTGAAGCCCTTGATTTACCGTTCGTATAGCCGCCTGCGCCCCAGCAAGTTGAGTCAATCGATTGTTTACAATCTCTCTCGTTACCGCTATCAACCCGTTAGTTGAGAAGTCAACTTTTATTCCCTGAGCAATATCAAAGTTCCTAAGAGTGCTCTTCAGAGTGTCTGATGAGATGCTGCTATTTGATGAGCTGCTCGCTTCGAGACGTGCGGATGAAGAGGCTGCTTCCAATGCCAAAGTTTCGCTGGCCACATAAGCCAGTCCTGATGACAACGAGGCAAATTGCGAGCCGAGAGATGAGAAGCGACTTGAAATACTGGCAAGTGCTCCAAGGGGTAGAGTGGTGTTTGAAGATAGTTGCTCAATATCGTCCTCGATCATTACCAGTGAATCCGACACCGACGAGCGGTTCTGTAGCAGCGCCCCTAACAAGGAAGCTACGGCCAAAGTGTTGCCGAGTAGCGAGCTGGAACTCTCGAGGGTTACAGACAGGGAAGACTGCGCTTCCGCAACTGCGCTGCCTAAGGCATCTAACGAGGCAGAGACAGCGATCGAAGAGGCAACCATGAGAGGATCGCTAACTAACGAGGTGAAGTTGTCGATGGAGCTTTGAATCTCAGAGAGCCGAGCTGTTCCACTCGAAAGCGCTCCAGCCATGTCTGAACTCAAGTTGGACGTAGTGCTCAACAACGATACTAGGGTATCTCTCGCTGCGATCATCGGTGCTAGGGAAGGTGCAAGCAACGAGGAAGCGCTGGCATCCAAATCTGATGAGGAGGTGTAGAAACCGGCCAGAGCATTCTGTGCTGTAGCCATAGCTGTTTCCTGTGCGATGATGTCGCCCATTTGGTATGTCGAGTAGTAATCGATTGCGCTACTAACTGAATTGTATGCGTCCGCAAGTATATTGATCTCTGAGGCAAGGCTTGTGACGGCATACGATTCAGATGTGCCAGAGATCCTGCTCGACCAGGTGTTGGAATCTTCGTATGCGATTTCGGACCAGGTGCTCCCTGGGTCTGAATACCAGGTCTCACCTATCGAGGAATTGCTGGTCACCTCCGAAGAATCCCAGTACCAACCTCCTACGGAGGACTCCCAGTAGCTAGCATCTGATGTTGTAGTTGTGTCGAAGTAGACCCATCCGCCAGCATCCGATGTATCCATCCAGCTAGAATCGGTGTAGGTGCTAGTGGCTGTGTACGTCTCCATCCAGGAGCTATCAGGGACCCAAACCTCGCTTGAATCCCAGTATGTACCGACTGCGTAGTCGATAACGGACCAGGAGCTGGGGTTTGTAGAGGAATACACATAGTATTCAGAGGGTGCGTACGTTGAGCTGAAGGTAGCGGCGGCAGAGGAGTACGCGGAAGCCTTGTCGTTGAGGAAGGAGCTTGTTACATCGAGTTGCGCTGCTAGGTTGTTGTAGCTCTCTCTCTGGTAAGCGTACAGAGAACTCAAAGAGCTTGCGGCTCCTAGATCGGCTTGGAGGGAAATAATCGAAGCATTGACTGCAGAGTAGTAGTTAGAGAAAGCGTTTGAGACATCAGTCTGGATTGAGGTAATTGAGTTTCCAACATCGAGGAGCTGAGAACTAACGACTCCGATACTAGTGGTAACGTCTGCAATAGAGCTCGAGGTTGCTGCCATGAATTCAGCGATCGTTCCGGAGCTTGTGAGGTACTGCTGATTAAGGAGAGAAGCAAGCTCAAGAGAGGCTGTAAGATCAGAGAGTTGAGAGCCGTAGCTAGTAATGCCGGCGACGAGAGCGGTGCTGGAGTCTGTGAAGGTGTTGATATCGGATGTAAGGCCTGCAGCAGCAACGGCAAGTGGGGTGAGAGACTCGGCGCTACGAGATGAATAGATATAGTCTAGATCTGATGAGGAGTTGTAGTAACCAGCCAGAGCATTCTGTGCAACGCCCATTTGGGATTCATATGCCAGGACCTCATTCATCTGGTAGGCGGCGTAGTAATTAAGTGAAGTGTCTTCAGAGGAAAGTCTACTCGTAAGGGAGCCAATCTCGGAGCTGAGGTAACTAACAGTCCAATATTCTCCAGTATAGCTAACGCGACTGAGCCATGTGGTGTCATCCTCCATGACTAAATCAGACCAGGCGCTACCCGAGTCGTAGTACCAGACATCTCCAGTGTAGTACGAGCTCGATACTTCAGTGTAAGTATTTACGAACCCGCCCAAAGACGATTCCCATGAGCTCTCCTCAGAGGAGGTATAGGTGTCAAAATAAACCCAGTTGCCGCCTCCCATGCCATCGTCTGACCAGCTCGAGTCGTTATAGCTGCTTGAGACGAAGTAGCTGACAAGCCAAGAGCTGTCAGGGACGTAGTAGCTGGATGACTCCCACGAGGAGGTCCATGCATAGGTTGGCTGTGACCATGAGCTCGGAGGTGTTGAGTAGTAGTTATAGTACGACGAGTGAGGATACATTGAACTCAAGGCGGCTAGTGCTAGATCGTACGAAGAGCTTCGGTCGCTTAAGAGAGCCGATGTTGAGTTAGCCTGGGCGTAAAGGCTGTTATAACCATCCCGTTGATACGCATATAGGTTACTCAGTGAGGAAGCGGTGCTTAAGTCTGCCTGGAGCGAAGTGATCGGGGGATTGATAGCACCGTAGTACGGGGAGAGCGAGTTGTAGATGTCAGCTTGGATAGCATCGATAGACGAAGAGACGTCAGCTCTCTGCGCACCGAGTAGAGCGATAGTTCCCTCCACATCGGTCAGAGAACTCGAAGCTGTTCCAACAGATCCTATGATGGCAGCAGAGCTAGCGAGGAAGCCTTGGCTCGCCAGAGAGTTGTCGTTAAGAGAGCCATTGATATCGGCGAGCTGACCAGTAAGCATCGCAGCGCTACCATCGAGCGCGCCACTTGAATTAACCAGAGTGCTCATCGCAGATGCTAAACTCTCGCTTGTGGGAGGGAGTGAGCCGAGGGATTGAGCCAGGAGGGATGAGGAGCTTGAGTCTAAGTCGGCTGAAGAGCCGAGGTACCCTGTGAGGTAATCCTGATACTGACTAATTGCGGATTCCTGAGCGAGGACGTCACCCATCTGATTGGCAGCATAGTAGGCAAGGGCATTATTCTCTGAGGTGAATCTATTTGAAAGCGATTCGAACTCAGAGCTGAGACCGGTCATAGAGGCGTATTCATTAGTTAAAGAGACCCGACTAATAAACTGCTCTGAGGTCTCGGAGACGAGTTCAGACCAGGAGCTACCCGGATCGGAGTACCAGGTCTCGCCAACAGAGTACGAACTCGTTACCTCGCTTGAAACCCAAGTATATCCTCCGACCGAAGACTGCCATGAAGTCTCTTCCCATGAGCTTGTAACATCGAAGGAGACCCAGCTTCCGCCTACCATGTTGCTTGACCAACTAGAGTCTGTGTAGGTGCTGCTAGCAGTGTAGCTCACAAGCCAAGAGCTATCTGGAACTGAGACGTAACTCGACTCCCACCACGAGACTGTGGCGTAGTCTATAACCGACCAAGAAGTTGGATCAGTCGAGTAGTAGCTGATGTAGGAGGAGATTGGGTACATCGAGCTCAAAGCTGCTGCCGCTGCATCATATGCAGCCTGGGCACTTTGAAGCGCTGAATTTTTGGAGTTGAGTTGTTCGCTAAGGGCGTCGAAGCTGCTTCGTTGATACGCATACTGGGCGCTAAGCGAAGAAGCGAGGGTTAGGTCTGCTTGGAGCGAAGTGATTGAAGGATTGATAGCGTCGTAGTACGGGGAGAGTGAGTTGTATACCTCGGCTGAAATCGAATCGATGGACCCAGACGTGTCCAGTATCTGGCTACTCATCGTTCCGATCTCACTTTCAATGCTCGCCAAGGAGCCTGAGGTCGACGTTATAAGCGCAGAAAGACTCTCAGAGCTGGAAACTAGGGCCGGATCTAATGATTGAGAGACTAGCAAGCTACTTTCAATCGTAGAGAGGAATCCACTGAGTTGGTTGCTGCTATCAAGAAGTAAAGCTGTCGCGCTGCTCCGCTCTGATACAACAGAGTCGAGTTGAGATAAATCTGACTCCAAAATTGTTGAGAGCTGACTAGCTGATTCGATCTCCGATAGAAGGCTAATATCTGCGGAAGTAAGGCTCTGTGATACAGATGACAGGCTGGATAGGGAGCTGGTGATAGTCGAGACTGTGGACCCGATTGCCTCGATGCTCGATGAGATCGGATCCAAGGATGATGATGCCTGCTTAAGTCGTTGACTCATCAGCCGGGATAGACTGCTTGCTGATGCGATCTGCTTTTCGAAGACCTGGGTATCTTCGGCTGTATATGTAGCGGGGGCACCTACCAGGGTATTGTAGCGAGCAGCGAGCGCTAATAATTCATTTTTGAGCGCTGCTTTTGCGGATGCCCCCAACCTTCCATTCTGATATCTGTCAGTGAGTGATTTTATCTGCGTGATGGTGTCGGTTAACTCGGCGGTGGCGAGCTGCGCACCTGTATAACGTGCTGCCTCAGTCGTTTTTCCAGTGATGAGCGAGGAGGCGATCGTGGAGGTTGTTTTTTTTCTTATCTCTACCGAGTCCTGAGTAGAGGGGGCAAGGCCTTTTACCGAGTCCTGAGTAGAGGGGGTAAGGCCTTTTGGAACAGAGGAATCTCTTTTGATTGAGAGCAGTGATGCGGTACTCTGAGTGAGTTGGAAGCGCGCAAAGGGAGTGTTGCCCGCCGTTTGTTTAAACGGGCTGTAGACATTCGATGGTCCGAAAAAGCCTTTTGAAACTACCACAGCAGTTAACTCACGCCCTTACCTATAGGAAGGGCATCGTCGTAACTGCAAAGGATGTTGATAGGTTGTGTCTATATTACTTGCTTGCTGAGCATCTCTGGCCTTGTGTATCTAACTGATATTGTTGGTATATAATTTTATGCGGGAGTGCTGTGCTGTTTTCTCCCCTGTCCAGCTTGCCCGGCTCACCCTGCCCACCGGCAAGCCGGCAATTTATCTTGAAATTTCAATTAATTAACGACAATCATGAGAGGGATGGATCTTGGGCGCAAAAATCGTTTGTTTTCTGGTGGTTAGTGGGCGGCTTGGTGGGGTCCATGCCTGACCATGCTGGGGCATCAAGGGGATACTGAAGTCCTGTATCACCCTCGGATTGTCAATACTCGCCCCTCGCCGCGTCGAGTCGTTTGGTACATGCCAGAAGCGTCGCGTGTATTTCAACACTCTAACTGGCAGTCGAGCCTGAAGAGACAGCCGGGCGTACATATGGTACGAACAGGCGAAGAGAGAGTCTGACTCGCGAGATGGCACCTGGGAGAGTGACTAGATGGTCAAGAAAGCCGTAGGGGATGGAAATAGTGCTTCGGTAGATCCTCGGGAGCAGGAGCTGACGTTATTTGCAAACGCCATATCACGGCATATCGATAAAAAAATAAAATTGGTTTTGGAGTACGGGTGCGGAGTAGGTCGTCTGGCGAGAAAAGTTCTGGAGAAAAATAAGGCGATAGAACTCATAGGTGTTACTGATTCTCCGCAGCAACTAAACAGTGCGCTCGCATTCGTAAACAGTGAGAGGTTTGAAGTGCTGCTTCCGCACGAACTTACCCGGACTGTTGACCTGGTATATTGCACTTCTATTCTTAATCATCTTCCCGCTGTTGAACTTCGGGATGCTCTCCATCGGATGCACTCTTCTTTGAAACTCGGGGGTAAGATCATCATCTTCGCGCCCGATATCAGGCGAGCAGTTCGCTTCGACAAGCCCGAGTTTTTTGATGATCGTTGCCTCGGTGTGAATCTTAGAAACGAGATACAGCGCTTTTTTGAGCCAAAAAGTGCCTTATTTACGGAACAAGAGCTCGCAGAGAACCCCGAGATCGGTATCGTCCTCGCTCCAAAGCCTGAGTCTGAAGTTCAAAATGCCTGGTTAGCGCAGCCGGCACTTGTGTACTCGCGGCGAGAGTTTGATGGGCCGGCGTTTAACATTCCCTACCGCACCTAGCAGGGTGGTGAAAAAGTTTCCATAGTGAGCATTTTGAGAGTTTTGACGAAACAAGGCGGAGCCAACGAAAAAACCGGAAGCGTATCCTCTGAGATACGTTGAGGATTTTTTCGGCGGCTCCAACGAAGTTGCAGTCAAGCTATCAAAATGCGCGACAGGAAGTCTTTTTTCACCACCCTGCTAGTGCATATCAAGCAGCGGTCGCTCTCAAAGGCGTGCTTCGGCCTCTTTCTTCGACTCGGTCGGGGTTTCGGAGGCGGATGCCACTGCTGGAGGCAGGACAACTGCATTTTCAAGCGGCTTAAATAGGCCGTTGTCGAGATATAAATTAATTTTATCCACAACGTGCTGCGGGGTTATCATCTCCATGCATTTCGGAATCTGAAGATTCTCAGAGACCTGAATCGGCGCAACGCACACATTCTCTGTATCTTTCGGATCGCCATCGCCCACTTTCTGACATCGACTCTTCCAGCAGCCTCCATGGGCACAGCATGGCAGGGCTCCGATCGTATGGATGTACTGGTGATGCGAGTAGGCTTCCCAGTGAGTGCCCTCGCGACCCCCTGCAATTACAACGCAGGCTCTCTTCAGTGGTCTCCTGGTCCCTTTTCTATCGAACGGTTTCATCGGCACTGCAGCAGCTAGGTGCATCGCAAAGGTCACTCCGCAGACGACTCCATCGCTGTGATACATTAAACGCACGAATTGCCGAATATTTGTTTTGCCAACAAGATTGATGACCCCATCGAGGGGCTTGTGAAAATGAGACTTTTCCCCGCACTGCACAAACAGAACCTTCCCTTGTAGCGAGTCCACGACTCGTTGGTAGGATGCCGGATTCCACCATTTCGCGGTAAAATCATTTTTGCCGCCGGCCATCATTATCCAAAACTGGTCGTGGATACCCATCTCATCGATCTGAGACATCCACGCTCTTTCTTTCTCGGACAGATGAATGTCCCCTTTGAATTCAGTAATTGGGACCTTAATGCTTAGCCTACTTTCAAGGTCCTGAGCATATCCGTGAATGAAATGGTATGCGCCATTATTAGAGTAATTAATTGAGGCAGGATATTCCCCGTGATAGTTGAGCTCAATTACCTCAAGTTCAGGATCCTCTTTAATGACCTTGACCTTATGCTTCGGAAAAAGAATTTCCTTTGACGATGCAGGATCTGTCTGCTCTCCCAAGGGCTCAACTCTCCAACCTAGTTTGGTGATGTTTGGGTTGTTGTCCCAAAGCTCTGGCGCAGAGGTGAAAATGTCAGTGAAGTACTCGTTGGGTTTTGCCCGGTGAAGATCCCGAACGGCAGCAGTCATCATCACCACGTCCCCTGGGGAGAGGCGGTTGACGAGTAAAAGCTTTTTTCGCTTTTTTTGTATCCGGGCCATATCTAGTCTTTCGGTAACACCCCCCTAAAACTTTACGGCCAAAGGTGGCGGACCCTGCTACCCTAGCTACGGGCAAGTGAGAGAATATATGTAATTATTTAGAGCATATATCGGGCTGTGTGCCATGCGTCAGGCTGAATGCCAAGCGCTTGATCTTGGACGTAGTGAGTATGAATCCCCAAGTCGGGATAGGGGGCTCTGCTCCATCCCGAGTGCAGCGGTAGTTCACAGTGAGGGTACCTCGAGCTCCGCGGCAAGCGATCGCGTAGGCTGGGACCTGCAAGATCGCGCTGTGTGGTAATGATGAGCAAGGCAGGCCGCATGGTAGGTTGCATGCCAGGATAGTTTACTCCCTAGCACTGAGTCAGCTCGTGACCACAAGTACATCCTTTCCAGTTTGAGGAGGGCGCGCTAACCTACTTCCATGCCTTTTCTGCAGCGCCTGGCGCTATTTAGCATGATCGTTTTCTTTTCTGGATCCGTTGTTGTGGTGGCAGCGCGGAATCTTCATAGCAAGCTTGGCCCTGTTACCGAGCAGGGCAAGGAACAAGCGCAGAAGCTGGTGGAGGCCTTGCGAGGAGATGAGCTTTTTCGAGCTCAGGCGAAGTACTCGGAAGCGCATCCTGCGCCAGCGCGCCGCAGTGGGAGTTATTTACCAGATTACGATCGGAAGCGAATTAAGCGATTTCTCGCCGGCTTAATAGGCG
The DNA here is from genome assembly GCA_044344945.1 of Bdellovibrionota bacterium. Classification (GTDB taxonomy): domain Bacteria; phylum Bdellovibrionota_C; class UBA2361; order UBA2361; family OMII01; genus OMII01. The sequence continues at coordinate 4,024 of JBIJBZ010000028.1, read as the reverse complement.
GGCAGGATCCTGAGCCTCCGGCAGATGAGCAGTCGCCGAGCAAAGAGAAGGATGAGGTAAAATCAAATTCATGAGTGTATTTAATCGAATAGCTTGCCACTTGTTTTTAGTCGGCTTCGTGTGTGCTTCATGTACGGGCTGTGTTTTGGTGCCGTTTGTCCAAGCGTTTAAGGAATCAGGGTTAACGGAGAGCGACCGGATGGCGCTACTGGGTCCGAAAGTGAAGAAGTTCGCTGATGCACGCACTTTCGGTAACAAAACCGACGCGATCGCGCTTGTAGTCCCGGAAGCACGGCCCGAAATATCGAAGCAGTTGCGTGAAACTTCCGACAATGAGCGCGTTGTAAAATCTCAGATTGAAGAGGTGGCGTGGAGTGATAACGCCCGCAAGGCAAAGGTTATTGTAAAAGTTGAGTCCTTCAAAGTTCATCAGCTCGTTGTTAATACGACTTTGGAGGAGCAGACCTGGGAGTTCAGTGCCACAGGCGGATGGATGTTGAGTTCACGGACAAAGCAGGAAGGGTAGTTGCGATGCATAGATGTAGTTTTTTACCGGAGAGTTGTCGATATCTTGTTATTGCACTTGTTCTTATGACTGGGTGTTCTCTCCTCTCGGGCAAGGACCCTTCTTCAGTGAGACCGATCGACTCTGCTCGAGGAGGAGATCCATCCGTGACGCCATTTCAGCTTGACGTGCTATCCGAAGCCAATGATGGCGATCGCTTGGTGATTGCCGGACGACTCGTTCCCAAGACAGACTGGGCGGCAAAGGACGTGGTGGTGCGACTCACAGCGTTAGAGGATAGTGGAGAGCAGAGGGTGTCGTTTCACCAATTCAGTGACCTCATGCCGAAGGGAGATGATCTACGAGCTCGCGTTGCAGTGCCGTTCTCCCTATCGCTGCCCTCTGAGGGAGTCTCAAATTTTCAGCTTGAGGTTCTGTGGGGTAAAGATGCCCAGCCCTATATTGATCCTCCAAAGGCATCCCTGAAGGCACCTGAAGAGCCGAAAGAGTATCTGGCTCTGCGCGATCTTGAAGTTCATCGAGTCCCCGATGGAAGCTGCGCTTCTCCAGAGGAGTGCCTAGTTAAGTTCTCGATTAAGGGTGAATTTTTTAATGCAGGCAGCGCAAGTATCAAGGAAGTGGTGCTTGTGGCCGGTTTTAGCCCGGCTGACAAGCTTGATTTGCCAAATCAAATTCTTGAGAATGAGAGACGCATCGAGGTTCGCAACCTGCGTCTTGCTGGCGGGGCAACCAAACCGTTTAGGTTGACCTTAGAGAAATATGTACCGGCAACAGATCAGGTTGCGTACCAGCCGGTTGTTCGAATCGTCTCCTTTAGTTCAGAGTAGTGCGCGTCGAGCGCATCGCTGGGCGTAGGCCCTCGGAGGAGAGCAATGGCATAGAGGAGAGTCTAAGCGCGGTGCATACCGTGCAGATCTTGGATCGAGTTTATATGCGCCGTACGTCCGAGACAGATAGCGATGTCCATCCTGAGAAGCCGGGAGTCTACATCCGTACATATGGGTGTCAGATGAATGAGCATGACACGCAGAAGCTCTACAAGATTTTGGAGAAGGAATACCAACCTGTTCTAACGCCCGAGGAAGCTGATCTCGTTCTCATCAACACCTGTAGCGTTCGTGATAAGTCTGAGAAAAAGCTCTACAGCATGCTGGGAGAGCTCAAGGAGTTAAAGAGCGTTCGGCCAGAGATGATGGTTGGGGTGTGCGGTTGTGTCGCTCAGCAAGAGGGAGAAAAGATTGTCAAGTACGGACGAGGGGTAGATCTTGTATTTGGAACCCATAACCTCTCACTCGTGCCTTCCCTCATTCAGTTACGGAAAAAAGGAGCTCCGCCGCAGGTCGCGGTCGACTATCGAGAAGAGTGGGAAGAGTTGCCGTTGGGCTTTGCCGAGCACGATCCAACCCGTAACGGTCAAAAACAGCACCTCACCGCCTTTATTTCGATTAGTCGTGGCTGCAATAAGAGCTGCACATACTGCATAGTTCCTACGACTCGCGGTCCAGAAGTTTCGCGCGCTGTCGATGAGATTGAGCGTGAGGTTAAGATCGCTGTGCATCGGGGAAGTCGAGAGATATTCCTGTTGGGCCAGACGGTCAATTCGTACGGCTTGGATCTGTCCCCGCGCATCTCATTCGTGCAGCTTCTAGAGCGGATCTCCAATATTGCGGGGGTGGAGCGGATCCGTTTTGTTTCGCCCCATCCACAAGAGGTTCGGCAGGACTTCATCGACTTTGTGGTCTCGAATCCCAAGGTGTGTAGACACATCCATATGCCGTTGCAATCCGGCAGCGATCGCATCCTGAAGGCGATGAATCGAAATTACCGTCGGGACAAGTATCTCAGAATCATCGAGGCCCTGCGCTCACGAGTGCCTGATATGGCGATTACCACTGACATTATCGTGGGTTTTCCGGGGGAAACCCAGCAGGACTTTGAGCAGACCCTCGAGGTAATGGAGATTTGCCAGTTCGACAACAGTTACTCCTACACATTCTCTCCACGTCCCGGGACGGTGGCTGCAGGGATGAAGGAGTCACTGACCGGCGAGGAGAAGCTTGAGCGACTGCGCATTTTACAGCGAAAACAGGAGCAGATTACGGGAAGTCGACTCCTCACCTGGGTAGGGAGGGAGCTGGAGGTCCTGATTGATGGCGAGAACCAAGCCAAGCCAGGGTGCTTGCAGGGGCGTAGTTCTCAGAACGTGATTGTACACTTTGATAAGCCCTATGAAGGAGTCGCCTTGGGGGCGATTGTTTCCGCTCGTATTGTGGCCCCGAAGCGCTTTACCCTCCTTGGCGAGCTCAGGTAGACGTATTTTCATAGACTTGTGAAAAATCAGCGTGATACTCTATACATATCGTTAGCAAGAATTTTCTTGCTTTTTTGGCCCGGTACAGCCAGGGGTTAGAGCGGTTTAATCCGCGGGCTCCCACAGCCGGCTTTTTACACCACATGCTGTTACGTCCTCATGGCACACGAATCTGCTATCGAAATGTTTGTAGGAGGGTTGGTAATGGACCCTGCAACCCAGGCTCCCATCGTTGTTCTGAAGGATGAGTCGGGTGATATAACCCTGCCCATTTGGATCGGTATCCCCGAGGCCACTTCGATTGCGAGCGCGATAAAGCAGGTCACCATGGCGCGCCCCCTGACACACGATCTCTTCTTCGACCTGTTGTTGGAGGTTGGGGTAACAGTGCAACGGGTTGTGATAACAGAGCTCAAAGAGTCCACATACTTTGCTGAACTTGTATTAGGGCAGGGCGACAGGGTCATAGTGCTTGACTCCCGTCCGAGTGACGCGATCGCCATGGCGCTGCGAGCGTCAGCGCCAATATATGTGGCCCAGGCGGTACTCGACCAGGCCAAAATCGCATTTGGCAATGCTAACCTTTTACCGGCGCCTGAGCAGAGTGGCAAGGAGGAGCAGTCGTCCAGTGCCCCGGAAGGGGAAGAGGGTGAGTTGCCCGTCGAGAGTGAATCAAAGGATTTCACAGCGATTGACAAGGATAAATGGGAGGAGATCCTGAGCAGGCTGGATCCCGAGGATTTCAAGTATAAAATGTAACCTATCAGAGGGATAGGTAGCTTCCAAAGCAAGAGTTTCCCTGTACTTTTTGAGCGCTGTCTGCTACCAACCTTCTAAATAATTCCCAAAAGGGGGCATACACTGTGGCAACAGCACCAAAGCACGATCAATCACCCGATGCGACTTCTGCGCGGAACATTTTTCAAGATCCAGCTATAGCGGAAGCTGCAAAAAACGATGCCTTTGTGCGCTTTGTGGTTCGTCATTGGCTTTCGGCGTTGCTAACACTCGTGGTAATGGCAGGCTCTATCATCGCCTACGATATTTTTACAACGACCGCCGAGCAGAAGCGAGCGGATGCAACCGATCGCCTCGGTGAGATTCAAAATACCTATCAGGAGTTGGTAACGAAGCAAGGAGAGGAAGAGACTTTGCGTGCCGAACTCCAAAAAGCCCCGGATCAGAAA
>JBIJBZ010000081.1:0-14164 GCA_044344945.1 Bdellovibrionota bacterium | reverse complement strand
CGCGAGAGCGCCGAGAGTGGTGATGTTTCGGGCCCGAAGGGCGAATTCAACTAAGTATCTGCAGGGCGGAATCGTATCGAGATACCTTCCGGTCTGAAGGTAGTATTTTGGGACCGAAAAAGCACCATTATCGGCGCTCGCAGTAGCAGGCTTCATGAAATATGCGGGCTAACGCTCTTGACCACCTCTCCCCGGACGAATAGTGCACCGGAAAGCTTTTGCTTACCCGGGTTGGCGCCATGCTTTCTAAACTCTGCCTTCAGGGCGTGTGACCACACTTTTTCGGGTACTTTCACGTTTACTGCACGAGCATGTTCCCGTCCGGAAACACCAATTGTACCCACTCGATTCCACGGAGAGCCAAAAATGAATGGCCCGGCAAATGAATTGACTATTCGCTGGTAGTCATTCCAAGGGCAACGCCGCACTGGCGTGGGCCGAACGACCCTGCTAATTTTTCTCCCCTGTAATAAGCCGCGCCGAGCGGTTGCGGGTGAAGTAATTCCATGCCCACTGAGTGAACACTAGTATACGATTTGTGAACTCTACCAGATACATGATGTGCACAAAAAGCCACATCAGCCAGGCAATAAACCCAGAGAATTTGAAGCCTCGAATATGAGCGATCGCAAGAGATCGGCCAATAGTAGCCATACTTCCGAGATCCTTGTAGCGAAAGGGAGCTTCACCTATGAGGCCTTGCATGCGTCGCTCGATGTGGCGGGCAACATAGCGTCCCTCTTGCATGGCTGCTTGGGCAACACAGGGGATCGGCTTGGCATCTTGAGTAAGTGATGCGAGGTCACCAACAACGTAGATAGAATCGAATCCTGGAACTGTGAGGTCAGGATTAACCTGTACTCGGCCCGCTCGATCGAGTGGCACTCCGGTCTCGCGAGCGAGTATTCCGGCGAGCGTTGACGCCCGCACTCCTGCCGCCCACAATACGCAGCTGGTTTTCAGATGCGTGACCTCTTCACCGTGTCGGTACGAGATACCTTCGGGTGTAATATCGATGACTAGCGTCTTCTCGAGCACGCTAACGCCCAAAGATTTGAGCGCCTGTTTTGCTTTTGCCGAAAGGTCGGTAGGATATTGCTCCACCACGCGCTCTCCGGCCTCGATAAGAATAATCTCGGCTGAGGCTGGATTGAAATTACGAAAGTTATCTCTGAGGGTTTGGTGCGCGATCTCCCCAAGCGCACCGGCAAGTTCAACTCCGGTCGGGCCACCGCCCACGACGATAAAGCGCAGGAGGTCACGACGCTTTTCGGGATCCGCTTCACGTTCAGCCGCTTCGAACGCTGATAAAACTCGACGCCGAATCTCAGTCGCGTCTTCAATTGTCTTAAGGCCTGGTGCATACGGAGCCCACGCGTCGTGTCCGAAGTAGTTGTGCGTCACGCCTGTTGCAACTACCAAATAATCGTACGGCAGGGAATTCCCGTCCTTCAGCGCTACGGTTTTATCTTGAGCGTTGATGTTCTCAACCTCACCCATAAGAACAGTTGTGTGTCTGTGCTTCTTGAGGATGTCTCGAAGTGGTGCTGCGATATTAGCAGGCGAGAGTCCGCCGGTTGCTACCTGATACAGAAGTGGTTGAAAGAGGTGAAAGTTGCGCCGATCGATCAAGGTGACGCGCGCCTTGGATCGTCGTAAGTTCTGAGCAGCGAACAGCCCTCCGAAGCCGCCGCCGACTATAAGGATATGCGGAGTTGGTGTGTTGCCCATATAAACCTGCTGCATGCTAGCGTATTGTTTGGGGTGGGTACAGCACAGAGCCTGCGATCTGATTCCTAGGCGGGCATTCTGCAAGGACCAAGGGGCACACCCAAACCCAAGGTGCGGGCAAAGTATACATTCTTGGGAATGAAGCGGAGAGTGGGAGGATCACCCCGAGTGAGTAGCCGAGAACTGACCCTTGTCATTAACTGAGATAGTCGCGAACGCCACATCTCGATCGTGCTGGAAGCACACCGTCACGCCGGCAGCTATTGCACGATCGAGGAACGCCAATTTCTCTCGTAGAAGGGTTTCGGCACACACGTCGTAGCCCATGTGGAACGCAAGGGGTACGTGATGGCTCGTTGGAATGAGATCCGTAGGAAAGAATATGCGCTCTGTATCCCCGATGACTTCGATCCATTGTTGTCCCGGGGTGTGTCCATCAACGCGGTGTACGATGATGTCGGGAAGGATCTCAACTGAACCATCACAGAGCTGCAGGTCTGCTTTCTTGAGCGGCTCCACATTCTCTGGAAGATAGCTCGCCTTGTCTTTAGGGGTTGGGTATTGCGCTCGATCCCAATTGCTAACCTGGAGATGCACCTTTGCGTTGGGATAGGTGAGCTGCAGTTTTCCCGATGAGTCTACGAAGGAGATCCCGCCTGCGTGATCAAAGTGCAAATGCGTGAGAACAACGTCGGTTATCTCCTCGGGCTTAAAGCCTAAGGTGTCGCGGGGGGCGAGATTGATGCCGTAGATCGCGCGCAGCTTTTCGCTCCACTTATCTCCGCATCCCACGTCGACCAGGATTTTTCGCTTTCCGTCATCGAGTAGTAGGGAGCGACACACCAGGGGAATACAATTTTCTTGATCCGCCGCGATTGAGCGTGACCAGAGGTTCTTCGGTACGGAGCCAAACATGCACCCGCCGTCGAGACGAAATGAACCGAACATCACTTCTCGAACTGAGTATCGTCCTATCTTCATCTCGTGCCCCATTCATTAACTTCGCCACGATGGCGCGCGCTTCTCTTGAAACGCTGCGATCCCCTCTGCTGCCTCTGCTCCTAAACTTAAGAGAGCGCTGCGGTCTGCTAATTCATCGATCAATGGTTGTCCGGAGTGCTTGGCAAGATCTCGGAGCGTTGCTTTGGTCGCGCGCACGGCGTCGGGGCCTTGGGCTTGTATCGTGCGACAGATCGTGTGCACTCGTGCAGCAAGCTCGCTCTTCGGCACTACCATGGTTACTAAGCCAGCCGCGAGTGCCTGTACGGCTGAGAGCCTCTCACCGGTGAGCGCCATAAGGCTTAGAGCCTTTCGAGGGATCGTTCGCGAGAGTGGCGCCATTACAACCATCGGAGCGAGCCCGATGCCAACCTCCGGTAACCCGAAGATTGCATCCTCGGACGCGATTGCAATATCGCACGCGGCTACGAGGCCACATCCTCCAGCGAGCGCAAATCCATGCACGGCTGCAACAACGGGAACTGGGCAGTGTTCAATTGTCTCAATCAGGGTAGCTATCGATTCAAAGAATGCTCGTCGGGCATCTGGTGTAGGATTATCAAGGAGCCCTTTAAGATCAGCTCCGGCGCAGAAGGCTTCCGAGCCAGCACCAGTTAGAAGTACGCAGCGGGCATCCTTACTATCGGTCAGCTGCGTGAAGGCTTGCGTTAGCTCATGAGTCGTTTCGAGCGTTAGCGAGTTTCGAGCTTGGGGGCGATTGATAGTGACCTGCGTGAGGTGGGCGGACGTGGAGACCTCGATCGTTGTAAAGCTCATAGAGCTACCTCATGCCGGAGAAGAGTGAAAGAGCGTTTCTTGTAGTTATCGCCGCTACCTCCTCAAGCGACAAGCCTTTAACTTCTGCGAGTTTGCGAGCTGTGTGCACAACGAACGCTGGCTCACACCGGGCGCCTCGTTTCGGCTCGGGCGCCAAGAAAGGTGAGTCTGTTTCCACGAGGATCTGCTCCAGCGGGATCTGTTGGCAGATCTCTCGTACCTCGGTCGCTTTTTTAAAGGTGAGTTGTCCCGGAAAGGAGACTGAAAAGCGGATAGCTCGAAGACGCTCTGCAAACGCTGCAGTCTCCGCAAAGCAGTGAAAGACGCCGCCGACTTCCGCTGCGCCGTGTTGAATTAGGGTTTTAATACAAGCCTCGCCTGCCTCACGCGAGTGAATTACGAGCGGCTTCTTTACTCGGCGTGCCAGCGCAATCTGAAGCTCGAAAGCTTGGTGCTGCTTATCAACCGGGGCCCAGTCTCGGTAGAAGTCGAGCCCCGTTTCCCCGATGGCTACAACCTTCGGGTGTAGTGCAAGGCGTTCAAGTTCATCGATGTCGAAGGACTCGCCGGCCGAGTGCGGGTGGACACCAACGGTTGCCCATACCATCGGATGTCGTTCAGCGAGGGCGATCGCTTTGTGAGCGCCAGACAGCCCACCTCCGGTGCCGATCGTTATGAGTCGAGTGACACCGGTGGCCACGGCCCTTTCGATACACGCCTCTCGATCGGAGTCGAATTGCTCCATATCGAGGTGGCAATGCGAGTCGATTAGATCGAGAGCCATCGATAGTTATCGCACCTGCGATCCCGGAGCGATCGGTTTATCAGGGGATAGTACCGCAAGAACTTCGTCTCCAGCGGTGGAGGCGGCAAGCAGCATCCCGTGGCTCTCAACTCCCATCAGCTTTGCTGGTTTGAGGTTAGCAACAATCACGATCTGTTTTCCTACGAGCTGCTCTGGGGCGTAGTGCAGCGCAATTCCAGAAACGATCTGGCGTTTACCGAGCTCTCCAACGTCGAGTTGGATTTGATACAGCTTCTTTGACTTTGGTACTTGCTCAACCTTCTCAATGGTTGCAACTCGGAACTTTGCCTTGGCAAATGTCTCGATATCGATCTCGTCAGAAATCGGCGTTGGTGCTGCTGGTTGTTGGGTCTGCTGTGATTCCATCTCAATGCTCCTATAGTGGTGGGTAATTTTCCCCTAAATCGCTTGAAAAGTACACGGCTCTCTGTTGTTTAGAATGTCAGGGGCTGAGGGGTCAACGCCGACTACTTACCCCAAAAACTTCTCAGCTAATGATGGAAGGGCATTCGGCGTGCGCTGTATGAGCTGGGCATTCCTTTGCCCACAGCTCTGAAGTACTCGTAGGAGTACAAGGGTTGCATTTGCATGTCGCTCAAGCACCAGATACTGGGCGTCGAGAGCGTTTTGCAGGGCTATCGCCCATACTGCAGATGCCGCCTGATTGTGAGCATTATCCAAGAGCTTCTGTCTAATCGTAAGGCGTAGCAGGGCGATCCTCTCTCCAATCGCCGTTTTGTCTGCGCCCCACTCCTGTGCTGCGCGGGTAATACGGGCGGAGTCGCCGCGCCATGCGGCTTCAACGATCTCTACTACTTCATCGGCTATCGCTGCCTGCGATCGGATCGCTTCAAGCGCTCCGATCGATCCATCAGCCAGAGCCGCTAGCTTAAGCTCCTCATCGGATGCCCCTCTATGGTGCAAAATCTTCTCGATCTCATCCCGTGAAAGTCTATCGAAGAACCAGCGCTGACACCGGGAGAGGAGAGTGGCGGGAAGCCGCGATGGTGTGGAGGCTATTAGAATAAAGAAGTTCTCAGGGCGGGGCTCCTCTAGGGTTTTAAGTATGACGTTAGCCCCAATAACCGATATGGCATCCGCATCGTCCAGGATCGCTACTTTGCGGCTTCCCATAAAAGGTCGCAGGCTAAGCCGCTCTAAGAGCTGACGGAGGTCGTCTACAGATGCGCCGTCCGTCCCAAATCGAATATATTGAAGATCGGGATGATTGCCAGAGTCAAAGAGGTGGCATGTCTTGCAGGAGCCGCAGCCGCCCTGGGGGGCAGGGGGATTACCCTGGCAGAGAAGCTGCCGGGCAAGCTCCCGAGCTATCAACTTTTTGCCTATTCCCTCGGTTCCAACGAACAGTAGGGTGCCCGGGAGCCTCTGCTCCAGAACGAGGTTTGAAAGCGAGGATCTTTGGTTGTTATGCCCGATAATTTGGTTCACATAGCTGAAGATACAATACTTTTCGGCAAGTTGCCATGGCAAAGAGCTGATGCTGGAGGGTGAGGGGGCGCATCTCCCGGTTAGAAAATGAGCAGAATACCTATTGTTAGAACGAGTTTGTTTGCATTACCCTGGCGGCGTCGTCGGGGCGCAATTGCGCTCCTGTTTTAGGAAGGATTAATTCATGAAAAAGATCGTTTCTCTATTCGCGCTCGCGTTGACGTTCGGTGGAACCGTTGCGTCTGCAGATCCGTTGATGAAGTATGACTACGTTGATGTTGCGTACCAGTGGAGACACAACAATACCGATTCTCCAGAGATCTCGGATTCGAATGGTCTGGACAGCAAGGTGTCGTATTCTCCAATCGAGCACTTCGCTCTTGAGGGTGGCTACAACTACGCTCAGGCTAAGGTGTTCGAGAACTCGGACTTTAACTTCAACACGTTCACCTACGGTATCTTGGGTTATGAAGAGATCTGCCCAGGTATCCAGGTTCTTGCTCGCGTAGGCGGTAAGCACTTTGATACGAACGGCACGGTCGGTGAGTTCCGGTCCAGCCAGTCGGTTGATCGTGTATATGCAGGCATCGGAAGCCGTTACCTCCTCACAGACGAGATCGAGGTTGACGCTGACATCACGTGGACTGCTACAAACGATGCTACAATCAACGGACCAGGTGGAAACTGGACATACGGTGGTACAGCTTTCTACACTATTCTTGAGAACGTAGCTCTCAAGGCTGGTGCATCGATTGATAACGACTCAAACGTTGCCTTGACTGGCGGCGTTCGCGTTGCGATGTAATTCAGACGGTTCATAGGACTGTGTGAATGAGGCACCTCCGAAAGGAGGTGCCTTTTTTTTGGGGTACAGTTTATGTTCCCATTGGTACGGGGAAGTTGATGCTCCAATGCCGATCTTTCGGCGGGCCGAACCGTGTCATATGATACGCAGGTCTTCAACCTAAGGAACTCAATGACCTTGTTGACTCTCTCCTCTCGTGCTCAAAAAACCCCGCCTTCTCCCATCCGCAAGCTGGCCGGATTGGCGCAGAGAGCTGCGGAGCGGGGGGTACATGTGTATCGACTTAACATAGGGCAACCAGACCTTCATTCACCCAAGGAGTTCCTGGAGGGGATCGCGGCGTATACAAAGCCGGTGGTGGCGTACGAAGCGTCTGAGGGAAGTCAATCGCTTCTCTCGGCGTGGACCTCGTGCATAAACCGCGACTACAAGATCGGACTCTCTCCGCAGCAGATGCTCATCACCATGGGGGCGAGTGAGGCGCTGATCTTTGCTTTTATGGTGTGTTGTGATCCAGGAGATGAGATCCTAACGTTTGACCCTACGTACGCGAATTACATCGGATTCTCGGCGATATCAGGCACCCGTTTACTTTCATTGCCATGCTCTATCGAAGATCGGTTCGCTCTGCCAGGTGTTTCTGAGATAGAGCGATTCATCTCTCCGTACACTCGCGCTATCCTTCTGTGTAATCCAAACAATCCAACCGGCGCGGTCTGCTCTGATGAGCAGCTCAAGATGCTAATCGATCTCTGCAGAGAGAAAGATCTCTTTCTTGTTGTAGACGAGACCTATCGAGAGTTTGTGTATGACGGCGCTAAGCCGCGCTGCATCTTTGAGCTTGCGCCAAAGGATCCCAGGATAATTGTCATAGATAGCCTCTCCAAACGATTTAGTCTGTGTGGAGCGCGCATAGGCTGTATGATTACGTGGAATGCTGAGCTGATGCAGGCTGCGTTGCACATTGCGCAGGCGCGTCTCGCCGCCCCAACCGTAGAGCAGGAGGCGGCAGCTTCGATGCTCAATAGAATAGGAGATGAGTACCTGACGGCGGCGATGGGTGAGTACAAGGACCGCCGAGATGCCGCAGTGCGAGCTCTCCAGTGCATTGAAGGTGTGGTCACGCATGCTCCTCGAGGGGGGTTTTACCTCTTGGCTAAACTGCCGGTTGATGATGCCGAAGATTTTGCGAATTTCATGCTGACGGAGTTTGTTTGTGATGGGCGCACAACATTTGTCGCGCCAGCGGCCGGATTCTACATGCAGCGAGATGCCGGGAAGAGTACGATTCGAATTGCTTTCGTCTTAAACCGAGCGGATACTACCGAGGCGATTAGGGTCCTTGGCGAGGGATTAAGAGCCTACACAGCTCGGCGCTTGTAGATTCAGTAACAGGGCTAAAGCAGAAAAGGCGAGATGAGCAAAGGTTGTCAAGGTGTGGAAGGAGCGAGTGTGATCGTACGGGCAGGTCGAGTGAGGCGATGGAGAAAACAGTGTGCGGCAGTGCTCATCGCCTTCTCGGCGCTCGGAGCTATGGTAGCACATGCCGATTCCGAGGAGCCCTATGATCCTATTGAGCCGGTGAATCGAGCAATCTTTGATTTCAACGATGGTCTCGATCATTATGTATTGGAGCCGGTGGGGCGAGGGTATCGCGATTATGTGCCTGATGTTGTGCAGACGGGAGTTGGAAATTTTTTTGAGAATCTTCGATATCCCTCGTATCTGGTGAGCGATATTTTTCAAGGCAAGTTTGGCCAGGTTCTTGATCACACGGGAAGATTTCTTATCAACTCCACCCTCGGTATTGGAGGTTTGATGGACTTTGCCACAGATTGGGGACTTCCTGTACACGATGAGGATTTCGGAATTGCGCTGGCTTACAATGGAGTTCCAGCAGGCCCGTATCTTGTCCTCCCAGTTTTGGGACCATCGAATGTTCGAGATGGATTTGGTCGCATTGTAGATGCATTTCTAGACCCAATCGGCTGGGTTGGATACACCTCACTTTCATCGGGAACAAAGCTGGCAATCGCTGGTTCAGCGCTTGGGTTAAAGCTCGTTCACACCCGAGCCGGTCTCCTCCAAGCTGTTGAAACGGCCAAAGAGAGCTCCGTTGATTACTACCTCTTTGTTCAGGGTGCATACTATCAGCATCGTCATGGTATAATGACTGATGGCAAGGAGGATGAGGTCTACGACGAAACCGGCGACTTGGGTATGGAGCCCGAGGATCAGCACTCTCTGAGGGAAGCTTCTAAGAATTAAGGGAAAGCCATATGTCAGTGGTGATAGTCGGCAGGTATACGGGCAATAAGAAGTGTGAGCTGGTACATGAACCCTCCGGCTCAATTCTAAAAACCGAAGCTCCGCGGGATAACGGCGGCGAGGGCCTGAGTTTTTCACCTACTGACTTAGTCGGAGCTGCGCTCGGATCGTGTATCATGACAACGATAGCTATTGTTGCCGAGCGCAGTGGTTTGAGTGTTGCAGGGATGCACATGCGAGTTGAAAAACACATGGGTACTGAGCCACGTCGAATTGATGAGTTACCGGTGATAATTCACCTGCCAGAGAGTTTAGCAGCAGCTGATCGGCAAAAGCTTGAGCGAGCCGGACTCGCATGCCCGGTTCACAAAAGTTTGCACGCAGAGGTACGTATGCCGGTAGAGTTTGTATACGATGTGCAGTGAGGATAATGGCCCCTGTTACGAGCCGCTCCCAACCACCTTACAGGCTGACAGCTATGCTCTGAGACTCCGAAGCGCCTCGCACAGCATCTACTTCGATTTCGACCACCAAGCGGGGGTCAACGAGCTTGGCGACCTGCACAAGACTTGATGCGGGGCGGATCTTTTCAAATACCTCACGGTGAGCGCGAGCATAATCATCCCACCGGCTGATATTGGTGACGAAGAGCCTTGTGCGCACCACATCCGCGACTAAGAAATTGCGGCTTGCGAGGATTGTTTTGATTGATTGAAGGGCAGCTTTTGTCTGAAGATAGGCATCCCCTGGAGCGGAGACATCTCCCTGCGCCGTCATTGCAGTCGTTCCTGATATGTAAAGGTGTTCGCCGACTTGAACTGCACGCGAGTAGCCGCGGAGGGGTTCAAAAGGGGAGCCAGATGCTATGTTTGTACGAGTCGGTGTGGTTGTCATGTCCCTCAGATTTACATGGAAGAGCCCGCCAGGTAAAGACGGTTATGGGGCTTCCGGTGCGGAGGGCTCGCAAAGTAACGCCTGACGGTAGGGCACCCAAGGGTATGCAAGGTCTGGGGTTGTTACTGAGGAATCGCTTTTTTGAGGCGTCCGATCCAGGTGCTCTTTGATACTCTGCCTCTCGTGGATTTAATTCGTTTCGGATTGAGCTTCGTTACCTTTGAGGTTTCGAGGATTGAACCATCAGCGCAGGAATATTCGGCCTTAAAGTAGACATTGGGATCTCCGTTTTTCGCCGGAGTCACCCCGGTTTTAACGGGAACCGAGATAGATAGTATCCCGGTGTTTGGATCTCGTTGTGTGATGACGGTACCCGACTTCGCCTTGGACGCTGTTGAGGCTGCACGTATCGAAACGAGGCACCCAGCTGCAATTGATGTTACTCGGTACGAGATAGAAATTCGTTGCTTCCCGGCTGTCCTAACCGCGAGTGAGAGCGTGACTGGCGCTTTGAGAGATGGGGTGGGGGTGCTTGTGCTGATTGGAGTTGGGATGGGTGTCGAAACAGAGTCGAGTACCCCTTGCCGACACTCTGTATAGTAATTCGAGAGAAAATTCGAAATCGCAGTTACGCTAGCGCTCGCAAAGGACTGAGGCGGCGGGTCTCCGAGATTCGGTTTCATAATTCCACTCGGGACATGAGCAGCTCCCAACGTATGTCCAAATTCATGGGCAGAGACAACAGGGTCTAATGAGCTTGTTGTGTGCTGCACGAGACTTTCGGCGTACTGTGACTGCGAGTTGCGGCAAGCTGTGTCTCGGTACGCTTTGCCGATAATGTTTCTATCGAGGGTTCTCCCCGTAAAGAATTGAAATATATCAAATTGATTCAAGGTGGTGTTAGAGCCGGTGTGAAAGTACTGAAAACGATTGTCCAGGTTGTACACTTGCACGGTATCGAGCAGTGTGTCCGAGTTGGTGGTGCTACCATAGCTGGTCGGTCCAAATTGGCGCGCAACCTGTAAGGTGTAATTGAATTGGTTCTCATAAAAAACCGCCGCTTGATTAATGATACTGACAATTTTGTTCTGGCACGCCGATACCGTCCCGCATCGAACAGCGCTTGCAAATTGAGCGTCATAATCGGTTCCGATGTAGATTACATTGTACGATGTTAGGGCGGTAACATCGCTGTATTCCGATATGCGCGCACCTGTCGGTGTTCCTGATAAGGCTTCGGTTGTATGTAAACCGCAGTGCCGCGCTGAAAACGCGGTCGAAGAGGCGAATTGAGCTCGTGCGTTACGAGAGGAGGAACTCAGTTTAGAGAGCTGGCCTTTTACGAGGAGTAATCCTGCCACCGTTGCACGACGCCGAATGCGCGGGACCGCAATTTCAAGAACGGAGTGCCCTGGATCGCGATAGATCGTGGCCGCGACCGGAAATCGCACGGTTTCGCCGTGAGGGCCGGCGTGCCGAACTCGTGTATATCCGCGCATGAGGATCGGGCGGGTAGCGGCGTCATTCAAGATGGAGTCTCGAATTATCTCGGTTGGAATCCGCGCGTGCGTGAGTCGGAGAGCGAGTGCCGGGTTGTTCGCTGTCGAAACGGTAAGTCGAATGATGCCATTTAAAAGACGACACTGTGAGCCACCACAAGAACCACTCGCAGCGCGGGAGATGATAGCGCCTAGCTTCTTCACGTCACCGCTGATTCGGGCATTTGATACCTCTGCGTGCGCCCGGCAAGAAAGCGACACCAACGCGATGGTGAGTAGTACACTGACCAGCCACGCCGCGCTCGGTACAATCTTAACAGCAGGGGCGCTCGGCATGTAGTGTGTTCCTGGATGAGATCAGAGGTGCGGGCTGAACCCAATCATGGTTTCCCGGCATTAGTGCCGCCCCTCTGACTCTAATGGTACACCGAGGTGGTTATACGGCAAAAGATATTTTGGCTCCTCGTGGAATCGAGTGGGTAACATTGGTGTTTCCGGACGTGAACATGCTCGTGCACGTACCCGATGCGTAGCGCGCCAGGGGTTTACACATCCCTGCCACTACAAAGGAATCTCCTTGTGTCGTAGATACCCGGATCCGGTTGAGCGTACAGCCCATTTTTAGACACCGAAATAATCACAAGTTCTAGCAGTATAACCGATAGGGCAAGCTAAAGAACCATAGCGTCGCTCGTTGTGTTACGATCTACTCTGAGGACCGTGAAAAAATAGCGTCGAGTACTCGTTCGAACGAGAGACGACAAGCCCCGGGGGCATCGGTTAATTTCAAGGAAGAGACGAATAATCGCGGGGACTTTGAGATTCGAAGGCCAGAAGACTCAAGCGGAACGCCTCACACCTCAGCCTGAGAGCTGAAATCATAAGCCTCGCACAAAAGTGATACGTCGCTACATGCGCCGAAGTAGTATGAGTTTTCGAACATGGGAAGCGCTTTACTCACAAGTAAGTGTTCCTTGCTGACGCGTGCTTTTGCTAGGTAGCGGTGCTACCGCATCCCCTTACTACAGACGGTTTTGCTTGGGCAAGGCTGCTGTGGATGAGGTGCCAGACGAGCGCAGCATTCGAATTTCACGTACTCAAAAATATCTTCCGTTATACGAAGGTGCGTTAAAGAGGGATTTTAAAGAATTCACTACACCTGAAGACCCTCTGCATGTTGGCGAGTATCTATCTCAGAAGAAGGGTTCTTGCCGCTACACGGGGTTGTGTATTTACCCAGCCTCTTTCCGGGGGCTCCCGAAGAAATTCGGGTCTAAAAAACAAAAATTTCGCGTCTGCGCAACCAAAATAGCCTTCACACCTATGCAAAACAACGCGAATGCGTTGTTTTGCCTCGCTTCCCAAGAGAGCGCTCGTAGAGGCGTTCTCAGAGATCTTCGCCAGTCAGCTCCCGAAGGGACTCGATGTCCTCTTCAAAAACTCCAAAAAAGAGATAGCTGGGCTTAGTAGACAGCTCAAAATACCTCCGAGTAGCTACATTGAGTGCTCGTAGACCACGGTAATTCTCTTCACCGGGACATCGCTCGTTTGATCCTGTCGGGGCGTTGTGTGCTGGTCCTGTCGCTCGTAATCTCCTGAGCGAGCTTTGTTAAATCTTTCCCGGAACCAGCAGAGCCACTCATCACGCAGCCCGCAATCACTAAGCCTTAAGACATTCGTTCATTCAACAATTTAGCTACACGCAGGTTACCACTGCTCCTCATGCACTACTCACTTTACACGTCGCCCATTCCGTCATACCATAACGCGAAAAAACAGAGTTTTAGAGAGTGTCTTGTGGCTCAAAACCCTCAGCTAGCATCCCGAGAAACAGTTGCTAACGCCCTAGGCGTCTCTCCCTCCGTAAAGGAACTTTCGCTCCTATCAGCAATGCTCGGTGGACTATCAACCGTCTCCGTAGGAGACGTTTCAGTTGCAATCCCAATACCAAGGCACCTCGCCCGGGTCGACGTGGAGCACACGCTGCAGAGGATACCAGCGATAACACTGAGCGGAGACGCAACGACGATCATCGCGACTCGGTCGGATAGTCCAGTGGCCCCAGCGCCACTATCACTAACTGAACTAAAACTTCCCCCGCCTACCCGAAGGGTGCCGGAGGTCGATCGCGCCAAGGTGCCGCCCGAAGGCTCACCCGGGACTGGTCAGCCGAAGCCGCTGGACCCGCGAGTTCGTCAGCGTGCATCTCA
This sequence comes from Bdellovibrionota bacterium, assembly GCA_044344945.1. Taxonomy (GTDB): domain Bacteria; phylum Bdellovibrionota_C; class UBA2361; order UBA2361; family OMII01; genus OMII01. Next base: position 727 of record JBIJBZ010000081.1, on the reverse strand, counting down.
GCTGCTTGAAGCACTAGAAATCCCCCTCCGTGAAGTTCACGGTAAGCGCATGATCGCCGTACTTAAAAAAGCGAGTGGTTTTATCATTCGGGAAACAAAAAATACCCGCAGCGACGGCTGTATCTTCATCAATCTAGATAATCAGGGCGACGCGAGTGCTCTCTTGGAGGCTCTCGGCTTTAGGCGTTCTTCCGCAAGTCAGGGGAGCCTCTGGAGAGGACTCTTGTATCAGCGCGTATGCCATCAATCCGACACAAAGGCCTCCGCGAGTATCGCGCTCACGGCACGTGGGTGTGATATTACGATCGAGTACGGAGAGCCTCTCACAGATTCTCAGACGGTAACCCGAGAGTATTCAGCTATTGCATCAACTGGATCGGTTACTTGAGGGAGCTGCCGAATCATCGCCACGTGATTTGGGGCTCTCTAGCGCGGCCTCTGGGGTACGCTGAGCCACAAAACGAATCTCCTTGTGTCGTAGATACACGGATCCGGTTGAGCGTACAGCCCATTTTTAGACACCGAAATAATCACAAGTTCTAGCAGTATAACCGATAGGGCAAGCTAAAGAACCATAGCGTTGCTCGTTGTGTTACGATCTACTCTGAGGACCGTGAAAAAATAGCGTCGAGTACTCGTTCGAACGAGAGACGACAAGCCCCGGGGTCATCGGTTAATTTCAAGGAAGAGACGAATAATCGCGGGGACTTTGAGATTCGAAGGCCAG
>JBIJBZ010000141.1:0-9195 GCA_044344945.1 Bdellovibrionota bacterium | reverse complement strand
GATACGTCGCTACATGCGCCGAAGTAGTATGAGTTTTCGAACATGGGAAGCGCTTTACTCACAAGTAAGTGTTCCTTTTTCTCGCTACGGGTAGGTTTTGCCTCGCTTCCCTAGCGGGGAATCCGAGCTCCTGGCTCCGCGCGTACCGCTCCGATCTTGACGGTAGAAGTCGGTGATATGCCAGCATCGAAGAGGAGTGCTCGCCCCTGAACCCATCCGCGCAAACCCGACGGGGTTTTAATTCGATACCAGTCGCCTGAGCGGTAGTCGATAGCGACCTCAGAGTATTCAGGCAGAGATACCAGCGTTACGTTCTTCGTAGATGGACCAGTTCGAAGTCGCGCTGAGCGAAGGCCGATAGTCGCGACCTCGGCTTCCTGGATCGGCATCGGGCGGTGAAATATGTCCTGCTCAATTTCACGCAGAGAAACGATCTTAGATTTCGTCGATCCGTATGCGTCAGTCGATTCAAGGGAGGATCTTGAGTCAACTCGTCGAAAGCTATCGAGTCTTCGAGCTGTGTCGTCTCGATTCGTCTCGTCGCTCGAATACGTTCGTATGCGGGTCGGAGTATTTGACGAAGAGCCGGTTCTGACCTTTTTCGACTCGAGGACAGGATGTGAGCTAATTGCCTTCAACTCAACGAGCTCTTCCGAGGTTTGTAAGTCATTCTCAACGTGTTCTTCGGTGGTGGTGCGTTGTGTCTCCGAAACCGTGGTCGTCTTCTCAATCGTCTCTGTTGAGCCTTGAGTGGTACTGGTTGCCATCCCCATCGCCTTAACTAGCTCCGCTTCTTTCCGGCGTAGTTCCTCTTCGCGAGCCGCGATTCGTGCCTGTTCCGATGGGACCTCCGACCCGAGAGTGTCAGCATTCCCTTGGATTGGATCCGCGTGCACGGGAGCAGAAAATTGTGCTGTGATTGCGAGGGCCCACATGAGTGCTAGAACGACTGGATTGGCAGGCTTGAAACTGATTGGTTTCATGTAAAGTAACTACTGCTAAGCTACACTGTTCGAATCTAACGAGATCAGGCCTCGTGGTCTCAAAAACAAGCCTCTCGTTGTCCGTTATAAAACCTATGACGCAGCGCACTCGTAGCGAGTGTTACAAGAGTCGTAAAAACACTCTTCTGATAATACGAGCTGCTGTACGGTTAATCAAATATCGGGTGTTTCCTCTGAATTCTTCGTGTCGTGATCTGTGCGCATATGAATGAATGCCTATCGATAGATCTGGGGGATGAGCGTCGTTTCCACATATCTGGCCCCATGCGCTTGCCGTGCCCCTGTGCTCGTGCGCGGTCATGTTGCGTGGCGCGCCAGGGGTTACACATGTGGTGCTCGGGAGCGGTACGACTGAGATTGGAGGATTGAGGCCCAAGCGACACTCAGGTTTGCCACATTTTACTCAGGTTTACCTGATATCAGATAGTTAGGGCTGTTAATTCAGATAACTACTTGAACTAAAGCAGTTCTATAGCGGGATGCCATCCGCCCCCGGTAGCTCCTCCGTCTTTCATCCACATGCTACCCCCTTCAATAACCCTCGGAAATGGCCTGTTAAGGGACTTTTTCAGAAGCATTTGCGGTGAAGTCGCCGACTAGAATCTACAGGTTAATCCCGAATGCTACACGAGGCTATGCGGGCGTAATAACCATAGAAGGGGAGGCGTCGATGGCCGCCTCAGATTCGAGAACAAAAGGTTTATGGCTGACCACAACTCTGGTAACGAAATAGGTGGTTCAAAGACAGGTATTGTATTCCGTTCGGGTAAGAACGGGGGCGACCTCACGCCTAAAACAGATGGTAGCGAACTCGGAATCGTAAATCCTAATTTTCACTCTAACTACAAGCCCGAGAGTATTGGGTTCAAGCATGTCGGAACACCGGAGCAGCTCGAATTGAAGCTCGCTGATGTGGGGTATCACTGCTTGCCGTTCTACGCGGTGCAGATGTCACTCCTGCTCAACACTCACGTCAATAGCGTTAAGTGTATCCTGCTTGAGGGACCCTCTGGATGCGGTAAGAGCTTCATGGCGAAGTCGCTCGCTAAGATTACTGGCGCAGAACTGATGTGCATTCAGTGTTTTAAGGGGATGAACCTTCAGCACTTGATAGAAGTTCCATCAACTCTTGGAATGGTTAATGCCATGACCGGTAAAGGCGCAAGCAGTACCGATGAGGTAATGACGCTGGGCCCGATCTCGAAGGCGTTCCTCGCTTCACAAACTAAGCCGGTGATACTCCTTATCGACGAAATCGATAAAGTTGATGTTGGGATCGACACGTTCTTCCTAGGCCCCATCCAAGATGCTCGAATCTGGTGTGAATCAAGACCTCCAATCGATGCTAACCTTGAGAACCTGATCATCATCTTCACAAAGAACTTCGAGCGTCCCATCAATGAGGCTCTCCTGCGTCGTGTGCACCCACTTCGCATGAAGTTTATGGACTCTGCACTTGAGCGCAGAGTATTGGCTCCGTATTGCAAACCGCGAATGGCGGAGAACCTCATTCGAGTGGCAGACCTGATGCGGGCGTCCGATGGAAGCTATCCGTTCGATCGTCCACCGGCTCCCGAGGAGCTTCTCAAGGCAGCGCACTATATGACCCACCTGCTTACGTGGGATCTCATCGATTACGCGTTTGTTGGCAAGAACCTCTTCTACATGCTCGCTAAATCTGAAAATGACCGTACCATCTTTGAGCAGATGCTACGGTACCATCCTGACTTTAGCGACCCGCTTGTTCCAGATAACCGTAATGCGACAATCGAACAGATCTATGCCCGCCTCGGTCGATGGCTTCTTGAGGGTATTATTGATGACCCGGATGCAAAGCGTCGGGGCAAGGCGTACAGGCCAGAGAAGGTGGGTCTCACCAAATTCGATAATCCTGAGGAGATGGCACGCCGATTGGCCGCCGTTGGCTACCAGTGTTCGCGCTTCAACGCAACGCAGATGACGCTCCTTCTCTCCTCTCCGAGTGACAGGACTCGTGCTATCTTGCTCGAAGGGCCATCGGGTTGTGGTAAGAGCTTTTTGGCTAAATGCCTCGCAAAAGCGACCGGTGCCGATTTTATGTGTTTGAGCTGTTACCACGGCATGAATACGTCGCACCTCATCGAGGTTCCATCGGCTCTTGCGATTGCTTCGTCGATGGCCGGGCAAGAGACCGCAGCGAAAGAGAAGCTAATGAATCTTGGAATCCTATCGCGGGCATTTCTGAAGTCACAGAATCAGCCTGTTGTTCTACTCATCGATGAGATCGACAAGGTTGAGGGGCACATCGATACCTTCTTCCTTGGCCCAGTTCAGGACGCGCGTATTTGGTTGGAATCCCGTCCTCCGATAGATTGCAACATCGACAATTTACTGATCGTCTTCACGAAGAACTTCAATCGAAAGCTCGATGATGCATTCTTGCGACGTATCCACCCGATGAAGATGGCGTACCTCGACTCCACGCTGGAGCGCAGAGTGTTGTCAAAGCACTGTATGCCACAGCTTGTAAACAACCTCGTCTGGATTGCAGAGCGGATGCGAAACAGTGAGGGTTCCTATCAATTTGAACGTCCCCCGGCCCCTGAGGAGCTACTGGCTATTGGTCACTATGTGCAAAAAATGCTCGATTGGAAGAGTGCCGACTTCGGCTGGGTAGGCAAAAACGTATGGGCAATGATAGCAAAATCTGAACATGATCGGGCAGTTATGGACCATATGCTGCGCTATCATCCTGATTTCTTGGATCCGCTCCATATGGACGGAAAAAACGCCTCAATGGATGTAATTTATGCCAGACTTGGCCGAATAATACTTCAGGACATCGTTGAGGACCCAGATCGCGACCGCCGTGAGCGTGCGTGGATGGAGATGGAGTACGCCTAAAAAACCTCGACAGAAGCAGCCGCCAATATGGATGGTGCAAATTCGGGTGGAAAGAAGATCGTCTTCAAGAAGCGGTTGGCCGCGACTAAAGACGATCTACCAGACCTCGGCTTTGAGGCCGAGGTGCCGGTTGAAGAGTCAGCTCCAGTAGATGAGGGGCTTAATCTTCTCTATGAAGGTGAGTTCTTTGACCAGTTTTACCGCCCTTTAGCCGTTGCTGGCGGCGTAGAACGGCTCAAGGAGCTGGCGCGAGAGCCGCTGGCTGCGGTTGCCCCGCCACCTCGTCTCTCCTCTGTGGAGGTCGAGCAGAAGAACCGGTCACAGCAAGAGCTCGCTGAAGCTCTTGCACATCAGATCTTTAAGTTAGCGCAACAGGACAGAGAACGTGAACTTGATGTCTACTTGAGCGCCTTCAATGTCATTCTCGGAGATAAGACCATCCACGAGAGCAAAGAGATCCTAGACCGCGCTAACGAGTTCTTTACCGAACACTACTACACAATTATTCGTGACCGAGGAGAACGACCAGAGATATATCACCAGATTGTAAAGCGCGTAGGCCATGAGTCGGCTGATCGTATCCGAAAAATCGTAACAGGATTTGATGTACAGGGTACCGCTGAACTCCTGTGGAGCCTCTATCAGGGTGCGCATGCCGACAAAGACTCTCGCATTACGGACATCCTACTGGACTGCACAGAGAAGCAGCTCCGAGCGGTGCGTGAGGAATGCATCCTAATCCCGTACAAGCTTTTAGCACGGCAGATCCACGACATCCTCTCGCACAACGGCTCGGAGCCGCAACTCTCGGCCCGTCGAAGTATCGGTAAGACGGAGGTATATGAGCAGAAAAAGAAGACGGCATTTCGAGCACGAGACGATATGCGCGCGATACGCTACCTGTTGCTTGGGCGTAGCATTGACGAGGTTCAGATTATAAACCGATTTTATATCGATTTTGGGCCAGTGGATGCCCATGAATCAGAGATAAATATAGAGGCCATAATTCGGCGGCAGCTCTCTCAGGCTGACTTTGATAGGGTTGGAAGCATCCTCGAGGGGTGGAGCCCCCATCAGGAAGCATCCAGTATTCAGGAACTGGTTTACCCAAGAAGCTTCGGACCTGACATCGACGATGTGTTGAGTGATCCGCGTGATATGGTGGAGCGAGATCACATGCAGGGGATCGGCCCATTTCTGCGGCGCTTTAAGAAGCGCCGGGCATGGCGCGGTAAAGATAGTGCATACTACCGAGTCCTCAACCAGTTTGAGATTGTGGCAGAACATGTGGCAGCAATGACCCCGGATCGCTTTTTGGCAACAAATGAAGCGCTGCATGAGATGTTTGGATACGAACTCGATCCGACCATGTTCCCATCACTGACGCTCTTTGATCCCCGACGCACCGCGATGCAAGTGCATGCGCGTATTCCGTGCGCCGGAGATTTTTTTGAGATTGTTCAGCCCCTTTTATTTTTGCAGCCTCATCAGTGCCTTGAGGTACAGTGCGCATATGAGACACTCTTTGGAAGCTTGCTGCCGCAGGACATTGAAAAGCGCATCGCGCAGGTTTCAGGGAAGGCGGCGCTCGCAGAGTTGCCAGCGCTACTGGCCCGATACGTCCACGGGCACGGTCGATGGCCGCTCAACGTCGATATTATGGCTCGCTATCGAGGTGAGGAGCCAGCTCCTTACGTGTGGCAGCATCACTACCGAAACTTGACAGAGGATGAAGCGGCTGCGATCGCGTTAGCCGAGATGCTTGACGAAGATGGAGGTTCTGGTTCGCTCGACAGAAAAATCAAAGAGAGTCTTTTCGCGCAGACATACGACCAACTAAACCGGCTCGAACGTGCTTTTTTTGACCTTACGGATCCCCATATGCCGCTTCTCAAAGCGCTCGAAGAGTGTCTAACCCCAGATGCGTTTAAGTCAATTGAGTTGTTGTTCGCCGGTATCGACGCGGCTAGCGTGGTCGCGCATATTCACGACGACCCTGCCTCGGCTGCGGTTATGCGCGAGATGGCCCCGCATCATATCCAGACGGTTCGAAGTATCTTTGAAAAAACCCATTTTGTAGCCCTCGATACATTTGTGCTCCAAAAGCTTACGGATCCAAGTGAAGAGGAGGTGCTGGTAGACGCATTGTCGTCAATTCTCACACCGGAGGTGTTTCACGCGCGACATCTTTTTAGCCGGCTAAAGAGGGATTCAGTGGTGGAGCTCGATGCGCTCCGGAAAAATTGGACGGGGCCCATGCCAGCAATTTCAGCATTTGAGCGAGCCTTTGACCGCGTTTTTCCGCGGCTGCGACTACAACTTAAGATTTTAGCCGCGAGACAGGTCCTATTACCGCAGGTGTTTGCCGAATTTGTTCTCTGTCTTGAGGGAGTGGACCCCGAGATCAATCAGAAGATCCTTGAGTGCTTTGATGCAGTGGATATTCACTCGCTACTCGAGATTCTGCGGCGCAACAAGCACGATCAGCGGATAATCGAGGAGACGTACGATCTTTTGAACCCAGATGCTCAGCTGAGACGGGCGGTGAAGGAGATGAAGGTAGATCTCGATCTTATTAACGAAACCCTGCTGCACATTGAGGGATATTCTGCGCTTGATGTCGCGTGCGAACTGTATGGGTCGATCGAGCGTCTATCAGGTGAGGAGCTGGGGAGCGTCGTGAGCGATATTCTTGCCGTTCCAACGAAACAGCACCCGAATCCACGGATCCCGGCGGACATCAACTGGATGGACGAGATGGTGTTTCAGGTCTCGCTTGCCTACCAACGAGAATACCGCCACGATTTTGTTGCAGCATGTCGCAAGAAGGGGGTTGCTGACGAGATCCTGGAGGAGCTAACCGGTCGTATCTACGGCCTTGAGATATGTGCGTCAGCGCGCGAGCTCTTTAGCCTGATCAAGATGCACAAAGAGGGAGCTCCCATCCCGGAGTTCGCAGAGCAACGGCTCTGTTCGTACCTTGAGAGTCGTGGCGCCCGGCACCGCGATAGACTCGTGCGGTCCTACAACTCATTCTGGGCCCACACGCCAGGCTACATAAGTTTGATCGACGACATTACGAAGTTCTTTAAAGACACCACGGTCAAAAAGAAGATGGTCGCTATGTTGCTCGGAGTTGGTGGCGATAACAAGGCCGGACTCGCAAACCCCGTCGTGCTGCATTAGCTCTGGAGTCCAGAGCATCTCTGAGGAACATCCCCGAAAGTCTGTCCCCAGCAGATGTTCTTAACGCTTGCTTACTTCCGTAGTCTGCTGTCGGTATCCGTCAGTAATGACTCGGTTAATTCGTACGAGATGCACGCATCTGTGATCGACACTCCATATTGAAGTGGTCCCTTGCCGAGATCTTGGCGACCCTCTCTGAGGTTGCTCTCAATCATCCATCCGATGATAGGACTGCTTCCGTTTTCAATCTGCTGCAGCACCTCGTTAAATACAGAGGCTTGGCGCCTGAAATCCTTGTTGGAGTTGCCGTGGCTACAGTCAACGATGATATTCGGCGTTACGCCGCCTCGTTTCATCAACTCCTCGGTCAACGCGATACTTGCTGCGTCGTAATTCGGGGATTTACCACCACGCAGAACGATGTGCCCGTATCTGTTTCCTCGAGTTGAGATCACTGATGCCTGTCCCATCTGATTAATTCCGAGGAACCGGTGCGGTTGAGCGGCAGATGTAATGCCGTTGATCGCAATCTGGATATTTCCATCAGTGCCGTTCTTGAAGCCAACAGGGGATGATAGTCCACTCGCCATTTCCCGGTGTGTTTGACTTTCAACGGTCCGCGCGCCGATCGCAGTCCATGAAATCAGATCTCCTATGTACTGGGGAACGATTGGATCAAGAGCCTCGGTAGCAATTGGGAGTCCTAGCTCCGCCACATTCATGAGTAGCTTACGCGCAACATAGAGACCCTCTTCCACATGGAATGAATCGTCGAGGCGGGGATCATTGATGAGGCCCTTCCACCCCGTCGTTGTACGTGGTTTTTCGAAGTACACCCGCATGAGCACCAGCATCGTGTCTTTTACCCGATCAGCTAGTAATGCAAGTCGTTGTGCGTACTCGATTGTGGCCTCGGGATCGTATGCCGCACAGGGACCGACGATGACCAGTTTTCGCGGATCCTTGCGATCAAGAATGCGCTCAACAGCTCGCCGTGATTCGGTAATCTGATCTTCGAGCTCAGTAGAGAGTGGAAGTTTTGCTTTTACGTCAGTTGGGGTTGGGAGAGTCTCGACGGTGTCGACTCGGATGTCTTCAGTGGTGACCATACAACAGCCTCTTTTGCCAGAGGTTAAAAAAATCGGTGATGTAAAGGAAAGAAACGATTGTTACCCGCGGAGCGGGAAGAAGAAAAAGCAAGAGATCGGTCGCCACGTTCGTTTCATTATTATTTCAAGGTACGTGGGTTCATGGTGGAAGTCAACTAAAAATAGTTCAGTAGGCGGCAGGAGGCGTGATCATCACAGTAGATCCCCGTGCGAGGGCCGTGTATCCTCTGTGCATGGGACTTAAGCACCTCATATTTGGTGGCCTGACGGCTACATCTGCGCTCGATAATCCCACGCTTTATCCGTTAGTGGTGGTGAATAAGCAGGGGCAGCCCGAGGATCTCGGTGGATACCGGGGCAGTGTTGTTCTGATCGTCAATACCGCATCGCGCTGCGGTTTTACCCAACAGTACGACTCCCTGGAGGCGTTATATCAACGCTACCAGTCCCGAGGGCTGATTCTGCTCGGCTTCCCAAGTAATGACTTTGCGGCGCAGGAACCGGGCTCTGATTCTGAGATAGAATCCTTCTGTCGCATAAATCACGGAGTCACCTTTCCGCTTTTTCCAAAAGCATCGGTGCGGGGATCTAGCATGCAACCGGTATTTGCTGCACTCACCCGCCAGGGGCCGCATGACCTTCAAGGTGATGTGAAATGGAACTTTGAGAAATTCCTCTTGGATCGTGAAGGGAGGCTCGTGGGTCGATGGCGATCCTGGGTCTCTCCGCGCTGGAAGGTGTTTGAACGGGCCGTCGAGCGGGTGCTCTGAGCAACGCTATCTTCCAACTAATCTTAGTCAGCCAGCCTTCTCTTCGTCCTGCACCTGCACCAGTTTCCTCATCATCATCTGTTGAGATCGATGAGCGCTCGGTTCAGCGGATGTTGACGAAACACAGTAGAGCTACACGCGTGAGTTGAATTGCGCGTTGCTAGGCTTCGAACTTCTCGCGGGTCAATACAGTGCCAAGTTAATCGTAAAAGGCATGTAGAGGTTTCCTGATGATGAGGCGGA
>JBIJBZ010000170.1:0-7273 GCA_044344945.1 Bdellovibrionota bacterium | reverse complement strand
GACGTTAAAGGAAGGGGCCTGCGGCCGAAGGCTATATCCGTTCCCGCAACTACCGGCGAGCGACACGCTCGCCCTCCCCTGGGGACGCACATTAATCACGCCTGCGGCCGAAGGCTATATCCGTTCCCGCAACTACCGGCGAGCGACACGCTCGCCCTCCCTTGGGAATGCAAAATAAAAACGCCTGCGGCCGAAGGCCCTTCCATCTCACGCAACCAACGGCGGGCGACACGCCCGCCCTACCTCGGGAACGTAAATTGCGACGATCGTGGCCACCGATCCCCGTCTAGCCCGAAGCTCCCCCCGTCTGCTAAACTCCCCTTACCACCAGTGTTTGCTCAGAGAGTTGCCCAATGACACCAACGATCCTCCTCGTAAGTCAGCTCATCATCGCGTTCGGAATATACAATGTGTGGTTACTCCGCCCTCAGAAGCAAACTGCCTGGCGCGGTGGTGATGCCAAAAACATGGAGGAGGAGTTCCATGTCTATGGCCTCTCAACCACATGCATGAAGATAGTGCGTGTATGCAAGCTCTCGTGCGCGACCGCTCTTCTAATCGGCTTCTTCTACAAGCCTTTTGCAGTGGCAGGAGCAACAGGCATGGCGCTCCTTATGCTCGCTGCCGTGGTGATGCATGCCAAAGTGCGAGATCCGATTAAAAAATCACTACCCGCAGCATCCTTACTCGTCCTCTCGCTGATCGTTGCTTGTAGCTAGGCTGCCTACGAGCGCTATCGATACGAGGACATCAATCCTATATCCTCAAGTTACTCTACCCCGCTTGTGTTCCTGCATTCGAAATACAACCGATCTCCTGCGTACGTTGAGTAGCAATGAATCAGATACACGGTTACACACAGCAGTACACAGATCAAAATGTATCGAGGAAGCGTCTTTACACGGATTATCAGCCCCAAAACTACAATCAGACTCACCCAGGGCGCAGTCGCAATTACTAGTGAAGTGCCCATCGTCACAAGGCAACTCATCGCAAATGTCATTATAATCGTAAGCCCACCTCTTACAAGTGCGCCCAAGCGCTGTATGATCGGTTGCCTACACAGCGCTCCAGACTGAAGGACCTTAGAGGAATTGACTTTCGCCTCTACGGCGGGAAACATCCAGATCCAAAGTGCTACAATCTCTAAAATCAAGGATCCCGGTAAAAACAACTCGCCAAATGCCCCCACCCAAAGAGAAAAAACCGGACGAAAGTAAATCAACTGCTCGCACGTTAACAAATTCATACTTCTCTCCCTTTCACAAAAACCTTATTTGTTACCGACATAGGTACCTGACCAGCGTGGAACTCCAGCCCCCTACTTCAACCCCTTAATCATCGACTCAATGTGCAAGAGGTAGTTTTCCAACTCCCTCTTACCCTTGGCGGTGGACCGGTAACTCGTCTTTGGCTTGCGATCGACGAACTCCTTGCGCACCTCAATGAATCCCCCCTCCTCAAGTTTTCGCAGATGCCCCGCTAAATTTCCTCGCGTCAACTCAAGCGTTACAAGCATCTCGGTGAACTCAAGGTATCCTCGTGTCGCATTGAGCGCTGCCATGATAGCAAGGCGCACTCGGTCGACGAGCAGGGGATCGACTCGCAGAAGATCCTGTGCTTTAAACCCTCCCGCTTTACTCATGGTTCTCCCCTTCCGTTGCTGCAGCTCGTGCATAGGCCTTCTTGCTGACGATCAACGAGCTCAATGATAGCGCAGTAATAGAGCTGAATACCGCCACCGCAACCCAAAGGTTTCCATTTCCATGATAGACCTGAAGTGCTCCGATACCGATCGCGAGCGCACCCAATACTAAAGACGTTCGAAACGGTAGCGAGAAAAATCGTCCCTGGAATAGGTAATCAGCAGTACAGAGAAGCATCAGCGGAGATACGAGTGCGGGATACCCGGTAGCAATCGCCATCGCCGTCGCGCAGAATTTTACAGAGAGATCCGAAAGAAATGAGATAGCACTCAGTGAGCGAAAGTTTCTCGCGATATAACTCGAGATCTCCTCGCGCTGAGATTTAGCAGATGTCCAGAGTATGGTGTAGAGACCGAGACTCAACAAAACCAAGAACACAGCTACTACCCCGATTACTGCAACTCGCAGGAATGTATTGTGCGCTGAAAGACTCAGCACATAGCTGGGAGTTATCTCGCCGCCAGAAAACGGGTTGAGCCCAAGGTCTTGAATCAGAAGTCCCACCGATAACACTAACGCCGTAATCTGGAGTGAGATGGCGGTGTCAGGCGAAGCGAGCCCCGTCCTGTTCTCGTTTGACGACACCTGGCGCATGATGCGCTGGATAGTCGAGATATTCCGAAGCGCTTCCTGAACATTCTCTGTATGCATAACAACCTCCACATAAATAGGTTTGTACTATAAACTAGTATACGACGTGTGATGAGCTAGTCAAAAAAATTGGGGCATTATTGTGTCAGGAGCTACGCGCAGGGGCGCCGCTGAGATTTTGCGGGGGAATATGGGGTTATTATCAGGGGTTTGCCCGAGGGCGAGCGCTGCTACGCGTAACGTGAGAGGGAGGGCGAACGCCCTCGCTTTGGGGGACGCGAATTGAAAACGCCTCCGCCCTAATACGCTTTAGCAAAGATAGCATCCTTCGTCGCCGGCTTGCCGGTGACTACGCATGCACCATGTGTTCCGCTCTGCTCCAACGGCAAACACCGCACGGTAACTTTGAGAGAGTCGAGGATTGCGAGGCCCTCCGGATCACCGGACCACTTACCCAGAACGAATCCACCGTGAATCTCAGGCTTATTGGCATTCTTCGGAGTAAAGAACGCTTTAAACTCTTCAGGAGAGGCGATATCACGCTTCGTATGCGCATCCTGATACGCTTTTGCCTGCTCAAAGTATGTACGTTGAATCTCTGAGAGTACGGAACCAATGGAAGAGATAACATCACTTGCCGGCATAAAGGCCTTATCACGAACACCTTTATCACGACGGTAGAGAACGACCTGCTTCGAATCGATATCTCGTGGCCCCACCTCAATTCGAACTGGAATACCTTTCTTCACCCACTCCCAACTCTTGTCGCCACCGCGGATATCACGGCGATCAACTACAACTTCGACCAGACGACCATCGTAGCTCTGCGCTCGTAGCTCATGCGCGATCGACTCGGCATACTCCAAAACAGCAGCTTCGGTCTCTGGCTTCGGAATAACGGGGATAATTACTACATGCTTCGGAGCAATTCGCGGCGGAAGGCGAAGCCCATCATCATCGGAATGCGTCATAATCATGCCACCGATCAAACGGGTGGAAACTCCCCACGATGTCGTAAAGGCGTGCTCTGTAGCGCCTTCTTGATTCAGAAAGGTTATCCCTGAAGCCTTGGCAAAATTCTGCCCGAGGTAGTGCGAAGTTCCTGCCTGCAGCGCCTTGCAATCCTGCATCATCGCTTCAATACAATACGTATCAACTGCTCCTGGAAATCGCTCCTCGGGAGTCTTCTCACCTCTGATCACCGGCATTGCAAGGAAGTTCTCAGCGAGATCAGCGTATACCTCAAGCATCTTGAAGGTCTCTTCGACTGCTTCGCGCTCGGTTGCGTGTGCTGTGTGCCCTTCCTGCCACAAGAACTCAGCAGTACGCAGGAACAACCGCGTGCGCATCTCCCAACGCACAACATTCGCCCACTGGTTAATCAGGAGCGGAAGGTCTCTATACGACTGCACCCACTTTGCAAAGGACTCTCCAATAATCGTCTCTGATGTCGGGCGCACAACAAGTGGCTCATCAAGCTCACCCGTTGGAATCAACTTTCCATCCCGAGCTTCGAGGCGGTGGTGCGTTACAACCGCACACTCTTTTGCAAAACCTTCTACGTGCGCGGCTTCCTTCTCTAAGAAGCTAAGCGGGATGAAGAGTGGAAAATACGCGTTGCTGTGCCCGGTGTCTTTGATCATCTTATCGAGGTGACGCTGAATACTCTCCCAGATTCCATACCCCCATGGCTTAATAACCATACATCCACGAACGACGGAGTTCTCCGCTAAGTCTGCCGCTTTCACGACCTGTTGGTACCACTCCGGGTAATCATCCGCGCGACGAGGTGAGATGGCGGTTGCTTCTTTATTGTTCATAACAGGTCCTTATTAGAGTCCTAGCTCGCACCCAAAACAGGCACAAAAACCGCGGTGCGCGGGTAGCGTTTTGGGTCAGTAAATCTAGCACCCAGGCCCCGTCGAGTAAACTTTCAGCCCTCAGCCGTACGCTGGTTTCAGGGCAGTTGCCATCTCTAACCCCCCTAAAGCATAAGATTTTTAGGAACCCCTCTGGTCGGACCGGCATTTGCACGCGGGATCAGACGCAAATCATCAAGGAATTCCAAAAACAGCCGTTTCTATTTATAGGCGATGCAACCCTGTATTAAGAGAGCTAGAGGGTCTCCCTCGCGCCGGTTGGAGTCGCAGACAGAGTATACGTCTTTGACGACGAGGTTTCGAACTATGAGCGATACGAACAATACCAAAGCACCGCGCAAGAGAGGTCTTACCTCCCTCACTATCCAGTGGCTCGCAGAGAAGTTCCGACGCGCAGAGAAGATTAAAGAGGAGCTGTCGCAAGGGACCTATCAAGTCGATTCCGACAAAGTGGCACAGGCAATCATCGAGAACTCGAGTAATTCAAATTCAAACCACCGCCACTAAAGCCTGACCTATGCTCGTCGCGTGACAACCGCGCGAGGCGATGAGATAGGATAGTAGGAGCCGATATCCATCCAGAGGAAGATAGCGCTTAGTGCTACTCGACTCGCTCTGCGACGCACACCACCGTTTTATTTTCGTCCGGGATTCCCGCCGAAATACGGGCGCCGCGCCTGCCTCAAATCCTGTTTGTAGTTAAAACAGGGGTGCTACGCTCTTTCATCAATCCCCACTAATATATCTTCATCTAATAAATCGAGTACTCTGTAACCCTTATGTCGAATCATGCGCGCCCTAATGCGGTCTCTGCGGCTGGCCTCCTCGTGGCCTTGGGAATCATCTATGGAGACATCGGAACTTCTCCCCTCTACGTACTTAAGGCAGTTGCCAGTGACGAGCCGATCTCAGAGGAGCTCATCCTTGGAAGCATCTCATGCATCTTCTGGACACTTACGATCCTGACCACTATCAAATACGTCCTCTTAACTCTGCGTGCCGACAACCGAGGTGAAGGCGGAATCCTCGCGTTGTACGCACTCGTGAGAAAGAATGCCCGCTGGCTACTCGTGCCCGCGATCATCGGCGGAAGCGCGTTGCTTGCGGATGGCGTTATCACACCGCCCATCTCAGTATCCTCAGCAGTTGAAGGACTTCGGACGATCTATCCCGAGATCGCAACGGTGCCGATCGTTCTCTGCATTCTCGTTCTCCTCTTCTCCGTGCAACATTTTGGAACTGGTATCGTTGGACGATCTTTCGGCCCGGTGATGCTGGGCTGGTTCTCGATGCTTGCGATACTAGGTCTGCTCTGGATCATTCCCAATCCGAGCGTCTTTAAAGCGCTCAATCCGTGGTATGCGATCCGACTCCTGCTCATGCACGAGAACGGCTTCTGGGTGCTCGGTGGCGTGTTCCTCTGTACCACCGGAGCAGAGGCGCTCTACTCTGACCTTGGACACTGCGGTCGAGGTAACATTCAAACCTCCTGGATGTTCGTAAAACTCACTCTCATTCTGAACTACCTCGGGCAAGGCGCCTGGGCCCTCACCCACGTGGGCGAAATGCTCGGGGATAGAAACCCGTTCTTCGAGGTGATGCCGCGTTGGTTTCTCATGCCGGGGATCTGTATCTCAACACTAGCAACGATCATCGCCAGCCAGGCGCTCATCAGTGGCTCGTTTACCCTCGCAACCGAGGCGATGCGCCTCTCAGTTCTGCCCAAGTCTAAGGTCGTATATCCATCCGAACTCAAAGGGCAGATCTACGTACCGACGATAAATCTCCTGTTATTTCTCGGCTGCTCAGCAGTTGTCCTCTACTTTCGGGAATCCTCAAACATGGAAGCAGCGTACGGATTAGCGATCACGCTAACCATGTTGATGACGACGATCCTCTTTTCAAATTATCTCTTGAGGCGTCGAATATCACCCTACCTAGTCGGATGCTACCTTACCGTGTACCTCACGCTTGAGGGGTGCTTTCTCTTCGCGAACCTCTTGAAGCTCGGGCACGGCGGGTGGTTTACCCTCCTGATAGGAATGCTTGTCGGGACGATAATGTTCACCTGGAACACCGGCTCGCGGCTTAAGATGGCTTACACCGACTACGAGTCACTACCGCAACATCTGCCAGCACTAGAGATGTTGAGCAAAGACCAGAGCGTTCCGAAGTATGCGACACACCTCGTCTACATGACCGGAGCCCCATTTCCTAAGTTGATAGAAACGAAGATCGTCTACTCTCTCTTTCACATCCATCCTAAACGCGCAGATGTGTACTGGTTTATCCACGTTAACGTACTCGATGTCCCGTACACAACCGAATACGAAGTAACAACTCTGATCCCCAAAAAAGTGTTTCGCCTCGATTTCAACCTCGGGTTTCGCGTGGAGCCCCGCATTAACCTCTTTTTCAGGAAGGTGCTAGAGGAGCTATCGCAAAGAGGTGAAGTAGACCCCTTGAGCCGATATGAATCGCTGCGAGTAAACAATGTCCAGGGTGACGTGCGCTTCGTTGTGCTTCACAAGGAACTCTCGCATGAAAGCGATCTTCCCTGGTTCGATCGCTTGACTATCGAAGGGTACTTCTTACTCAGAAAGGCGAGTTTGTCGGAAGAGAAGAGCTTTGGACTTGATACCAGCTCTGTCACCAAAGAACTTGTTCCCCTTGTTCTTTCACCAGCCAAGGATTTCAGCCTTGCTCGGGTTGATGATGAACTCTCTCAGTTTGCCATCCCGATCCGAAAGGGGTAGTCCTGGCCAGCTTGGTACGTGAGACCTACTCTACGCGTCGATAGCCGCTCGGAATAGCGACATCAAAGAGTGTATCAGGGATCTCTTTTTGAAGAGTTAGCTTTCGCACCACCATCTGCGCAGTTGCCTGCGTTGGAGCGTAGATGGAGAAGTGGATTTCGGGAGTCGTTTCCGCCCTACCCAGTATCTCTGCTCGGGCTTCGATCTTTTCATTCAAGGAATCAAGGAGTTCCACAGCGTGTATACGCTTACTATCCCCCTCAAGTATCCACGCAACGTGGTGCCTTGCATCAACCAGGGTAATTGCACCATCGGGTGAGCCATAGGCCGTTACGTCGGC
>JBIJBZ010000169.1:0-7311 GCA_044344945.1 Bdellovibrionota bacterium | reverse complement strand
TCCGAGAGTCGTTTCGCCCTGCCGAAAGCAACTGAGATGTCGCCATCGTTCAACAAATGCGCCCAAACCGCCCGCCTGAACGAACTGTTCGTGCATCGCGAGCAGACTCGACGCAAAAGGAGCTAGAAGTTGGCGTGCCGATAGCGGTGGGCTGCGTAACTGTGCAACACCTACTGCTATATCCTCAACTTCGGCCGGAAGCGATTCGACATTTATGCCGATCCCCACCAAAACATACCGATGCCCCCGTACCTCCTCTATCTCAATCAGAATTCCGCCAAGCTTTCGCAGATTATTTCCAAAACAGACCACGAGGTCATTAGGCCATTTAAGTCGCACCGGCACCCCCAGTCTCTGCAGCGCATCGCCAAGTGCCACACCCACCGCCAAAGAGTATCCTGAGAGCGTCGCAACACTTCCCTCATACCCAAAGATAAAGGTCGCAATAAAAGCTCCTTCGGCGGCAAACCAGGAACGTCCCTGGCGTCCCCTTCCAGCCAGCTGCTGCTCAGCTACTACTACCCCTCTCTCTTTTGGGGCACTTCCCTCGACGAGGAGCGAGCGCGCAACATCCATCGTCGATGACACAGCAGTGAAGCGCCGCGCCACCGAATACCCTGGGATATCGAGCTGTTCGAACGTATCATTGAGCATGACGATGAGCGCGAATACGCATCGAAATATCGACGTTTAGGGCCTGTGTGGTGAGCGCTCCAACCGAAACAGCATCGGCGCCTGCAGCACGAATCGCTGCTAATCGAGCACGGGTAATACCGCCTGATACCTCTATCAGAGGTCGCTCAGACTGCTTTCGCACGAGAGCAACCGCCGAACCAATAGCTTCATCGGTAAAGTTATCAAGCATAATTATCGTCGGCTTGTATTCAAGAGCGATTGCAAGCTCTTGAATATCCCGCACCTCCACCTCCCACGGCATATAGAGCGGCTTGTGTGATGCAATATCCGCTAGCGCGCCACGGATTCCCTCTGGATGCGCATCGATGTGATTGTTCTTCACGAGGATCATATCACCGAGACAGAATCGGTGATTCCTTCCGCCCCCGGTTCGTACAGCATATTTATCGAGCACCCGCCAACCCGGCATCGTCTTGCGGGTATCAAGCACGATCAGCTCCGGCTCAACGGAGCAGAAATCTCTGGTGTACGTTGCCACCCCGCAGAGACGTTGCAGAAAATTAAGCATTGTGCGTTCAGCAGCCAGAAGCTCACGGGTTAAGCCCGACAACTCTGCAATCACCGTCCCTGGTTCCACCACGGCTCCATCCTGTACCTTGATTGCACACGAGATCCCCCAGTGGCCCTCCTGGAGGATCGTCGGAAGTATCTCTTCTCCACACATCACCAGCCGCTGCTTAGCAACTATCTCAGCCTGGGAAGAGTGTGTTTCAGGCACCGTCAGGGAAGCCGTGATATCTCCGAACGAGAGATCCTCCTCTAAGGCCAGCGCCACTAATTTTCGAATAAGCTTAGATCCCTGCATGATCCCCACTAGGAATTACGCGCCCAATTGTACGAGTAACGAACTAACACACGAAGCGTTGCAGCCGCCGGGATTGCAAGAAAGATCCCCAACAAGCCGAAGAGCTGCCCACCTGCAAACAGTGCCAAAATAATAATCAGCGGAGAGAGACCGACCGATTCCCCGATTACCCGCGGAGTAATCAGCGTTCCGTCGAGGACTTGGACCGCTCCAAATACCCCAAGGGTCCAGAGTACGTGCGAGAAATCTCCAAACGTCACGAGCGCCATAAGCGAACTCAGAATGATACCTGAGACAGTTCCCACATACGGCACCATATTTCCAAATCCTGCAATCGCGGCCAAAAGAAGCCACAGATCAACGCCAACAAGCCCTAAGCCGATCGCGTACAAAACAAAAAGTATCGAGCACACCAACGCCTGTCCTCGAACAAAAGAAGAAACGTACAGGTCAATCTCTCCGCAGACCTTCGCAACCTTGGCCCGCTTGGTAATCGGAAAGAGGCTCAGAAAAAAACCATGGAGCCTCGGGAGGTCAACCGAGAGGTAAAAAACGATAAACGGCAGGAGCGCCACATTCACTAGGGTAAGCGCCCGTGAGTATCCCTGCATAAGCGTGGAGATCAGCGTGTCTCCGAGCTTCTTAAGGGTATCCCCACTCACCTGCGAGAGCAACGCAACTACTGAACCAGAGAGATCCTGAAAATCAACCTTGCTCTGAATCCCTTCCGGCAATAACATCCGGGCGCGGTCGAGAAGTGGTCCAATTTTGTCCTTACTGGTCTCGATGTAACTACTAAGGTTTGCACTGAGCTTCTGAAACTCGTCGATAATAGTCGGAATGGCAGTGACACCGGCGAGCACGCAGACACTAACCATCACTATCAGGACAAAGCTAAACGCCAGAGCGCGCGAAACTCCTTTACGCTCAAGCCGACTTACGATCGGGTCGACTGCGTATGCAAGAAAGTATCCGACGAGCAGCAGTACAAACAGCTCCTTGAGCTGAATAACCAGCCACACGCCTCCCACCACCACCGCCACCGTCAACAACCACAGTGGAGGCATCAACGAATCTTTCTGTCGATCCACACGCACCTCACATAAATGTTAGCACAGGCCGACCGAACAACTGCTCAACCTCTTCACACAGCGCCTCCGACGGCAGTACGCACACTGGGGAGTTACGACTATCCCGCAACACTACCGAAACCTCACCTGTCTCCAGCTTCAGACGCACTTTCACCGGACATGTTCCACTGTGCTTCTCAAAGATTGACTGCACACTCGGAAGCTTGTTCTCGAAATTATCTTTTCCGTTAAGCAATAAGAACCCCTGGGTTGCGTTACGATCTCGCAACGCAATGAGTGACTCCATTTTCTCAACGATAAGCGCGCAACGCTCCGGTGTCACATCCGCACGTCCTGAGATTAAGACCGGATCATCAGCCACGATCAGATTCTGGATCTGTCGGTAGGTATCGGGCCAGACAAGCGTATCAATAGTTCCGAGCCAATCCTCTAATGCAAAACTGGCGTACCGGTCACCCTTCTTTGTATTTTTGAGCTTCAGGGCGGTTATGACACCACCAACCCGCACCTCTTTGACCCCCTTTGTCTTTACATCAGCGGTCGTTAACGCCCCAAGACGTTTAAGATCCCAACGAAACTTCTCAAGGGGGTGTCCAGAGATATAGAAACCGAGCGCGTTTCGCTCGAAAGCGAGCTTTTGATTAACCGGCCACTCGGGCGCGGGCGCTCTGCGCCGTGGAACCGTAGGTTTCGAGACCGCTGCACCGAAGAGTGACATCTGATTTGGGTCTACATCCCTCTGTCCACCATACACCTTCAGCAGCTCCTCAAGCCGCTCCGACATATCTCGCCTTGAAACCTTCGAAAAATCAAAACTGCCGCTGTAAATCAAGTTCTCCAACACCCTCTTATTCACCTGCGTGAGATCTACTCGCGAAAGTAGATCCTCAAGATCCGAAAAGGGGCCGTCCTTCCGTGCAGCCATAATAGCCTCAACCGCCTTGTGACCGGTTCCTTTGATGGCAGCAAGGCCAAACAGGATATTTCCATCTCGTACTGAGAAAGTCGCCAAGCTCTCATTCACATCAGGGGAAAGAACCTTGATACCACCACGACGACACTCATTGAAGTTCTTAAATGTCTTATCGCTATCCTCCATGTCGTGCGTCATCAACGCAGCCATAAACTCCACACCGTAGTGGGCTTTCAGGTACGCGGTCTGGAAGGAAACAAGCGCGTACGCAGCCGTATGACTTCGATTGAAGCCGTATCGAGCAAATGTCTCCATCTGCTGGAAGATCTCATCGGCGAGTTTCTTGTCGATATTACGCTCAATACACCCTGTAACGAAGCGCACCTTCTGCTTGGCCATCTCCTCGGGGTTCTTCTTACCCATGGCCTTGCGGAGAATATCAGCTTCTCCAAGGGAGTATCCCGAGAGAGCTTGCGCGAGTTGCATGATCTGCTCCTGGTACAGGATCACACCGTACGTGTCCGAGAGGATATCCTTCATCAGCGGATGCAGATACACGATCGGCTCCCGACCGTGCTTACGCTCGATGTAGTGATCAACCATTCCTGCGTCGAGTGGACCCGGTCGATACAGCGCCAAAATAGCCACGATATCGTCGAAGCAACTTGGCTTCAAACGGATAACCATCTCAGTGATTCCACTTGATTCAAGCTGAAACACGCCGGTGGTGTTACCTGCGCAGAGGATTGAATAGGTCTTTGCATCTTCCAGCGGGAGCGTGTTCAGGTCAATCGAAACCCCTTTGCTCTCTTTAATAATATCAATCGCCGTGTGTAGAACGGTTAATGTTTTGAGCCCCAAGAAGTCGAACTTCACCAATCCGACCTTCTCGACGTAGGTCATCGAGTACTGAGTGACGTCATTACCATCTTTATCCACCATCATGGGCAGAAGCTCATCAAGGGGCCGATCGCCGATTACGACACCAGCCGCATGCGTTGATGAGTGGCGCGTCAGCCCCTCAAGCTTCATGGCGAGCTCGATGAGCTCTCGCCCCTCGCCATCCGCGTACTCCGCAAGCTTCGGCTCCATCTTGAGCGCTTCTTTAAGAGGGTAATCGAATCCCTGGCGCGGCGCCGGTACAAGCTGCGCGATTCTGTCGGTTTCGGCATAGCTCATTCCAAGCGCTCTACCGACGTCCTTGATGGCCGCCTTCGCTTTTAGCGTACCGAATGTGGCGATCTGAGAAACGTTCTCCTTGCCATACTTCTCAATTACATACTTGATAACGCGCTCACGCCCGTAGATACAGAAATCAACGTCTATATCAGGCATGCTAATACGCTCTGGATTTAAGAAGCGCTCGAAGAAGAGCTTATTTGAGATCGGATCAACCTCGGTAATTCGCATCGCATATGCCACAAGCGACCCAGCAACCGATCCACGACCCGGACCTACCGGAATTCCGCTATCCTTGGCCCATACGATAAAGTCTGCAACCACCAGGAAATATCCCGCGAATCCCATCTTACCGATCAGCGAAATCTCTAGCTCAAGTCGATCCCAATAGCTTTGCGTCGTTGCTGGCTGCCAATCTCTCGCCGCAGAGAGCACCTCAAGGCGCTTCTCAAGCCCCTCTCGCGCCATTGCCCCCATGATGTCTATCAATGGCCGCTCGTCACTCGTAGTAAACTTCGGCATGTAATAGGTCTTCGACTCAAGTGAGAGATCGCACTGCGATGCAATGAGTCCACTATTTTTGACGGCCTCTGCACCCTCAGGAATGTGCGAGAACTCTTCGAGCATCTCCTGCTCAGTCTTAAGGTGGAGCGTGAACCCTTCATGTCGGAGTCGATCCGGATCGGTGACCAACTTGCCTGTCGAGATGCACATCAGCACCTCTTGCGCGAAGTGGTCTCCCTTCTCTAGGTAGTGGCAATCAGTAGTGGCAACAAGAGGGACCCCAAGGGTCTTCGCGAGATCGATAACCGCAGTATTGTGTTTCTGTTGCTCTTTAATTGGATGGGGTTGAATCTCAAGGTAGAACCGATCCTTGAAGACCCTCGCATAAAACTCAGCGGTCTCCTTGGCGATCTTGTAATCATCGATCATCGTTGCCTGCGCGATCTCACCCGCCAGACACCCACTCAAGACGATCAAGCCCTCCGAATACCGCTCCAAGATCTCGTGATCCACTCGGGGCTTGAAGTAGAAGCCCTCTTTGTAGGCCAGACTCGAGAGCTTACACAGGTTGTGGTACCCGGCCTTATTGGCTGCAAGTACCGTTAGGTGGCAGGTGCCTGCTCCTCCCGCCCCTCGCATCTTCCGCTCGAAGCGAGAGCCTGGGGTGACGTACAACTCGCAACCCACGATCGGTTTGATTCCAGCCGACTTGGCTTCAAGGTAAAACTCGACCGCACCATGCATGTTACCGTGATCGGTCATTGCGATCGCGGGCTGTCCGAGTTGCGCTGCGCGAGCAACGACCTCTTCTAGCTTGTTGGCTCCGTCAAGGAGACTGTACTGCGTGTGGAGATGAAGATGGCAAAACTGGGACACTGAGCCTCGGGTAACAAAAAGATGGCTTCGAACCAGTTCTTAATCCTACCCGGTACGGCCTCATCCCTCAAGTATAACAAGCGTCTAGAACCGCTTTCCCGTTGAGTTTTTACTGGCCCGGCGGAGGCGCTTTGTCCTATGCCACCCACATGGGGATTAACTCCTTGCCGGCGACCTTGGCGATGTCAGAACGCCGAATAAAGGTCTCCAACGCGTCCAGGAGAGCCTGATCCTCATAGTTCTTCTGTAGCTCGGCCGCTTCGCGCCGCTGGATAAGCTCTCGAACCATCTCACCCAGCGTCGCATGGTAGATCCCCTCCCTCTGCGCCTCCTTGCGGCCCTCCTGAACAGACCGAGCAAGCTGGAGCTTTCCGCCATAGCGGTGCAGGGCATACTTCCTTAACATCTCGGCTGTCTTTGGGTCGGAGATATCCGCGTTGGGGTTGCCGAGCTGCCTACGTAGCCAGAGCACCTTTGCATCGGTACCAGGGCAGTTCTGCAGCACCGATTTGTCGTTGGTCTCTATCGCTTTTGTGAAGAGATCAAGCTGATCAAAATCGAGTCTATAGATGTCCAGTTCAATGTCACAGGTGGTCCTCTGAAAGAAGTTCTTGAGAGTAATCGTCTTAAATTGCGCGATGGCTGCCCGTGCGGTGCGTTGAAGCTCAGGATCTGTTTCAGCAGTACCAGAGACAAAAAACGCATTCTTACCAGCCGAGCGCCACATGATGCACGATGGGTCCTTAGTATCTAAGTAGCGTTCGAGATCGATCCAGAGAGCGGCTCGATGCGTCGCATCAAGCAGGGTCACCGGACGCTTGACTACGTAATCCGTGCCCTCCATATCGTAGTCAGGCTCCTCGACCATGTACACAGCGCCTGAGCGCGCAGTTGAGTGGAGCTTGCCTCCCTCGTACGCCTCAAATGTAGTGGTATCGAGGTCACAGTTATCGCGAAGCCACTCCGCAACCCGAACCGTCAGCAGCACATCTTCGCGTGATTCGTGCGCCTGCACCCCCGAGAGCAATCCAAGTGCATGCCCGACCGTTTGCAACGAGAGCGAGAGCCGCTTTTCACCGGACCGTTGCTTCCGAACAAGCTCCCGAAACGGAGCTGAAACGAGATAGGCTTTCTGCACCACGTGCAGGAGATCTCGCGGGGTGACCTTTCCTCCGAAATACGGATTAATACCGTTCCGTATCAGGCTCGTTCGTAGGTACCCGAGGTCAAACCGGGAAGAGTTGTAT
>JBIJBZ010000168.1:0-7326 GCA_044344945.1 Bdellovibrionota bacterium | reverse complement strand
TTCTCAGGGCGTGCAGTCGTTTATTCGCTGGTCGAAGGGGCAGGACATCGCTGCGGCGTGCGGACAACTCGCCACTGAGTCGAAGCGAGCATCACGATTTCCTGTAGTCGATCAGGCGGCCGCGTAGCTCGGAACAAATCATCGTGTCTGGTAGAATTAGTTTTCAAAGCATACGCGCTCTGAGCAAGAGCATCCTGGCCGTAGCTCGTCATAGGTGTAATCGCGTGTTGCAGCTTTTTTCGTCTCCGCCTGCAGAGATCTCTCAGGAGCAACGTTCCCAAACAGCGCGGATCCTGCTCATCCCGAAAGGCTACCTCGGCGACCTCGTACTCACCACCCCGGTGCTAGAAGCGCTTAAGAGCAGCGACCCGACCGTATCGATCACGATGGTGGTCCCGCCGCAGTTCGCCGAGCTTGTAAAGCGCGATCCCCTCGTTGATGAGGTGATTGTGTTTGATCGACGAGAGGTAGCTCGGGGATGGAAGGGTCTACGAGCCTTCGCAGAGGTGCTACGGCTGAAGCACTTTGATGCTGCGTATTCGTTTCATCGCTCTGTTCGCACCAGTGTGCTTTTGTGGAGAGCGGGAATCCCGAAGCGAGTTGGGTATGCTGATAGCTATCTTTCATCTCTATACACCGAGCGTGTTGAGAAGACGAGGCGGTGTCACGAGGTGGTGCGTAATCTTGAGTTGGTGCTTGATCGTCTAACGGGCGAGGTTCATCAGGAGGTGCTGGCGCTTAAAAAAGGCGGGCCAGCGCCGGTTTCGGCGCGCTTCGCGCTGCGCCTACCGCTGAGCACTCCCGAGGATCTCTCTGTAATAGTAACGAGCCTGATAGAGCAGGAGACACCATACGTGGTGCTTGCACCCGGCAGCGCCTGGGCAACCAAACGGTGGCGTCCGGATGGATTCCGAGAGGTGGCACAGGGACTTCAGGCGCGCGGAATGCGGGTTGTTGTGGTGGGCTCCTCGGACGATCGGGAGGCATGCGATGCGGTCTGTCGCGGCCTGGTTGATTCGATTGTAAATCTTTGTGGCAGGACTACGTTCGCCGAGTTGGCGCAGATCGTTCGGGGTGCCCGCGCAGTTATTTGCAACGATAGTTTGGCTCTCCACATAGCATCGGCGCATCAGATCCCCACAGTCGCTATTTTCTGCGCAACCTCGCCGCTATTCGGTTTTGGCCCCTGGAAGAATCGGGCGATCGTGGTAGAAAAGGGGGAACTCTTTTGTAAGCCGTGCCGTCGACACGGGTCGCGGCATTGTCCAACGGGCACCGAGGCGTGCATGAAGGGGGTTACGAGTCAGATGGTCTTGCAGGCGTATTCAGACCTCAGCTCCGAGGATCTGCGTCTCCGCGGGGGTGGCTCGCTACGGGTAATTCAATCATAGGTTGTATGAGTACAGCAGTTTCAGAAGAGATAAAGACGGTTCCCTTTGCATACCAGGTTCGGGGTCCGTACACGATCGCTAGTCGCGGTGAGATCACCGATGAGCAGGCTACCCGGTTCGTGCAGCTGCTGCTCAGTGCTGTGGATAGTCCGTCCCGCTCCGTGTTGGGTGGTCGGGGACAGACTCGTCTCTTCGAGATGCCGGGCCTCGGGCGTGTGTTCATCAAACGCTACTCGCACGGTGGTCTGTTCCGCGCAATTACAGGGGGGAAGTTTCTCTGTATCGGGAAGTGTCGTTCCGAAGCCGAATTTGAAATGTTGGAGCATGTGCGAGCATATGGAGTGAATGCACCACGGCCAATTGCGTGTATCAAAAAAGGCTCGACGATATTCAGCACGTGGTTGGTGATGGAGGAGTTGGTTGGAGTGCGCTCCTTGGTGGATATCCAGGCCAATGACAACGACGAGATGTTGCGGGCGATGGATAAACTCGCGGAGCAGCTCAATATCCTGGTGAAGCACAATATCCTGCACGTTGATCTTCACCCAGGAAACGTCCTCGTGGCACCCTCGGGCGAAGTGTATATCGTAGATTTTGACAAGGCAGTTACCTTCACCGGAAGCAGCCAAGCGCTGCGAGATCTTTATCTCCGTCGGTGGCGCCGAGCTGTTATCAAGCACCGGCTCTCGCCAGTTCTCTCAGAAATGATGTCTCTGACTCTTCGGAGTTATCATGAGTGAGGAGCCGCGCAGGATTCTTATCGTACTGATGGGATCGCTGGGCGATGTGGTGCGGGGGATGTGTCTCGTGGATGCCATCAAAGGGAGAGCGCCCAAGACTACGATTACATGGCTCGTCGAGCCCGCCTGCGCTGGAATCGTAAAACTTCATCCGAGGATCGATGATGTAATTGTATTTGATCGCGAGCAGGGGATACGAGGTGTTTTCGCCCTCCAGAGGGAGCTTGCGCGGCGTAGCTTCGATGTGACCCTCGACCTCCAGCGCCATTTAAAGAGTGGTTTCTTCTCGTGGCTCTCAGGCGCAAGGCGTCGCATCGGGTTCCACAGGAACGATGCAAAGGAGGGCAATTGGCTCTTTAATACCGAGCACATTTCGGAGCGGGGAGAGTCGGTTTCCAAGGTGGAGCATTATCAGCTTTTTCTCAAGCAGTTGGGTATTCAACAACCCGCGACGCTCTCCTCAGGACTTGCAGGGATAACCCTTGATACTATCGAGGCTCCGTGGGTGTCGCAGCTTAGGCGTCCATACCTCGTGTGCGTCCTTGGATCGTCCTGGGATTCGAAGGATTGGCCCGAAGAGGGCTTTTTAGGGCTGCTTGCTCGCCTTGAGGGCCGGCAGGTGGTACTCGTCTCTGATAAAACCAAGGTCGATCTCGCGGCCCGCCTGGAAGCAGCAGCAACGGGCGCTTCCGTCGTTAACCTCGCCGGAAAAACCTCACTTCGAGAGTTGGTAGCAGTGATCCACGGGGCACAAGCGGTCGTTGGGCCAGATTCTGGACCGGCGCACATAGCGGGAGCGGTCGGGACCTCCCACATCACCCTGTTTGGTCCGACCCCAGCGGTTCGGAACGCCCCGCAGGGTAGCGAAAGCCTCTCGTTAACGGCTGACATCGGATGCGCACCCTGCAAGCGCCGAGTGTGTCCGGGTCTTGGGAAGGTCTGTATGAAGCTCATTCACCCCGAGGCGGTCATCTCTAAGCTCTTGGAAGCCCAAAGCCGGGGCTAAAACCTGGCTATGATGGACGTCGAGGGGCTGGTCCTTGGGTAGCGCCCCAGCGGTCCTCTTGCTATAAAAGCTCTATGAAACTGGGAAATAAAGAAGAGCTTCTGAGCGCACTAGACCTAATAGCGTCGACCCCCATCTTGGTAGCAGGGGATGTTATTTTAGATCGTTATGTGTGGGGCAAGGTTGAGCGCATCTCGCCCGAGGCTCCTGTTCCGGTAGTAGAGGTCGTTCGAATGGAGGACCGACTGGGAGGTGCGGCGAACGTGGTGCGCAACCTTGCAGCGATCGGAGCCAAGCCGGTGATGTGCGGAGTAGTCGGTGATGATGCCGATGGCCAAGCAGTGTTGAAGCTGCTCGATGAATCTGGCGCCGAGCGCAGTGGAATGCTCGTGGATGGCAGCCGCCCAACGGTTTTAAAGACGCGCGTGATCGGACAGCACCAGCAGATAGTGCGGATTGATCATGAAAATCGGGAGTCATTAGCGGGAGCGGTCTCCACGGCGCTCTCCCGATCTATTAACGATAGAATTGATGCCTCCAAGGCGGTTATTATCTCGGATTATGGAAAGAGCACGATCTCAGAAGATGTACTGAGCATGCTCTCTACAGCCTACGCGTCGGGGAGGTTGGGACTCAAAACCCGGCCGCTGTTTGTCGATCCGCACCCCCGTAACTACGAACGGTACAGGTGTATGAGTGTAGCTAAACCGAACCGTAAAGAGGCCGAGGTTGCATCCGGTCGAGCTATCGAGTCGATTGAGGACGCGTTCCGAGCCGCTGAAATCCTGATCAAGAAATGGAACTCCGAGTTGATGGTAGTGACCCTCGGAGAGTGGGGTATGGTGTTGCGGCAAGCTGGAAGCTCAGACGGTTTGCACCTGGAAACTGCTGCTCGTGAGGTGTTCGATGTCAGCGGTGCGGGAGACACCGTCACCGCCCTGTTCACGTCGGCCCTTGCGGTGGGCGCAACGCCGGTAACTGCGGGTGTTCTCGCAAACATCGCCGCAGGAATCGTTGTCTCTGAGATCGGTACCGCTGCAATTGATCTGCAGCGGCTCCGCGCTGAGGTTTCCGAGTGGAGCATGTAAGTCAGATGGCGAGTAACGAGGCCACCTCTACTGTGAAGAGTATGACCGGGTTTGCTCGGGTCGCGGGAAGCACCGCGTGTGTCGATCTCGACCTTGAGGTGAAATCCGTTAATAGTCGATACCTTGAGATCAACCTGAAAGGCCCAAAGTGTCTGGCGCTTCTTGAGCGCGAGGTCAAGACAACGCTCCAAGGTCTCCACCGTCGCGGACGGATAGACGTGTCGGTGACCCGGCGAGCCAAAGCGGCTGCGCCATCCACTGCGCGTGAGAGCTGGGAGCAGCTCGATGCTTCGGTGGCAGCCTACACCGCTGCCTGCAAGCGGTATGGTGCAGGTGGTGATGGTTTGGCTCAGTTTCTAGCTTCAGTGGTTGTCCGCGAAAGCGGTGTAGGTGATGAATCAGGCGTAGTCACCGAGGACGAGGCTCAACTGTTTAGGTCTCTCGTTCTACAGGCAAGCCAAGTTCTTTACGGCGTACGAGAGGCGGAGGGGAGAGAGCTCTTTTCAGATGTCGCGCAGCGGGTCTCTGTGTTGGATCGCTTGCGTGATGAGATATCGACCTTGATCTCCGGAGCTCCGGCTCGTCTGCGACAGCGGCTCACTGACCGGTTAGCTCTGTTGGCACCAGAGGTGGCGGCTGATCCGGAGCGACTCGCTCTGGAGGTAGCGCTCCTAGCGGACCGAATTGATGTATCAGAGGAGATCTCAAGGCTGGGGATTCACCTGACCCAGTTTCGCAAAACTCTTCAAGGGCATGTCGATGGCATCGGACGGAAGCTCGACTTTCTCACGCAGGAGATAGGACGAGAACTAAACACCATCGCATCGAAGGCCCAGGACGCCCGAGTTCAGGGTTTGGTTGTGGATGCCAAAGCAGAGCTTGAGCGAATTCGGGAGCAGGTTCAGAATATTGAGTAAGGTATGACTCGACAACTGGTACGACAAGGCATTCTCTTTGTTCTCGTGGGCCCAACGGGGAGCGGGAAATCAACGTTCTGCGATCGATTGATCGCTGAGTTCCCCGAAGCGCTCTCGTATTCCACGTCGGTTACAACGCGGTCCCCGCGGTCCAACGAAGTTCAGGGAAAGAGCTACCACTTCATCTCGCGTGAGGAGTTCATCTCACGGCGCGAAAAGGGTGAGTTCTTTGAGTGGGAGGAGACTCATGGCAACCTCTATGGCACCCTGCAGGCAAGTATCGTAAAGGGTATCACGAGTGGCAAGGATCTGCTTTTTCAGATCGATGTTCGGGGAGCGCTCAATTTTAAGCGGCAGTTTTCCGACAACACGGTAACTATCTTCATCGTACCCCCTTCGTTTGCGGCGCTCCAAAGTAGATTGCAGGGGCGTGGGACCGTGGATCAGGCCGAGTTGCAGCGACGCTTTCAAACAGCGCGCAACGAATATGAAACATTGTTGAGGCTTCACGGGGACAAAAGTGGTATCGATTACCTCGTGGTGAACAATCACCTCGATGTAACATACGATGAGGTTCGATCTATCGTACTTGCCGAGCGAGCCAAGTACAATCGAATGGATAAAGCGTCAGTGGAGCAGTTCTGCGAGGTGCATGGATGAAACAGATTGTTCGATCGTTTGTACAGTTGCTTGGAATCGGGGCGTGCATACTCGGGGTAGGGTGTTCTACGCGTGGACCTCGGGAGCCGAAGTTCATCGAGGATATTCGGCCTATTCCTCCGATTCTCAAGGTTACCAGCTATACGATTCAGCGTCGCGACCTGTCAGAGGCGCTTGAGCGAGTGGCAGATGCTCCGATTCGGCTTGTGCCGGTGTACCAATCAGTTTCCTCGACCCAGACCTATGAGTACCGCCTCTTTGATGTAAGTCCTGATGGAGTGTACGGTCTGTTAGGGCTTGAGAACTCCGACGTTATCATCGCTGTTGACCGATACCTTCTGAAGAACCCGAATCAGTTTGCTGCCTTTGTGCGGCTTCTAACTAACGAAAACGAAGCAACAATCGAGATCCGTCGCGGCGGAGAGGGGAGGCTTCTAAAATACTCGTTCGTTCCGGCCGTGAATCTCAGGTAGAAGCTTCGCTGTACATGCTGCGCGCACACGGCACATCGTGTCTTTAAATGCCCATCAAGGCGGCTAAAAGCTGTATATTCGTACACCAGATTGGGCTTATCTCTCACATTGTTTATCTCTGTGAGGTATGAGCAGAGAGCTTCCCAATCTTGATCCGCATCACCATAGTGACGTAATCCTACGGGCGCTGAAAAGCAACCGCTTGTGCGTGACGGAGATTCGTCGACTAGGGCGGGAATTGGGGCGGGTTCGTGATCGACTTGAGGCGGGTGAATACCGGCGCAACAGCTTTGTCGGCAACACCTTCAATATCCCAGAGCGCATGGATGACCTGCTCAGTGAGCTTGAGTTCTACACGGCGCTTGGGAGGAAGTGGGCGCGTCTCATCTCTGCTGTAAACCTTCCCCGTTCGGCCCGAGTTGTTGATCTCTGCCCGGGCCTCGCTCCGAAGGTTGAGCTTGGGCTCTTCTACTACGGCTTTACCGGACAGGTGATCGCCTGTGATGTCGACCAGACGCAGCTACAACGATTGCAGACCTTTCTGGGGCTCTTCGCAGTGCCTTTCACCACGACCTATCGCTGCGGGGATATCTTCTCTCTGCAGGAGTCAGGGTGCGATGCGGTGTGCGGTAACCATATCCTCGATGATCTGCTCTTAGCCCGGGCTGCACGGCGGCTCGATGTTGCACCGCACCTGATCTACGAAAGTGAAGCAACGCTGACAGCCCTGTGCTGCGATGCGAGGGCTCAGGGAGTAAAAGAGATTGAAGCGGTAGCCACTGCGGTTGTGGATCTCGCGATTCGGATCCTGAATCCGAGCGGAATTCTCATCCTTACGCACTATGCAAGCCACGTTGAACGGATCATGGGATTAGGCTTCTTTGGGGAGATGGTGCGAGACCTTCTCAAGATGTGTCGCCGTGTCGGGCGGGAGCGGGGCCTTCATTCGGTGCGAGCTCACACCATGGCAGCGCAGGATACGAGCGGATTTGCAGCGGATGAAGTTTTACTAGTAACAAAAAAAAGTTGAGGTACTTCTATGGAAACTCCA
>JBIJBZ010000027.1:0-23783 GCA_044344945.1 Bdellovibrionota bacterium | reverse complement strand
GCTACTTATGAAGCGTGCACTTTTTCCCTTTCCGGACCTTATTACACCAGATGAGGTCGCAGGGCTTAGCTGCGACAAACGAGTGGAGTCGCGACTAATCCTTGAAAAAGGCGGAAAACATCCGTGGGAGCTTCGCCGTGGGCCCTTTAAGCCGGCACTCTTCTCGAAGTTGCCCAAGACCCACTGGACGATCCTCGTAAACGGAGTCGATCGTTTTGTGCCCCAGGTGCACGGACTACTCGACAGCTTCTCGTTTATCCCCTTCTGGCGCATTGATGATGTGATGATTAGCGTCGCCTACGACAAGGGTAATGTTGGGGCTCACGTCGATAATTTCGATGTGTTCCTTGTGCAGGCGCATGGAAAGCGAGAGTGGCTTATTGAAGACAAGCCTGTACTTACGGATGATTTTGTTCCAAATCTACCGATTCGGCTCCTCAAGCGGTTTAAACCAACTCACCGCTGGGTTCTGGAGCCTGGCGATATCCTCTACCTGCCCCCTCGATTCCCGCACCACGGTATCGCACAAGGCGATCGGTGCATGACGATCTCCGTCGGATTTCGAGCGCCAACAATCCACGAGATCATGAACGGACTGGTCTCAAAGGCGCTGGCCGATGGAGATGAAACACTTCGCTACTCAGATCCGGATCTACGCGTCCAGAGGCCGGGCGAGATAGCTCCTGATGCGATTGCAAAGATCAAACACGCCATTGAACGCGAGATGCTCTCCCCTACGGCCATATCGGATTGGTTGGGTCAATATATCACTGAGCCGTACTGTGATGTTGAGCTACAGCGCAGCAAGAAAAGCCTTACAGCAGCGCAACTCAAGGGTCGGCTCCAAAAGGCGCGCGCTCTTGTGCGGGCTGAAGGGGCGCGTTTTGCATACGTTCGTAGCAAACCAGGGGCTATAACCCTCTACGTAAATGCGCAACGACACGAACTCTCGGGTAAAGCCGCCCTACTGGGCGAAGTAGTCGCCGATAAGGTATTGAATCCAGCAGGGGAGATCGTAAAATTCTGCTCGGATAGAAAAGCAGCCACCCTGCTCTCGCAGCTCATAGCGGAAGGGGCCCTTCTCATCGACTAACCGACCGAGGATTAGGACAGTATGAATACGCCAACCACCGCTCACCGGCAGCTCTCGGTAGGTTTAGCTCGCACCGACCGCTGTAGGATGATGCGCATTTTAGGATACCTCGTTGCCATCCCAGCGACCTGCCTCACGGTTCAAGCAGTGGCCGCACCTAAGGGACAATACGAGACACCGCCCGTCCTACAGGCATCAAAGCTCCTCGCGCCCGAGATTCTAAATGGGCCCTATCACCATGTTGCGGAGAAGGTTACGAGCGATGGGTACTTCAACAACTACCGATTGGAGTCGCAATTCGGTAACTACGAGGTGGAGGGTCTAGCTCTGCTTGAGATCCGCATCAGCGAGATGGCTGCACTTGCAGAGCTCGACAAGATCTCAAGCTCGAAGGTATTCCAGGATGCCGCCCTCAAGGCCGGCAAAGGAATTGTAATGGCACCGGTCAATCTTGTGAAGAAGACCGCCGAGACCGTGTCAGACCCGCAAGCGATCGTCGACACGGTTGCTGGCATTCCAGAGGGCGCGGAGAAATTGTTTTCATGGGCCTACCGCAAGAGCAAAGGCGCGGTGATTGCTGTTGGCGATGCGGTCTCAGGAGGAGGTAGCGGCCAAGGTAGCTCAGATAGCGGAACGTCTGTTTCCGACTCACTTAACCAGGGAGCCAAGTTTGGACTTGAGTACGTTGGGTATAACAAGAACCAACGCGCTTGGTTTAAGAAGCTCCAGATAAATCCGTACACGACAAACCAGTCCCTCAGAGATGAGGTAATTCGCGTTGCGGGAATCGAGACCGCAGTCGGAACTGCATTTAAGTTCGTTCCCGGCATCGGCATCCTCGGTCAATTAGGTACGATCAATCGCTGGTATGACCGAGCGGAAAAGCTCTCGTTGTACGAAGATCCCGATGAGATCCGGAAGAAGAACGAGCAGGGACTCCTTAGCCTCGGAATCCCGAAGGAGCTAATCGATAAATTCCTGGACAACAAAGCGTACTCTCCGTGGACTCGGCGATTTATTACAGCCTCCCTCACTACGATCGGACCAAAGGTCCCGGGGCACGCCGACTTTATCAAGGCAGCAAATGAGGCCTCCAATGAGCCATCGAGCCTCTACTTCGTAGCGGTTGCTGATGCCCTTGAACGGCTGCACTCCGTACACCCACTCAAAAAACTAGTCTCGTCGATCAATCTGCCGGCAGCGGTAACATCAGACAAGATTCTCTACGTTCCCATCCCAGCGGATTACCTCTTCTGGACAGAGACGACGGCTGGAATCTTTTCAAACTTTAAGGCTCGCGTGTTGAAGGAGGCTGACTTCAAGAGCGTGCAGATCGTAGTTCGAGGAAAGGTAAGCGCTCTCACTCGCAAGAACCTGGAATCGATGGGGGCACAGGTGGCTGAAGGCCACTTGTAGGTTGGAGGCTTGCTCTGCCACCTTTTGGTGCAGCCTACTTTTCAAACTCACTATTTCGAACAGTCCAAGAATACCCCTGCTTCAAGCTCATGGCAGGTTTCCCCATCTGTTGCTTTAAAAAGTGCCATACACCAGAGAAAGAGGCGCAAGGACTCCCTGACTTCTATCAGGGTTGATTTGTTGCAGAATCAACGATGACCTCGACTTACTTTTCGACCCGGAAATCTTCATTCAGCGCAAAACTTACGCTGCCCGAACACCGCCGCGCTTTGCTTCGCGGGGGCCTTTGGTTGCCACCCGCTCAGCGCGGCTCCTTACCAATTCCGGAATTTACGTAACAGATGGTGCACCATCCTTTTTCGTCCCATGTTTGAACCCTACTAAAACTAGACAAGGTGTTCAAAATAATGGTTACCCATCATCACTCATCGCATGCAATCTACGCCGCACCCTCATCGGCATGGGTAGGGCATTTTTTCGAGTCTGCGATCTTGCTACACGCAACTAAGTTGCATATAGTGTCGGCGACATCACTCACTACAACAAGCAAGGTCGGGAGTGATCGTCGCCCGGTGGGTGCCTGACAGAGCAGAGAATGGTTCTGCATGTGGGGTTAAACCGCCGAAAAGACTGTGTGTGTCACATTCCGGTGGCCAGGGTATGGCGGAGTAATCCTGACCGATGCAGCGTGGGCACCACCCGCACTGGATGAGCTGTACATCTACGAGCGTCGCTCAATTTTTCAAGGAGTTGTTCAATGTTAATTAGCCCAAGCGCCTTACCGTCTAACGTCAATCGCACCGCAGATATCGTCCTTCCAGCGCGAGCAGTCGTAATCTCGGGAACACTCGGCAGCGGAAAAACCACACTTCTTAATCACCTCTTAAAGACGACACCGGAGTGTGGCACGCCTGGGTCGTTCGTAGTTATCGAGAATGACATAGGAGCGATGAACACGGATCAAGCGCGTCTAGCGGCGAACCCTGAGTCCGTACTCGCAATTACCGCTGGATGTGTATGTTGCAATGACCTGCACTCACTGCAGGCTGCCGTTTCGCAGCTCAAAGAGCTTCCTGAGATAAAGACACTATTTATCGAGACTACAGGCATCGCGAATCCTGGCGCTGTCAAAGACCTCCTGCATAAACTCCAGATTCCTACCCTTGTGATTGTTACGGTTGATGTAAAGCATTTCGAAGATAATCAGCTGCTTGGACGAAATAATGAGACGATTCCGCACGCCGATATAGTAGCGCTGACGTGGACACATTCCGCGGACGGAGGGCGCGATACCGCCTCAGTTATAGGTGTTACCGGGCGCATCAGGAGTCTTAATCCCGAGGCGCGTCTCGTCGAGATAGACCCCTCCGGAGCGCCAGTTGAAGGGGCGGCTCCTCTTGTTTGCGAATCGGTCACCGCTATGGCTGGCAGCGGAAGGCCGCGCGTGGAGAACTTACAGTTTCGCCTCAAGCGTCTCTTCAGTGGTCGGAGTCAGTCGTCGAGCCATTCTCATCACCATCACGAATATACAGTGACGTTGAGTATTCCGGATGGATGTAGCGCAGAGGATGTAGTTGCAGCGGTGCGTGCCCGCGCTCCACGAGTTATGCGGGCCAAGGGGCATGTCAATGGGGTGGATCTGGACTGTGTCCAAGGGGATTGGAAAACTAAAGAGATCGGACATCCGCGAGCTCGTAATTGGCTAACACTGATTGACCGGCAGCCGCTGAGGGCATCTGATTTTCCCACTATTCATCGAGTTGGGTCCGGCGAGCTAACGGGGGTCGATGTCACGGATCCAGACATTCGGAAGCGGGCGGTTACACTGGTTGATCAACTTATCGCCCAGATCCCAACCTCCGTGGTTGAGAACGGAAGAATGATCACTCAGACCGACGCCGGAGAGGGCTGGAATTACATCTTGCTTCCTCACTTTCCGGAGGACGTAAAAGAGCGGTTCATGCGAACCACAACTGAATTTTGGCTTAAGCAGGCGGACGCACTCAAAACGGGTATGTTTGACTCTCATCCGAACCATCCGTACTACACTCGCGAGGTCGGAAATAATTTATCGTGGCTTCTCATCGATTGTGGGACAACAGTCGATGCATGGGGACTGCGAGAAACCCTCGAGGCGCTCAAGCCAGCGACCCTCTTTTTTCAGGGCCTGGCAATCGCGCGAAATGCTATTCACCTAAGGACATTCGCAGATGGCGACGGCCGACTGTTGCGTGCTCGTTTGGAGATGCTGGCTCGGGAGCAGGGGAAACCCGACCCTGCATTGGCTTCACGTGCTGTCGATAATTGTGTGCGGTTGTGTGTTGATGGATCGTGGAGCCGAGCTCGCAGCGTTCTTTCGGAGTATCTGAAGTCGATTGAGAGCTAAGAGCGCCAGGCAGTCTTACCCATCTACAAAGCCTTGTCTCAAGCCCTTACATTTGGAACACCCTACTTTTTCTCCACAACGTTTCGTGCGGATCTCCGATAAGTGGCTATGCGCCGAGCAAATCGCCTTTTCAGAAACTACTATCTACGAGATCATTCCGCGGACGGGAGCGAGCCTGCCCATGCCTCCAACCAAAACTTCCGATGAGATACAACTCGGAATCCTTGGAAGAACTCAACGAGATAGCAAGGTTGAGCTCTGCCACTTTGTGGACATGAACAATCATAGCCACACCGTAGCGGTATCCAATCGGTGCACGACTCTTAGCAAGTTCTACATGAGCTTCAAAAGAAGACGACCGACGCCGTCAAAGCACTGCTTGGACTATCCGCCCTCTCCTTATGGGAGGATGCCCCGGCGGTCCCAGAAGTCGCTACTTTAGAGAATGTGATTAAACGGATTGTATATATCTACTGCAACCCTTCGAACATACCGCTCTGCGACTCGATTAAAGAGTATCCCGCTATCCATTCTTGGTTTACATTTCTAAGGTGTGAGCCCAACATAGACGCTGAGGTGGTAATCGATACGCGGCGGTATACCGTGTCAGAGATCCCTACACTACCCTCCCGCTCACTCCCCCCCCCCAACAGGATGCGCGCATCCATCAAGAGCTTACAGCGTCAGAGAAAGCAATCAGCCATCCCATCATAGTCAAACCCTTTAAATGGCTGGAAGTCCTCGGAATCATTGCACCCGACAAGATTGAAAGGATCCGTCAAAAGATAATTGCTCAAGTAAGAGAGACTGAGCGAGCCAACGCTGAAGCGCGTTTAGTCGCCGGAAAGAGGTGAGTTCCCCGTAAAGTGCTCCTTCGAGAGCCGCACATGAAGCCACATACGCCTAAGAGGAAGGAACGAAATATCTACCTCATTTGTGGAGATAGAGAGCTAAGATTGGAGCTCCTTGATCGCTTCAAACGCACCCTTGCTCGCTGTCGAGAGTGCTACCAAAAAGCTAAGGAGGGGATACGCATTGAATGGCCCCCGGGAACCTTTACTCTGTGGTTTCCTACTGGATTCACATTTCGGCTACCAGTTGTCGCGTAACGGGGACGGAACATAGTGCTCATTTTTCCAACTAGTGTGAGACCGTCCCTCAAACGATGCCCCTAAACTGCGGTCCTTCGCATCCGATAACTACACTAATCGACTAAAGGGACTTTCAAAGGGCTGTGAGAAAGCCACGCTCTGGAGAAGACATCCCGTTCACTTAAGATATCCCAGTCATCGACAGCAAGATTATCTCAAAGTGGGGTGTTCTAGTGAATTGACTCAGAACACCAGGTTATAGTGGCATGTGATGTATCGCGTGCGAAGAACGAGCTCGAGGAGCTGATTCCCTTGGTGGAGCAGATTACCCGTAACCTTGGAAGAAACCCTGATGAGGTGTCAGCCGATACCGGATATTCCTCGACTGAAAACTTGAGTGTAATGAAGCGGAGAAAAATTCGAGCTTACATACCCAGGCACGAAATGATGGCTGACAAGGGTGTGGTTCGGGAGATGACCCTTCGATTACGCAAAGCTGGTAGGCGGAGCCGCTATTGCCTCAGGAAGCAGGTCGTACAGCCAGTATTCGGAACTATGAAATCCGCTGTTTTATCCAATTCCGCATGCGAGGACTTCAAAACGTTGCAAACGCATGGGCTCTAGCCTGTTCGGCGCACAACCTCTGGAAGCTTTCAAGAGCGATATTGCCGGCTTTTAGCCTCCATTACCTCTTCAATCAGCACTGAGACAGGCCCGTTACGTGTTAATTACACGCACCCACCCAGTCTTTGCCATGCGCTGATAGTCTCTAATTCGGTCAGCCGCTGAAACTCATATTACAGGGACAGGCTCTAAAGCTACGGCGGACAAGCAAGAGGATTCGCTTTACTTGTCCTCCGAAGCCTTTGGCGAAGGAGGATGCACGCGGCCCGACACGGTCACAGACGCGGCTCATAAGGCTGCAGCCGCCGGAGTAAGGGGCAACTTGATTCGATTCCTCCATTCGCCTAAGGCCCGCCGGAGCGGGAGACTACACATGCCACCCTTATTTGATCCCATCCCCGGGGGTTGGAAATCAACCAATCACCAAAGAACAGACACTTACAGAAAAGCGATTTACCTGGCTATCGACTAGAGACAAAAAATAACCAAGAAGCTCAAGATTCGGTTGCCAAGAGCCGTCAGACCGCTTAGAAGCTAAATATAAGTATAACAAGGAGTCCATCATGAAGGTTTTCTACTCTACCCTATTGGCGCTAGTTTTGAGCAGCAGCGGCCAAGCTCAAGAGCTGGTGACCGGGTCGTATAGCTGCCGCATCGTTGGCTCGAAATCGGTTTCAGATGGAAGGGGAAGCTCCGTTCGGTTTGGCTCCGCGACACTAACGGTTGCCTCAGATGGTGCCGTAACTATGAGTTCGAGGGCAACCTTCACTGTACGCGGACGAAAGCCACGCGCGGAAACACTCGCCGTCACAGGACGGGGGGCGCTTTCGAATTACGATGAAAACGACGGAGACGGCTCCGCGAGCACTTCGTTCCGCGTCACCCCAGCTAAGCGAGTCATTTATCGAGGAAGGGCTCTCTCCGGATCTCTCAACGCCACCTTCAGCTCCCAAGAGACGATTCTTGGTGCGGTCAAAACAGCAGAGGCACGTGTACGGACTCAGGTGGGGTCTTTTCGCTTTGTGTGTAAAGGGCGGGCAGTAGTCCCAGTTGATCCGAATCCAGAGCAACCAGGGATTACAGTTAATGGCAATTTTAGTGGTCTATATACCGGAGATGAATCTGGTACTTGGTCTATGAATGTCTCCTCCAGCGGCAGTACTTTTACCGTTAATAGCCCATCGTTGGGAGTTGGCACCGGTCCATGTACTTTTTCTTCTAGTACCAATTTCACTTGCACTGTCACTCATGTAATTTTAGGGACTTCCACGATTACAGGGAACTTTTCATCAAGCACTGCGGTGAGTGGATCTTGGCAAACCACAGGTGAAACATCGGGTACTTTCTCTGGAACCAAAGATTAATAAATATAACGTAATGGCTGCGAACCAAAGTTCGCAGCCATTGTCTTTTGGATACGGGGACCACCATAGAGAGGCGAGGAAAGCCATGCGAATATTACTATCGCTCATGATTGTGATACCCTTAGCGCCAATCGCGGTTGCGCAGGCGCCCGCTACGAGCAACGACAGTGGCACCGCCATCCAACGGCGCGACTTCCC
This sequence comes from Bdellovibrionota bacterium, assembly GCA_044344945.1. GTDB lineage: Bacteria > Bdellovibrionota_C > UBA2361 > UBA2361 > OMII01 > OMII01. The sequence goes on along the minus strand of JBIJBZ010000027.1, from coordinate 15,611 downwards.
CGGCGAGTCTCTGCGAGAACCCCTCCGAGAGGCGTTTCCAGGACTAGAGGTGCCTCCAGGACTAGACGTTAAAAGCTTATATAACCTTGATATCATCAATGAAGCGGGCGAGAGCCTCACAACACTCCACGCCATAAAGCTGTGTCATGTGGCAAACCTCTCAAAATCACAAGCGATCGTACAGACGTGTCAAAATAAAGATAAAATCTCCAAGCAGGTCGCCGATTGGAAGAAGTTCGTCGTTGATGTGCGATCAAATCCTACCGCGATGTGGGCCTCGACCCTTCCCCTTCAGCCTGCAGGCTCAAAGCTCTACCTCATCGATAGTGGCAGGACCTTCGAATCCCTGACGGGCCAGAGCCCTTCGCGCCCTGTTGCATTTGATCCCCCTTGTAAGTTTCCCGTTATTCCAAATGGAGCGAATGTTGCGAAGCTGTGCAGCAAGTCCATTGCCCGTATTCCCTTCGCCGCCGAGATTGAAGGTGACTCCATCGTTCTCAACCGGCTCCAGAAGGAACCTACGCAGGCGTTCGTAGCGCTCACAAAGAAAACCGAGGAAGCAGTGATTGACGCCCAGAAAGAGGCACCGCGTCGAGTGCTCATCAACCTTTTAGAAACGGAGAAACCCTGCATCTTTGAGGGGAGAACAGTTGCGCACGGCCAAACGCGCACGCGGTTTAGTGCGTCCAAGGCACCGGTAGGTCAACGATGCGAAAAGCTCGTCCGTCGGTGCGAGAATGGAGTTATGAGTGGCGACGACGCATTCCGCTTCTTAACCTGCAGCGACACACAAGCGTGCGACTTCGACAAAAAGAAGGTCAAGGACAAGGGAACGATCGATGCCTATAAGTTGAACGTCGTGGATTCTTCAACCGGTCGCAAATGTTCCGAGCCAACGAACATGATGAGGCTGACCTGCACCAATGGGCAGCTCTCGGGTCCTAACGAGTTCCGCTTTTCAACCTGCACTGCGCGCCCCATGCCGGGGTGCAACGTGATCGACAGAACCAAACCGGGTGGATACCGGACCATACCGCATGGAGACACGGGCGAGGTCTTTACATCCGCGACGGCTCCCTCTGGCTCAAGCTGTGCCTCAGTCAAAAAAACCGCACAGTGCTTAAACGGTCGAATGTTTGTGGATGGCGTGGCGACAGCGGTCTTTACGCCGTTCTTTACGGATTGCACGGATCGGGCACCTGGGGGGCCGGGAGGGAATGTGAATCCTGGTTTAGACTGTTCGCCTGTAGCGCGCCCGGTGGAACTGCCAGATGGGACGGTGGAGACAGTGTGGGAGCCGGATCCGAAGTGCAATGGCCAGCAACAGCAAGGCACTGCTGAATCTTGCGATAACGGGATCGATGATGATGGTGACTTAGCAGTCGACTGTGACGATGGCGATTGCCGTGACAAGGTGGAATGCATAGATGACGAACCACACCCTGACGAATGCGGAGGCACTGATGCAGAACGGTGCGAGTTGGTGAATAAGCAGATAGCCTCTTTCCAAGCGGAATGGAGAAACAAAAAAGCTACGATGCCCTTTACGCTGTTTGTTAAAGAGCTGTTAGCAGCATGTGCAGAGAGCAGTAAATCGTGGAAAGAGTGCTGTCCCACCGCAACAATGCCAGCTCGAGGCGAAGTCACATGCAGTCAGCTGCCAACTGAAACTGAGCCAGTGGGCTAGTGCCAATGTGTTTTTGCTAGTTAGCTCGATCGTAGTGACCGGCCCCTTCCTCACCTTGCTCCTGATACGGCTCTAGTCCGTGCGCCACTCACGACACAGATATTCACCTAACCGAGATGTTTGAGGTTGTCGAAACGCCATGATGTGGGTAAGGATGGGGCTCTCGAAGCCCTTCGGAAGCCGATGGTTTGGTTTATAAGGGCTATATCTTCGTATTTCTATTGGAGTCTAAAGACATGAGACGCTCGACACGCTTCGCTCTTTTATCGTGTGCCACCCTCGGCTGTGCCCAGCTCGCCTTTGCATCCGAACCAACGCTTGGGGTAGACGACTCGGGCACACTCGTAGCCACTAATGGGAAATCGAGAATTACCATTACCGACGAAGGGCTCGTCGATGCAAACGGTCTCAAGGCTCGCTGCGGCGATGGCCCTCAGAAAACTTCTAACGCTGCTGGCGCCAAAATTACCTGTACCTCCCTCGCGATCAACGTTCATGATGAGTTCGGCAACCAATTGCGCATAGCCGGTACGGTTGCGAAGTTTAACACCGCCGAGGGCAAGGTTCTCTCGCAGTTAGGTTGGATTATTGATGAAGACTCAGTGCCTGCGCCAAGCCAACCGGAACGCCAAGCGCCTAAAGCCGCGCCGAAGGATGGGGATGAAAGCATCAAAATCGATTCAGATGGTATTAGAATCGATGGAGAAGATTCCATCTCGATTACAGAGGATGGGATTGTGATCCGTTAGCGGCGAGGTAGTGTCCCTAAAATAGTCAAGCAACAAGAGCGCAACCGAAGCGAGTCCAGATTTTTATATATTCCGTTTGAGGAGCCGTCTTTTGGCGATTCCGTTGAAGTGGGGGTGATAATGGGTAGGTAGTCCCTCTCCGCCTACCTCTGCCCCCGGGGTATCTGAGCATCCGTAACCGTCCCGGGGCGGACGTGGGCAGCGCACTCCTCCTGGACGCTTATTTCACCGGAGCGGGGCCCTCTGGGCCCCACCATGTAACAGTGATTTCGGCATCTTAGATAGCCTCACCCTCTAACACGCCCGCAATTCAAGTCCTCTTCACAATAAGCCGATAGTCCATGCATGCACCGGCTTGATTACCCCCAATTTTGGAGGAAAGGTGGGAACCACTGGATGTGGGCGATTATATTGTCCACGTTCTTGGCGTGTGCCCACGTTGCCTACGCTTGGGCTGAGTGCGGCAACGGAGTCGCCGATAGCAACGATGGCGAACAATGCGACGATGGAAACGCGATTGATGGGGATGGCTGCGACTCAAATTGCACAACCACCGCTTGTGGTAATGGGGTACGAACCGGCGCGGAGGAATGCGACGATGGAAACATTACTGACAACGACGGATGCGACTCAAATTGCACCCCTACCGCCTGTGGCAATGGGATCCTTACCAGTGCTGAGCAGTGCGATGACGGAAACCTCACTGACAACGACGGATGCGACTCAAATTGCACCCCTACCGGTTGTGGTAATGGGGTCACTGCCGGCGCAGAGGAATGCGACGACGCAAACCTAGACGACGGCGATGGATGCGACTCAAATTGCACCCCTACCGCCTGTGGCAATGGGATCCTTACCAGTGCTGAGCAGTGCGATGACGGAAACCTCACTGATAACGATGGGTGCGACTCAAATTGCTCGAATACTGGCTGCGGGAATGGAGTCGTCACTGAGTTTGAGCAGTGCGACGACGCAAACCTAGACGACGGCGATGGATGCGACTCAAATTGCACCCCTACCGGTTGTGGCAATGGAATCCGAGCCGGCGGTGAGCATTGTGATGATGGAAACCTTGATAACGGCGATGGCTGTGACGCAAATTGCACTCAAACCGCTTGCGGAAACGGCGTCGTCTCCCTCCACGGTACTAATGGGTATCCAGACGAGGAATGCGACGACGGAAACATCGTTGACGGCGATGCATGCACCTCGGTCTGTACAAACCCGGCCTGCGGTGACGGATACATCAGCTCGGGCGAACAATGTGATGATGGAAACCTCTCTAATGACGATGGGTGCGACTCAAATTGCTCAACCACAGCGTGTGGTAATGGGATAATGACCTATGGTGAGGAGTGTGATGACGGCAACCTTGTGAGCGGGGATGGATGCACCGCTTCGTGCGTTTTGGAATTTTGCGGTGACGGAACCGTAAATAACGGCGAACAATGCGAAGATGGAAACGGGGTTGATGGGGATGGCTGCGACTCAAATTGCACCTTTACCGCCTGTGGTAACGGCGTACGATCGGGCAGCGAGCAGTGCGATGATGGCAACAACGAAACTGGCGATGGATGTACCCCGGCTTGTGTGACCGAGTATTGTGGGGACGGAGAGGTATCACCCATCTCAAGTGATACCCTTGTGCCGCGTCCATCAGCTGGCTCTCGCGCTTGGGCGGCGATTACCTCCTCTTCAGATAGAACGAAGCTCGCGGCGGTGGTGTGGGGTGGTTCCATCTATACCTCAAGCGACTCAGGCGCGACGTGGATCGCACGGGTATCCGCGGGTTCCCGAAACTGGCGATCGATAGCTTCCTCCAGCGATGGGGCAAAGCTCGCTGCGGTAGTCGCTAATGGGTTGATCTACACATCCACCAATTACGGGGCAACGTGGACTCCTCAACCAGCTGGCATTCGGCATTGGACGGCGATAGCCTCCTCCTCAGATGGAACTAAACTGGTCGCGGTGGTTAGCGGTGGTCGAATCTATACATCTGAGGACTCAGGAGCGACGTGGACCGAGCGGATGTCGGCCGGTTTTCGGACCTGGGCCTCGATCGCCTCCTCCTCAAACGGGGCTAAGCTCGCCGCAACTGTCACTAATGGCTTGATCTACACATCCACCGATTACGGGGTAACGTGGACCCCTCGAAATTCGGCCGGCACTCGGGCATGGAGCTCAATAGCCTCGTCCTCTGATGGCACAAAACTGGTAGCTCTTGGCTCCAGTTACATCTACACATCAGCGGACTCGGGGGCTACATGGACACAACGGTCCTCTGCCGGTTATCGGGGGTGGAGTTCCGTTACCTCCTCCGCAAGCGGATCACTGCTCGCGGCGACCGCTTCGGGTGGGTACATCTACACCTCTACAAATTCGGGCGTTACGTGGAACCAGCGTACATTAGCAGGCGCCCGAGCGTGGGGCTCCATAACGTCATCGTCTGATGGCATGAGCCTTGGGGCCGTTGTATCCGGTGGCTCTCTATTTGTCTCCGGCGAGGAGTGCGATGACGGAAACCAGGTAAACGGGGATGGATGCGACGTAAATTGCACTACTTCGGCATGTGGGAACGGCATCAGCGCCGGCGGTGAGGAGTGTGATGACGGCAACTCCGCACTTGGGGACGGTTGTACTTCGAGTTGTATCATAGAGTATTGCGGTGATGGTGTTGTAAACAATCTCCTCAACGAACCGATAGAGGAGTGTGATGACGGAAACTCAGTGGACGGGGATGGCTGCGACACCAATTGTACCAACACCGGTTGCGGTAACGGCATTCAGACGGGGTCGGAGGAGTGTGACGACGGGAATGGTGAAAATGGTGATGGGTGTACCCAATCTTGCGTTGACGAATTTTGCGGTGACGGCATAACCAATGATAGTGGCGAGGGGTATGGCGAGGGGTGTGATGACGCTAACGCGACTAGCGGCGATGGATGTGACTCGAACTGCCAAGTGACCGGTTGTGGAAACGGTATCGTTACCGGTGATGCTGGCACCACGCTCCGACCGCGAGCCTCAGCTGGCTCACGGCCCTGGCAATCGATTGCATCATCCGCCGATGGAACGAAGCTCGCCGCGGTGGTGTATGGTGGCTCCATCCATACCTCTACGAATTCAGGGAACACCTGGACCGAACGCGTATCGGCCGGAGCGAGGAATTGGCGGTCGATCGCCTCATCGAGTGACGGTAGCAAGCTCGCCGCGGTAGTTGAGGGAGGGTTAATATACACCTCAAGCGATGCTGGTGAGACCTGGAGTGAACAAGACGCATTAGCTGGAGGTAGGAACTGGTACGCGATTACCTCCTCCTCGGACGGAGAGAAACTCGCCGCGGTCGTTGCGACCGGGTATATCTATACGTCCCCTGATTCGGGGCTCACCTGGACCGAGCAAGCATCGGCTGGCATAGCAGACTGGCGCTCAATCTCCTCATCCGCCGATGGCTCAAAGCTCGCCGCGGTCGCCTACGGGGGTTCAATTTTTACCTCAGATGACTACGGTGAAATCTGGAACGAACGTGCGTCAGCGGGAGCTCGTAATTGGCAGGCCATCACCTCATCCTCAAATGGCGTCAACCTTGCTGCCGCAGTATATGGCGGCCGAGTCCATACGTCCACTAACTCTGGGGCGACCTGGACCGAGAGAACAACCTCTTTAGTGCGGGGTTGGCTTGCCATCGCCTCATCCTCAAATGGAGCGAAGCTCGTCGCTGTTCTCGAAAATAATCGTGTAGTCATAGCGACCAACTATGGAGCCTATTGGGGCGACCTAGATACGGGATTTCGGTCTTGGCGCTCGGTCGCATTGTCATCAGATGGAGCAAAGATCGCCGCGGTCGTGAGTGACGGCGAGATCTACACCTCGGGTGAGGAGTGTGATGATGGAAATCTTGAAAGTGGGGACGGATGCAGTGGGATCTGTATCCTTGAGTACTGTGGAGATGGGATCACGAACAACGGCGAGGAATGTGACGATGGGAATAGTGACAATAACGACTGGTGTATATCGTGCGTCTCCGCGGTGTGTGGTGACGGGTATACCGGTCCCGGCGAGGGATGTGATGACGGTAATGGGGTTGACGGAGATGGGTGCGACTCGAATTGCACCATCACCGAGTGTGGTAACGGAAGACGAATAACGTCTGAGCAGTGCGACGACGGGAACCTCAATGACGGAGATGGATGCACCTCTGGCTGCCTTACGGAGTATTGCGGGGACGGATCCATCAACAACGTGAGCGAGGAGTGCGAGGACGGCAACTTGAACGACGGGGATGGATGCGACTCAAATTGCACCCTCACCGCGTGCGGTAATGGTAGGGTGACGAGCGGAGAGCAGTGCGACGACGGAAACCCCAATGATGGTGACGGATGCACTTCAGGGTGTGTGAGCGAGATCTGTGGGGACGGGGTGGTTAACAACTCGGTAGAGGGGTGCGATGATGGAAACCTCACCGACGGCGACGGATGCGACTCGAATTGCACCCTCACTGCGTGTGGTAATGGTAGGGTGACGAGCGGAGAAGCGTGCGACGACGGAAACCTTACCGACGGCGACGGATGCGACTCTAATTGCACCACCACTCAATGCGGAAATGGTGTAGTTACCTCGGGTGAGGAGTGTGATGATGGTAATGTGCTGGATGATGACGGGTGCTCTTCGCTCTGTACTCTACCGGTAGCAACGCCAACATCAACCCCAACGCAGACTGCAACCCCAACAGACACTCCCGCAGCAACCCCCACGCCTCCACCAGCTGACACCCCGTCTCCAGTACCAACGCCGACACCACCCGTCCCGATGCGGATCGTAGCACCTGACGCCGTGGAGGGATTCATTCTAGCGCCAGGGGGACAGCCCTTTACCGAGCCGGTGACCGTCTATCTGGTGAAAAATGGTGGGGCTGGGACATCAAGGATGTCATTTGCATTCGACTCTTCTCGCCTACTCTCTCAGGGGAGATCCTTCTATCGAAGCACCCTGACGGATTCAAAGGGATACTTCTTCTTTTCAGACTTACCCTCTGATAGTACGTACACAATTCGTCCACACCTCGACACCTTCACCTTCACACCAGAGGAGCGCTCGATCGGCACCGGTCAACTAACTACTCTGTTCGACGTACAACCGCGACCACTGCCAGCTCCAGCATGTTCTACCCAGAATCGGTCCGCTGACGTCGTTAAGGCAGACCGAAGGGCCCTGGTGCTGCAACGCTACGTTCTGACCTCCATAGATGCTTTACTGCGACGAGTTCAGTCCTCGCGCCACGACGACAAACAAAAAGCTAGGATCAGAGATGTTCTTGCAGTGGCCGAGGCCGGGGCACAGTTTGGGTACTTTGAGGTCATGAATGAGAGCTTTGCGATCCCGAAGGTGCGGCTATCGTGTCCCTCGCTACCACCCGGATGTGTCAATCAATCCTACCGCAACACGGTTGCCGCGTACCGCAAGCACCTCGTCACCCTACGCAGGACGGGTCTCTACGCTAACCGCATCGCGCACTCGCCCAGCTCACGAGCCCCTTCATCCCGCAACGCAATCGCCAACCAGATCCGCCGCCTGCACCGTGCAGCTCTGCGCGCTACTGCTCGGTTGCCGAGGCAGAGCGTGGAGTGTCCGTGAGTGGAGTTGGGCCCTGTACTCGGGCTAGCGCGCCAGCAGCGGCTAGCAGCGGGAGAGAAAGGGGACGCTACCGCTCTGTAGAAAAGGGGTATCTAAACTCCAAGAGATAAGTCATAAGCCAGTAGCATGGCACACCCCAACTATTGAGCGTAGCCCCTGGAGGGCGCGAAAGCACAGGTCCTACATCCTTCTACTTCTGCTTGGACTGAGTCGTTGAACTGCGAGGCGACTTGCGGGCAGAAACGGATCCCCGTTGTGGCTTTTCCCGCGGTATATCCTTCGCGTGGGCCAGGATTCAGACCTTCGAGCGGGTTGGCTCTGGTGTGCGCGCTATGAGCACTTTGCGCAGAGTCCCGACAGCACAACGTGCTGAGGCGAGACCGAGAAGCCTTGCGGCACCATGCGTCGTAGTTGAACGTCTGCACCGTCTAAACACACTACGTCCTGGCACTTCTCACATGCAAAGTGATGGTGGAGAGCATCCGTTCGAAGTTCGTACAGTGCGCCTTTTCCGACGAGTGGGATTGCGACAAGTTGGTTCGTGTCTAACAGGCTCTTGATGAAGCGGTATACCGTCGATTTGTTGATGTCCGGTCGGCTCTTCGCTATGCCGTCTACGATCTCTCGGGCTGTGACGGGCCTATGCGCCTTCGCAAGGAGTTCAACGATCGCCTGGCGCGCCTGTGTTTTTCTCATCACGTTCCTCCGCTGTTGACACGAGACTACAGGATCTGGCATCTATACGCAACTGAGTTGCAACAATGATGGGCAGACTATGACACCACAAGATACTTCGATTAGACCTCGATTGCCAGTAACTGTGCTTTCGGGATTCCTGGGCGCGGGTAAAACGACCGTCTTAAATCACATCCTTTCGAATCGTGACGGGCTCAAAGTAGCAGTAATCGTTAATGATATGAGCGAGGTGAACATAGACGTACAGCTGGTAGAGCGGGGTGACGCTCGTCTGGACAGAGGTCAGGAGAAGCTCGTCGAGATGTCTAATGGCTGCATCTGCTGTACGCTTCGCGAAGATCTGCTGGAGCAGGTAGCGGCTTTAGCGGCCGAAAAAAAATACGATTACCTGATTATCGAATCGACGGGAATTGGCGAACCGATGCCGGTGGCTGCAACCTTCGCCCACATGGACGAGGATGGCCGAAGCCTATCTCAGGTCGCGCGCCTTGATACGATGGTAACGGTGGTCGATGCCGCGAATTTTCTCAGCCACCTAGAATCTTCGGAGGATCTGCAACAGCGTGGTATCGCCGTTGATGAATCCGATGATCGGACAATAGTTGATCTCTTAATTGACCAGATCGAGTTCGCAAATATCATCCTTCTTAACAAGATCGACCTTGTGGCAGATTCGCAGCGAGAGGTGATTGCGGGGATCATTCGAAAGTTGAATCCAGATGCTCGTATCATCAATACGGAACACGGACGCATTGCCGGCCGTGAGATTCTCAATACAAAGATATTTGACTTTGAGAAGGCCGCGCAGAGCGCAGGATGGGCGAAGGAACTTGCTGGCGAACATACTCCTGAGACGGAGGAATATGGAATTTCGAGCTTCACGTATAAACGAGACCGTCCGTTTCATCCTGAGCGATTCGCGCAATCACTGCAGTCCGAGTGGCCAGGAGTAATCCGTTCCAAAGGATTTTTCTGGTTAGCTTCCCGTCCTCGCTTAGCAGGATCGTGGTCACAAGCTGGAGGTGCGTGTCGAACTGAGCCCGCAGGCTATTGGGCCGGACAGAGCCAGGATGGCTCGCTGGTTAGCTCTGAAATGGCTCCGATATCAGGGAAGCAGGAATTCGTATTTATCGGCATCGACATGAGGCGCGAAGAGATAGTTTCGCTCCTCGATGCCTGTCTCCTCACAGATGAAGAGCTCCGATTAGGGGAGGATGAATGGAGGAAACTCCCTGATCCCTTCTCTCCATGGAATCTTGAAGGAGCGCACTAGCGCGCATATTCAATGAGGCCAGCTACTGCGAGCGCCGAGAACGGGAATTCTTCGGTTCGAAAATTGATGCTCAGAGCGAACGGCGTCTCGATACGAGTCAGCCGTGAAGATGCATTGAGGAAGTCGCCCTTGGGACCCCAGAAATCCTCAATCTCGTTGCTCTTGCGACCCAGTTTTACGCACTACGGGGGCTAGGGCGGTCGTGTTCGAGTCACCATGTTTATTTCCGCAGGGTGCGGAGAAGTTACAGAGGTGGTCGTTTACCGGCGAGTTTGGTCGCAATCTCGTGCGGCTCGTGAACCTCCAGATGTGGTGCTTCGGATGTGATATTCGGCGGGAGGAAGGAAACCTTCTCGCAGACTACGGGTTTGCCCGGTTCCGGCCGTCCGGGAATACGCACGGTTCCTCGCGATACTCAAAGATGCTTGGAGAGGGGCAAGCACTGCATCTGTGGGGATTCGGTATGGTGCTCACGCATTCGAGCGGATCCATATGGATGAAACGATTTGAGCGTTTCCCCAGAATATCTGATACCTCGCCATGTTTTCGTAACGTTTGGCGCCCACATGATCTGCATGAGTTTCGGGAGGTGAGCGCACCATCAGCGGTCCATCGAGCGCGCAGTCTTTTGGCGATGATGATCTCCGAGGTCTTTCAATATGAATCATTTGTACGAGATAGCTCACCTGGCATTCACTATAGACAGCGAATAGCTACGGCCCCCAAAGAGGGGAGATTGAAGTATGTGGTAGAGCCGTTCGATGCGTGGCGTGAGCTGCGGGATACGATGAACTGCAACGTGTGCAGATATTGAAACGCGGGGTTCGTGTATGAACTACAGTGGCCCCTCTGGTACATTCTACTTCGCTCCCCCCCTTCCTCTGGTACATTCTACTTCGCACATTCCCTCGTTAATTATACCGGCCGGGCTCTGGTCTGCCCTGCGGCACCATTAAGAACGAAAAGTCTGAATCATAATCACAACACTCACAGGAGGGTTGTGGATACTCATATCAATATTAATTAGTCGAAGCAGTGCAACTACGAGGAGCCCGAACTGGATAGCCGCGTAAAATTGGCAGTTTCTCAGTAATTTGTGTCGCTGCGGCAAGGGAGCCCCATGCAGCGCTACGAAGCAGCCGATACGGGAAAGACGAATCCAGGAGGTTGCCAAGGTATGAATGTTCCCGGAGGCCAATCGATACGCAACCCCTCTTTTACTTTTCGATAACACTCCCTGCAGCGACTAAAGATCCATTTATATTGCTGGAGGATCTCAATACGGCGCTCTTTGTCGCTACAGATGATAAATATCTTCCGCTCCTTCTTCTTTGGCTTGTGAGGCCTCATAAATGCCTGCCTTCCCTGCATACTGGCCGGGAAGCATCTAGTGTTGGCTGTAGCGCGGGCGGCAGCATTTATTCGCTCTACCTCTCGAACCCCAGCGATTATCCGTTTGCGGATATTCTCGATCCTTAAAGGCTCCGTGATACCGAACCCCTCAAGCCACTTAAAGGGCTTGAGCACGATCGGGTGGCGATGAGCTCCCTCTGACCGACGCAACTCTCTATGCAGAGCCGCATCTTGTGATGGAGAGAGTGAAAGTGCCGGGAGCCTCGGGATCTCAGAGACGGGATACCACTGCGCATCGATCGTTACCTGGGCCTCTACGGACGGCTCACACCTTAAGAAGGCAGACCAAGAGGTTATTCCGGGATACTCCTCAATTGAATCGCAGAGAGCAGCGTTGGAGGGATTGGTGTAGATGTAGACTATTCGGTTTATGACACCCTCTAGGTCTACTACCCGAGTGACGGTCGGTCGATCTTCCCAAAGGTTAAGATGCGCCATACCCACGAGCGCTTTTACCGCGTCGGTAGTCTTCTTCTGAAGCTCCATGTAGAACTTGGCTAATTCCTGCCCTGTATGCGACACCGCCAGGTTGTGACTGTGGTTATTCATGTCCACGAAGTGACATAGGTCCACCTTGTTGTCTCTTTGAGCTCTACCCAGGATGCCGAGCTTTATCTCGTTCGAGATACGGGTTGGAGGCATGGGGAGATGCTCCCGGGCCCGGGGAATGATCTCAAAGACATGATTTTCGGTGAAGACTCGATTGGCTCGCGGCATACCTCCCAATAATCGGAGATGGCACGAGGAAGTTGTGTGAAGAATTAGGGTGTACTAGCGAAAGCGGGGAGGCGTTGCGTCCGTCTTCGCTCCTGCGGATCTACCGGGGACAAGCAAGCGGCTTCTCTATCCAAGCTTATCCTTGTATGAAGGATACTCTTTCAGAGGCACAACAGAGAACTCCGCGATACGGAGGCCCGTGTTATCGAATCGAATATCTCCACTCACGCCGTGATAGGTGTTCGACGCGAGCCACGCTCGCGCCTCCTCGACAGGTTTATCGTTCAGGCTAAGCGCGAGGTAGGTGGCATCGTAGGCGAAGTCGGTCCATATCGTCGCCGGGGTGCCGAACCGCTGACGAAAACGCTCAGAGAAGTCGGGTTGTATATTAGTCCCGAGCCGCAAGATCTTCGCGTTTCGAAGGGGGGATAGATCTTGTAGAACGGTGCGGAATTCGGTGTTGGAATTAGCGATATTCTCGTCAAAGTAGAGCGCCGGAATAAAGTTGATGCGTCGCAGCTCCTTGATAATGTTAGCTGAGTCGAGCGGAAATGCGTTAAAGGCGATCGCTACTGGCTTCATCGACTTTATCCGAAGCGCGAGTGCTCGATAGTCAGCACCGCTCGGTATCTCAAGGATCTCAGCCTCGGTTTGTACGCCGTCCTTGACCGCTTTCGCGAAGCGAGTAAGAGCTTCGTTTTGGGAAGCGAGAATAAGCACCTTTCCGCTCTTAAAATCGTCACGAATGACCGCACCAAGTCCTTGCTCAGCGGGAGCCGCGGCCGGACTGACCATGTAAATGTAGTCATCTTGAGGGTCATACGGCTCATTACCGAGGATAAAGGTAAGCTTCTTTTCACGATTGAGGCGATCCTTGAGGGCGCCGATCGCGAAGGTCGAGATCGGCATGATCAAGTCGGCCTTATCGACCTCACTCAACTTGAGGTACGCCGACATCGCTTTTTTAGGATCGTGGGCGTCATCCTCTAAAATAAAGGTGATCGAGCGCTGAGGGTGTTCCCTTTCGTAGTCCTCGGTCGCGAGCTCCGCTGCCTTAGCCATTGCCTGCCCTACATCGCTGTAAGAGCCGGTGAGGATACTGATAAAGCCGAGCTTGAGGGGCTTGGTTTCAGCCTGAAGCGAGTCAGTCGATACAATGATCGCCAGAATTAAGCTTAGCCCGCATATTGCATGACCCTGAAAAATTCGGCCCACTAGTGTCATCAATCTCATAAGAAACTCGCTCGTGTAATGTTTTCTAAAAGTTCCAAACCGCTAACGGGGTGCGGGCCCTCTTGGACTCCCACATTAAAGAAGTGGTGGGGAGGGAAGTCAAGTGGAAACACGACACGGAGAACGCACTGCTCGAGGGCGCGTTGGACAACGTCTCCATCATTTTCAGGGATCAAAATCGGAGCTAATTTGACAGAGGTTCATCTCTTCCTTCCTGCTCAGCGCGATGTCGCGCACTACCGAGAAATTCTCCGGTGTACGAGGGAAGAGGGCACAGCTTTGGCTCGACCGGGACCGTTGAAACCATAGCCCGGCGGGACAGGTCACGCATTTCAACCCTTACCTCACCCCTCGTTAGGGGTTATTTGGACCTCATGATGCGGTCGACTACCATAGTTCAACTATCTACAAAAAAGCGATCGATGTTCCTAGCAATGATTATTGACGATTGACGTAAGGATGCGAGGCATAACAGCGCGTTCGCGTCGTTTTGCCTAATTTGCTTAAGCGTCTCTTTGGTAACTTGAGCCTTGGAGATCATCCTTCGGGCATCACCCCGCCACAGGCATTTCCTTGTCGATTAAGTCAGAAGCGTCCATAAATACGGGGAGAAATGACCTACCTTGAGGCTATCTGAAACTCCACAAAATACCTCTCCTAGCTCTTCTGGTGATAATCCCGTCTTTTGTTAGAGCTCAAAGCCCACATCTTCCTAAAATCAAGATTGGAATGTTGCTCCCGCTTACCGGGAGCTACGCTTCTGGATGAGTGGATAATCAACGCGGAGTAGAAGCTGCGATGGCTACAGCGAAATCACCACCCCCACTCGACATTGTCTACGCTGATTCAAAAGCGGATCCAGTTACTGGGATAAATGAGTTTCGTAGGCTTACGGACACTGAAAACGTTTTCGGAGTATACGTCATGCGAGGAGCTGTCGGTATGCCGCTGAATCCGCTTTCTCAATCGTCAGGCGTTCCCCTCCTTGGTGGGGCTGGGAATAAAGATTTCTCCACTGTTAATAAATACGCATTCCAGGTTTGGTCTCGGTCTGACGAAGAGGGAACCTTTCTTGCTCAGATATTTAAAGATCGTGGCTATGATTCGGTCGCCCTCCTGACCGTTCAGGATGATTGGCAGAGCTCTGTGTCGGATGGCTTTAGAGCTGCAATCGATAAGCTAGGTTTGAAAATCGTCTCAGATCAGGAGGTCATTCCTTCAGATAGCGATTTTCGCTCGCTATTATTAAAAATAAAATCATCATCTCCTAAGGCCATATTTGCGAATCTAGCTGTTAATCAAATCGCTCCTTTCCTTCGGCAGGCGAGGGATTTAGGAATCTCCACAAAAATGTACTGTAATTTGTGGATTGCAAAGAAGGACGTAATTGAATCTGCGGGAATGGATGTTCTTGAAGGAGTTCGTTTTGTCGAAATGGATACTAATGTTCCAAGTCTCAGGAAATTTGTGCTAGACAAATATTCGGCTACTCCGTCTGGCGCCACGGTCTCTGCGTATGCCGCAACGTTGCTGCTTCTACAGACACTTTCGAGCAACTCAAGCATTTCTACGAGGGAGGATTTGTACGCTGAATTGCTAAAGCAGACAGAGATCTCTACACCAGATGGAGCTATCCCAATAGTTGATCGCAGAGTTAGGTTCCCACTTAAAGAGAAAATTTTGAAGAACGGAAAAGTTGAGTTGGTGGACGACAAATAACAAACGAACATATCCAACAGCTGGCCATGGTACGTTAGCATGGTTCGTTAGTACCGCTCCTCAGCAAAAGCGCGCGACAGCGAAGTTTTTGCTCTTCTTCTAAGGGGGCTGAGCCACCATGGCAGTACGGTAATGAAAGTCTGGATGTTATGCCTGAAACGAGCGCCTGGCATGATTCTAGTCCCAGTCCCCCTCGTTCTCATCATCACGAAACCTTTTCTAATGGTCTCACAAGGAATCTACTTGTGTCGTAGGCACACGGAGCTGGTTGAGCTTACAGCCCATTTTTAGACACCGAAATACTCACAAGGTCTACCAGTATAACCAAGAGGGCAAACTAGATAACCATCGCGTTGCTCGTTGTGTTACGATCTACTCTGAGGACCGTGAAATAATAGCGTCGAGTACTCGCTTGAACGAGAGACGACAAACCACGGGGTTATCGGTGCATTTCAAGGAAGAGACACCGCACCTGGCTGCGTGCAGAACG
>JBIJBZ010000026.1:0-23868 GCA_044344945.1 Bdellovibrionota bacterium | reverse complement strand
TGGTCTTCCACTGTCTCTTTCCTCCATGGCATACACTCGCCCCTCCCGGCTGGGAGAAAGCCTATCAAATGTGTAAACCATGTAGCGCCGTAGGACTGTAAACGATGATCCGCCGCCGTACCACGTACCCGCAAGGGATTGCAGTGCTACTGTTGGTTTATTCATCCACGTACCTACATCTCCGCTGACGAACACGCGAGCGGAGAACTCCTGCTTACTAGCGTTGTTTATAAGCTATGTTGAGCGCACGCGAGTTCATGTTTTCGGGTACGTTCACGAGCAGGTGCACGTGAACGGCCCGATATCATCAAAAAGCACCCACTAAAAACGTCGAAGACCCATTATGAACAACTGGATGTCTACCGCATAGCTCTGGAGTTCGTCGTCACTACGTTTGAGATTCGAGACCGGCTACCCAGGAGAAACGGAGAACTCCAAGATCAGTGTAAGCGCGCATCATCTTCGATTGTGCTCAACATCGCCGAAGGTGCTGGCAAGCTCAAACAAGCCGATAAACGGCGCTATGTCTCAATAGCCCGAGGGTCCGTCATGGAGTGTGGTGCCCTCTTTGATTTGTTCAACGCCCTTAGCCACCTCTCCCCGGACGAATATCGCACCGGAAAGCTTTTGCTTACACGGATTGGTGCCATGCTTTCTAAACTTTGCCTTCAGGGCGTGTGACCACACTTCTTCGGGTAGGTTCACGTTTCCGTGCACGAGCAATGTTCACGTCCGAAAACGCCAATTCTACCCACTCGATTCCACAAAGACCCTGTAGATCCATCTCATGTAGGAGTGGGTCGGCGTGCTATCAAGATAGAAGTAGTACTCCTTAACATCTTCGACGTGATTTCCCTCGCTGTTAGTTAGCCCGAAAAGTCGCTCTTTTAGGATCGGGTCCTCACCATTCCACAACGCGAACGCGAGGCAGAGGCGCTGCTTCTCATCTGAAACCCCTCCTAATCCATCCTCTCCCCATCGGTATGCACGTGAGCGGGCGTGATCATGGGTAAAAAAATTCCACGCGTCTCCACCTTCGCTTTAATCCTCTCGGACCGTGCCCCACTGTCGCTCGCTGAGGTACGGCCCCCATTTTTTCCACAACGCGATATTTTCCCGAGCATCGTGGAGAGGCTTCTGCTCTTCTGTCATACGGCTCTCATCTTTCCCATGATCGTTTGCTGTACTTGAGGGCGTCAGTAGCACGCATCGGCACAATTGAGCGCTGCCAAACTCAAGCCAGGAACCAGGCTGTAGTAGAGCCGGTCGTTTGCATTTTGCCTATGATGCCGGCCACTATGGGTGGATGGCCCTCTATCCCCGTGGGCGCTACGGAATCCGACAAGCCACCGCTACTGAATCGGCATATATCCGCTTACAGTCCTGGTCTAGTTTCAACTCAGGCTCAGCGGGCACCAAGATGTAATCGCCGTGCATCGACCGCGCATACGGCAGCAACGCCTGGGCATCCTTTAGGCCCGCTATTACATTACGGTACGCATCTTCTCCGAGCATCGTGTTGCGATCATCGATCTGGGGCAACAAGCGCCTATGCCCCTCCCACACCGTAAAACCTCCCCAGTTAGGGGTAGTGATCACGATCGGCTTTTTCTCCAAAGACTGGCTGTCTATCAGAATCTCCCTAATTGCCCGGTACGGATAGGCATCCTGTGTAGGACCGAATGGACCGCTGAAGGTGAGCAATCGGCCGTTCAAGAGAGAATCGGCGAGAACTACCGCTGACAATGCCCCGAGCACCAGAAGCCCCCGTCCGCAGGAAGCCTCCCGCTTTGATGTCCGAACCAGGACTGGCCACATCAGCCGAACCACATACCCCTCGCGCGCCCAGCGGGTTGTTGCTAGCCAGCCCAGCACCTCGGCGATTGGAACGACTGATATGATTGCGAAATACGGCATCATGCGGGCTGCACGCGCTGCCATGATCGCAAAGACAACAACAACAACGTATTCAAAAGTCGACCAGCTTAAATACCTTCTTCCAACTGCTGCGGCAGCACTTACTCCTGCCACTAAAATGAAAAAGATAAACCCCTCGTAACTCCAGAACCGAATCGGGAGCCACTCAATGTTGAGGTGCATAAAAAAATCACTGCGTCCTAAGAACAGGATACTCGAGTGAAGCTCCACCCCATACGGATTGATCAGAGTAACGGCCGCAGCAATAATCACAAGGAGAATACCCTGCACTATCGCCCGACTCTGGGTCCTCACTGAGCAAAATACTTGGTCTACAACCGAGCCTGCTACAAGTATGCCGAGTAAAAGTAGTCCCAGAACGAACGAGGGGTGGATCTGTGCCCACACTAAAAACAGGAGCGGTACGCCGATCCAGATGCGCCAACCAAAGGGCTCACCACGTCGCAGTTTGGTTCGGAGCGGACCGAATACCACCATTGCGAGGGTACCAAAGAAGGCAAAGCTCAGAAGCACCGGCCGCAAAATGAAGTGAACGAGTGACATCTTGGCGGCAATGAATGTTGCGAACGAGGCTCCCAGGGTTCCCTTGGTGATCGAACGCGCCCCAGAGTACACGATGCCAAAAAATGTACCCATGTATACTACGCATAGCACCGCGTAGAGGAGCGGCCATCCGCCTGTTTCAAAAAGCCGATACAGCGCTAGGTCACTTAACCACTGGTCAGAGATCCATGGGCGCTGCACACTCAGAAAGGTATCAACACGAGGGATAGCCCCGGATGCTTCGATCTGTGCCCCGTCAGCAAGGTGCCATCCAACACCCGGATCATTGGCGAATTTCGCGAGCTGCGGTCCGAGCAGAAGAAAGAAAGCACCCGCGACCACGAATGATTGAACTCCTGGCAGGAACGAGAGGAATCTTCGCCAACACGTTGTATTTTCTCGTTCAGTCATGAAAGAAGAATGCCCCTGAAGTACTTCTCCGGCAAGGGCCTACGAGGCTGTTCTCTGTAAGCCACCTGAACTCTATCCAGGCATCGTGTAGCGTCGAATAGCGCCCGACACTACCAACTCGCGACGAGCCTCTGTAAGCACTGAGGCGACCGCTGTTCCGACATTCAGACTTTCGAGAGGCCCCAGCCGAGGAATCACAACGCGCGTATCAGCGAGCTGCAACCCCTCCTCAGAGAGACCAAGGCCCTCAGCGCCGAAAAGAAGCGCTATCTTGTTTGGCCACTTAACGCTGTAAAGAGAGCGAGCCTCATGTGGAGTCGTTGCAAAAACCGAGAAGCCACGCGCTTTGAGGACATTAAATATGTTTCCATACTCCTTGACGATCGAAATCGGAAGGATCTCTGCCGCGCCCTCGGCAACGCGACACGCCGCGCCTGAGAGTGCCGACATCTGAGTAGATCGAATAATGACCGCCGTTACTCCGAAGAAGCACGCCGTTCGCAGAATCGCCCCTACATTGTGCGGGTTCTCAACCCCTTCGAGGATAAGCACACACGCGCGTTGAAGATCCGTGAGTCGCTTGAGAAGCTCTCCAGATACCAGGGTACGAAGGGGGCGCGCCTCAATGCACACTCCCTCATGGTGATCGGTGCCGGATACTTTCGATAACTCTTCAAATTCAACCACTCGGGCCGATAGGCCTTGCCGTTCGCACCACTGGGCTACCCCTTCAAGGCGCTCCTTCAGCTGCGGCATGACGAATACCCGTCGAATATCCTTCCTACGATGCTCGAACAGAGCCAAGCACTGTTGCACGCCGTAGAACTTCGTCAGATCCTCACGTCGCGCGTGTGGAGGACGACTATCTCCGCCCCCTCGCCTTACAGGCCGCTTCGTGGTACTCGATTGAGGTCTATTTCGCATAGCCATGACTACAACACCTAAAGATATCGCGATTACGAGGCGTGGTCAGGAGAGGTTTCTATGCCAGGAACTCCGTAATCGCATCGATGGGGTACAGTGTAGCGAGCTAGCGCCCCAAGTGGTAGGGATTTCCGGCGTTTCTCACCACGATCTCGCCGCATATCCCCTCTTTTTTTCGGCACAGCTTCTTCCGAACGCGGCGCCAATTGCGGCTCCATCGATTAAAGGCTGGGCGAACGGAATCCTCGACTACCTCATCCAAAACATCGGCGATGAGACCCCTTCGTGGTCACTCCACATCTTCGACCCATCAACCGCAGAAAGTGGCAAGGTGTACGCCCGCGCCGGCCTCATCTCCAAAGAGCTTCGAGAGTTGCTCAAGGCAAAGCGTCGCTCCCTCCTGCGCACTCTGCATGAAGCACCCGAGCACAATAGTATCTTGGTTCAAGTAGTACTGACTTCTCCAACTGAAGGGTATATCAGCCTCGCGACGCCTCAGACTCGAAACCTATTCGGCGGATCAATTTCGGACTATCCTGCAGGCTTCGTCTCAATCGCTGATGACAAGGCTCCTCCGTCGCGCGCATTTAAAAAGCTGTGTGAAGCAATAACTGTCTTTAAGCTTCCGGTCCGCACGGGAGATACATCCGTCGACCTGGGAGCATCTCCTGGTGGATGGAGCCACGTAATGGCGCAAGCCGGAGCCTCGGTAACCGCTGTTGACCGAAGCCCCCTAGACGGAGAGGTTTCCCGAAATAAGAGGGTAGCTTTTATCAAGGGGAACGCTTTTACCTGGATACCTCCTGCTCCCGTGGATTGGCTGGTGTGCGATGTGATCACGACCCCCGATCGCACCCTTGCGATCCTACGCTCATGGATTGAGAAGAGGCTCTGCCGTAATTTTTGCGTGACGGTCAAGTTTAAAGGGGACCCCGATATTCCGACCCTCCATCAGATCGCTTCATACCTCAAATCGAACACCTCCTGGTTCGACGGCCGGCAATTGACGCACAATAAAAACGAGTTAACAGTCGTTGGGCGGGTCTACGCGGATTGAAATCTCTGTCTCGGTGGCCTAGCATGAAGCCACCTTCTCGACGTGTACGTTGGCGAGCACGTTCACGTCTGGGCAACATCAAAGGTTTTTCACTCAATCATACGAGGAGCCTTGTATCTTTCCTGAGAGCATGACGCTATGACGAATACCCCAATGTACCGAGCACATCCGTGGCACGGCGTATCCATCGGAGACGAGGCCCCAGAGATCGTAACCTGCTACGTAGAGATCGTTCCCACTGACACCGTCAAATTTGAGATCGACAAAGAGACCGGTATCCTTAAGGTTGACCGGCCTCAAAAATATTCGAATTACTGTCCTGCGCTCTATGGTTTCGTGCCACAGACATACTGCGGCGATGGTGTTGGCGAATTGTGCGCCAAGGCCCTCAAGCGGAAGAAGATTCGAGGTGATGGAGATCCGCTCGATATCTGTATCTTAGCCGACCGACCTATTTTACACGGCGACATACTTGTTCGAGCCCGCCCCGTCGGCGGCCTAAAAATTATCGACAAGAATGAGGCTGACGATAAGATTATTGCGGTTCTTGAGGGCGATAGCGTCTACGGCGAGATTCAGGACATCGCCGATGTGCCGAAGGCGGTCATTGACCGACTTCGTCACTACTTTTTGACCTACAAGGAGATCCCCGGCTCGCGAAAGAGTCCGCCGGTCGAGGTGGCACAGATTTACAATCGCTCTGCAGCGCACAAGGTAATTCATCAAAGTGTGTTGGATTACATCGTTTTCTGCAGAAAGGGCACTGAGAAGCGCTAGCAGCTGCTTGCCTTACTTTCCAGGATCGTGAAACACCTCAACATCCGACGCGGATGATTCTGCCTGCGATCGTAGATATGCCTGATACTGCTCGGGAGAGAGAATGGGCTTGAGCTGCTCTGCACGCAGCTCAGATCTCCGCTTATTTTCTGCTATCATCCGTTTTACTCTCTCCTGTGGCGAACCTGCTGCCATATTCTGAGTAGCGCCCTGCTCCTGTTCGATCGTTTGCTCAACAGAGCTAAAGACGGAGCGCATTGACTGCTCCTGCACATCCGAGAGAGTCAACTGACGACTGAGCCACACTACCTCTTTTTCATTTTCCTCGCTCTCCATGCGCTGGAACGCAGCCTTTACCTGATTCCGATAAAAGCTCGCATTTTCCTGACCAAGGATCTCCTCGAGCGCTTCGCTGTGCGGCTCCTCGCCAGCAGCTTTCGCCCTCTGCTCCTCCTCGAACTTTGCCGAGAGGCGCGACCTCTGTTCCTCGGATAGCGGAACGAACTTCTCAATCGCTGAAATCCTCCAGGAAATTACCTCCTGCTGAGAGGTCTCTGACTGAGGTGGCTGTGGGGTCTCAGTGCCAGACCCGTAGGTTGGCGCTACATTCTCGCTTCGACGCGCGACCGCGGAGACTTTATTCTCAAGTTCGGAAACACGTTGGCGAGCCTCGGCCAGTTCCCGGTCGCAGGATAAAACCTGCGGCACTGGGGTTGCGTGGACGCTCTCATGCGAATAATTCGGGGAGAGCATCAAGGCGACCGCGCCCGCCCCAAATAAAAGCCCTGCTCCAAAAATCAACGATGTCTTAACCATACCCGAATCTCTCGACTAACCAGGAGTACATTATGTAGTATCTCGCCCGGTCGCAATGAGCCTCTGAGGGTGTACGGCACCATTCACAAATTGGGGAATAAGGAAACGACGGGTATGAAACGATATTTTGGTGCTCACGTCTCGTGTGCAGGGGGTCTGCAAAATGCTGCCAAGGCTGCAGCGGAGCTCGGTATCAACACAATTCAGATCCACCCCTCCCCGCCTCAACGCTGGAACTCCCAACCATTCACCGAGGGAGCTGAGGATGCTTTCAACAAAGCTCGCAAAGGAACCTGCCTTGAGAGGGTATTCTTTCATGCCATCTACCTTATCAACATGGCGACCCCGGATCCTCAAAAGTTTCACCTCGCCAAGACGTCACTGCTCAACTATCTGGACCTTAGCACTCGGATTGATGGTGCGGGTGTTATCTTTCACGTAGGCAGTATGAAGGACCAACCCGACGAGGCCGAAGGGTACGATCGAGTAGTCTCTGGGCTTAACTGGGTACTTGAACGGGCCCCGGAGAAGTCACGACTAATCATGGAGGTAGCTGCTGGATCCGGCAGCATCATCGGCGATCGCGTCGAGGAGTTAGAGCTTATCTATTCACAGATTGAACGCAAAGAGCTCGTAGGCTTCGGTCTCGACACACAGCATATGTGGGCGAGTGGATACGACCTCGTGAACGATCTTGAGGGAGTTATTAAGAACATCGAGTCGTCTCTCACACTTGAGAAGGTGTGGTCCATTCATCTCAACGATAGCAAGACAGAGCTAGGAAGCAGAAAAGATCGTCACGAAAATATCGGCGATGGACTGATCGGAGAAAAGGCTCTCAAGGCGGTCTTTACGCACCCGAAGCTCGTTGATATCCCCTTCATTTTAGAGACCCCTGCCCTCGAAGATCTTGCTGGAGCACGATCCGAGGTCAACAAGCTTATCGGCTTTCTTGGGTAAAGCCTTGGCCAAAAAGGCGTGGATGAGCAGCCTCCCACAGCCGTCGCATGCGGAGCACCGATTGCTCTTGAGTAAATTTCGACAACTTAGAGAGCTCAACCCAAGCGAGAGCATGAGACTCCTCGCTCAAAACAAGAGGCTCGCTCTCGTCAGCCTGAAGAGCATATCGAACATCAAAGTGTAGATGCGCCGGCTCCCCTTTGAGGGGCGGGATCTCATGGATATCAAGATCGAAGATACCTGGATGCAACAACGTGAGCGACGACAGACCACTCTCCTCCTGGGCCTCACGAAGAGCAACGGAGGCGAGATCGAACTCGCCATCGGCATGCCCCCCGGGTTGAAGCCACCGATTAAGCTTCCCGTGATGAAGTAAGAGCACCTTTGTGCCGGCTCGATTTACCAGCCACGCAGAGCCTGTCAGATGTCCGGGCGAAAAATGATCGCGCCGAGAACACTCTGATGAGCCAAGAATCAGGTCAACAAAGCGCGGCACCAGGCCCTGCCCGTCCAAGCCCGCACACTGAAAATTCTCAAGCGCCACCCGAAGGTCATTTCTGGCTACGATATCCCTCATCATCGTCCCACGGTAAAAAAGGCTCTTGCGTACGTCAAGCTATGGATTTTACGGAGAGTTCGCGCCTTTTCCTTGCACCTATCAGGGGAGTGAGAGATAGAAACTAACGCCGCAACCAAACGAGAAATCGGATGCGTCCCCTGCTGTGAATGGAGTACACTGTTGACAGGGTCATCACGCCAAGGGTTCACGTGATTTTTTCTCATCTTCCCACGCGCATCAGGCGCAGAGACATTCCGGAATTGCCTCCTATGCGAGGAGTTGTTCCGTCTAGTCAACTGCACGATTCTCTCTCCTCTCAGGCACGGGTCTCGTACATGGCTACCCAGCTACTCCATAAACTCTTGTGGCTACTATCGCTCTTGTTGAGCGTGGCGCCTATAGCGTCGTCAGGCCAGCCCCTCAGTCACCGTAAACTCGGCACCAACCTAGACGCTGTCACTGACTACTCGCCTCAGCTTCCCTTCCGAGACATCTTTGCAAACTCGCGCTCATGGCTCACTCAGTGTCAGGGCGGGATCGACCCTGGCTGCTCATTCGCTATCGCTTTCGACACGAACGAAGGCGCTTTTCTTGACCTTGACTCGAATGGGTGGGTGCGGTCACTTCCGGCGGCATCGGATCCCTCCCTTGTTTTTACAAGTGCTGCCACATACTGGGACGTCCCGGCTGAGTTTCCGGCAGGCACGTACGTCGTCCTGTATGAGGGTCAAGGCACTATCGAGTACGGATTGGGAGCGGGCAAGAACGAAGCTGCTTCACGTCACGGCCGCGACGTTGTTGTGGTTAATCCGGCAAACGGTGGCATCCTACTTCGAATCACTGCAACGAATCCTGCAAATTACATCCGCAACATCCGTTTTGTTGCGGAGACCGATGAGTCAACATTTGCCACGCAGCGATTCTCACAATCTTTCATCGATCGACTTGAACCGTATCAGGCACTGCGCTTCATGGACTGGATGCAGACTAACAACTCCAGTGTCTCAACATGGAGCAGTCGCGCTCTTCCCAGTGATGCTCGCTTTTCCACTGAAAAAGGGGTGCCTGCTGAGATTATGATCGAGCTGGCAAACACCACAGGCAAGGCCCCGTGGTTCACCATGCCGCATCAAGCCAACGACGAGTACATTCAATCATTCGCAACACTGACAAAAGCCTCACTGCGATCTGACCTGCCGGTTCTGATCGAATACACGAACGAAGCGTGGAACAGCGCGTTTAGCCAAGGCTCATGGATTGAGGCTCAAGGCCAACTCGCGTGGCCGGGCGGAGAGGCTTCAGGGTTCACAAAGCGAATCAACTATTACGGGCGTCGAAGTGCCGAGATCTGCGATATCTGGCGAAGTGTGTTCGCCGATGCCGCCGATCGAGTAGTCTGCATTACCGCCTCGCAGGCCGCAAATTCGTGGACAGCCGATGAAGCGCTCTCGTGTCCTCTCTGGGATCAGAGCCCATGCACAGGGCACGGCATCAAGGCTCTCGCGATCGCTCCATATATGGGCGGTTACCTGGGCGAGGAGGATTTATATCCTAATGCCCTCTCCTGGACTAGCGATGCCGATGGGGGGCTCGCCTCGCTGTTTACCGAGCTGAGTCAAGGAGGCGCGCTTCCAAACGGACCCCAAGGAGGTGCGATTGCTCAGAGTTTCGGATGGATCGAAGAGAACCAATCAGTGGCCCTCAATCACGGGGTGACGCTGATCTCATATGAGGGTGGTCAACATTTAGTTGGTGTGGGGAGTGGTGCCAACAACGACACTCTAACTACACTCTTTACGGCGGCAAATCGCGACTCGCGAATGGGCTCCCTGTACACCAATTATCTTACCGGCTGGGCGAGCCGCGGCGGCGGGCTCTTCATGCACTTCAATGACATATCGCCATATTCGAAATTTGGCTCATGGGGTGCACTTGAAAAAATCGGTGAGATCTCGACTCCCAAGTACGATGCGCTCTTCACATTTGCGACTGGCAAGCAACCTAATCATCCGAGGCAGCCGAAGGCAAAGGCGCGACTAACAGTCCGACGGTCCGGCGCGGGGATAATCAGGAGTAAAACGGGGACTATTTCATGCGGGCGCACCTGCTCTGCAACAATAGCAACTGGATTGAGAGTAACTCTTACTGCGACACCATTCCGCACCTATCGATTCAAGGGTTGGAGTGGGGCGTGTCGCCATTCAAAGCGACGATGTCGGATCACCATGAGTAGCTCCCAGCGCGTCGTTGCAAGCTTCGTCCACAAAAAAACTACTCGCACGACCACCAGTGCTCACAAAAAGTGACTCCAAGAGACATCAGCCCTGGTGGGCTTTTGTCTCTTCAAACGGAATGTCCTTGCAATCACCGCCGCGAAACAGGAGTCCTCTCGCCGGGCGTTCGAAAATCGCTCCAAGCGGTTTCTACCGCCCCAACCATTGATTGCACCGTATCGCCTGCTGTATTGGCGAGCTGCTCAACTTTCTGTGCCTGCTGTACCATTCCTTGAGCAACCCTATCCACCTGCTCAACGCGGGCCCCAAGGTCGCTTTTTGCCTGCTGCGCCGAGCGTACCGCGCTATCGTACTTTTGCTGCGCTTGTTGCACCGCCTGATCGACCCGATTCTCAACATCGGTAAGCGCTCGCTCGATCTTTTGTCGCTGCGCGTCGAGCTTTGGATCCCGCGGGCTATTCTTTCCTCCTCTACCATCACAGGCAAGGATTCCTGTTGATATGGCTACTATCAACATAAAGAGATTCAAGGCACGAACCATACAGATCACATCCTCATTGGCCTATCTAGTAGGCGTTTCTTCGCCCGACTGCAGCCGTTCTCACACGGCGCGCTGCGAGATGGGGACCTACACTTACATCTAACGTGCACGCTCTCTGAACACCAGCGAAAACAAACACTGCATATTCAATAGCTTAGGTGATTCAAAGAGCGCCTCAACTCCCGCTCATGCCCAACCCAAAAACATTCCGACTGCTGCTCTGGACATGTCATAAAGTTGTGATAATATTCGGCCTTCAATCGTAGTAGTAGACTTAGATATGGCAAAGAAAAGCACAGTTCTCCGTAACGAAAAGCGCATCAAGATGGCAGCCAAGCAGTTTGCTCTCCGGCAGGAGCTAAAGGCTAAGGCGCTCGATCCGAAGTTGTCGGATGAGGAGCGATACAAGGCTCGTGAAAAATTGCAATCACTCCCTCGAAATGGTGCCAAGGAGCGAATTCGTAACCGTTGCCAGCTTTCTGGTCGCCCTCGTGGTGTCTACAAGAAGTTTATGGTTTCGCGAATCGTGTTCCGTGAGATGGCTCACAAAGGTTTACTTCCTGGCGTGACGAAGTCGAGCTGGTAAGTATATACGATAATCGCTCATCGACGAGACGTAGAAATACCGAGCCTTGGCTCGGTATTTTTTTGCACGCTCCACAGCAGAGTCCCACTCAGCTCATTCGCAGCCTCAAAAGTTTTAGACCGGTGCTGTGAGGCCTGCTTCCCTCACGAAATCGGCAAGCGCACAGTAAATATCGCCCCTCTTCCCTCGCCCGGACTCTCTGCCGTTACCAAACCTCCGTGGCCTTCGACGATAGTTTTCACGAGGTATAGGCCTATCCCCAATCCACCTCGTTGGTAGCTCCTATGCTCATCGACCTGAGAGAATAGCGCAAAGATCTCGCTCAATCGATTCGATGGGATCCCAAGACCGGAATCAACGACCCGGATAACCACCTCGCAACCGATACGCTCGGCTACAAGTGAGATCGAGCCCCCCTTCGGCGTGTATTTTGACGAATTATCGAGGAGATTGCTTACAACCTGCGCCAGTCTTGAGAGGTCTCCCTGCAGAACGACGGCTTCCTCCGGCGTCGAGATCGACAGAGTATGGCTACCATCCTTGAGCGGGATACTACTCATCTCAAGCGCCAAACTAATCACATCCCCGAGAACGATTGATTGCTTATGTAAAGAGAGTCTGCCCTCTCGAGCACGCGATAGATCAAGAAGATCATTGACGAGTCGAATCACGTGCGCAAGTTGTCGCTCCATTAAGGCTCGCGCCTTTTCAAGCTGCTCTCCCGATGCCAACTCCATTATTTTAAGGCCGGATCGAATCGTTGCAAGCGGATTGCGAAGCTCATGCGCTAGCATGCCAAGCATCCGATCCCGTTCCGGTGCCGGAACAATACCAAGGGATTGTCTGGATGCGGCATCGGTTATATCAAGGCCTACACACAGGAGCTCCGACAAGCCTCCCTCGGCTGCTTTTGTTGGATACACCACCACTAAAAATCGTCCACCACCCAGCTCAGCCGGCGCAAGGATCTCATGCCGCGATGCTAACCCTTGGCGCATTACCTCGCGCAGCACCCCCTCACATCGACTCACGAGATCTCTATCGAGTGAGGGGATCTCCGATAACGTTTTCCCTTCACATTCCCCGCTTGAAAATCTGATGGCACGCTCTACAGTGCCATTGATAAAGACACACTGTGCCTCTGCGTTGAATCGCACCAGCGCTACTGGGCCATCGTGTAGAAGTTGGGCCGAAGATTCATTGCCCAAACGCACCAAATTATCTTTTTCAGGGGTATTCATAAAAAATGACAATCTTTTACTTAGCGCGCAAACCCCGATACGAGGCTACTTCAGCCAACCGATTGATCGACGTGGTGCGCACTTCCAACGTAACTCGATTAGGGGAAGCTATGCTCCTTCAAATCGGTGATATTCAGGGAAAGTTGCGTACAGAGAAATCAGAATGCCCCGCGAACAGCACTAGTGGGCTCTTTGACCCCTACTGTTTTCCCTCTAACCCCGCTACAGAACGGGGGTTACCACGACAATGTCACGACTCGGCTTCTCCAAATCGCTCGCGTAGCGTGAGACCTCTCGAATGTCTGACCCTAACACGCGCCGTAACTGCTCAAGGCTTCGCTGCTCAACGAATATCAGCGACTTGGGAGGAACCGGACCCGTCACTCGTGAAAAAGGCTTTTCCAGATAAAAACTAGCCCCATACGACTCGGAGCCAAACGAGTACATGCGCTCCGTGCTGGATAGATCAACGCGCGACAGAAACTCTTCCGACCGAAGCCACTCTTTCTCCGAGAGTTGTCCAGCGACCGTGTCATACACAAAAAAACTGGCAATGAATACGGCAGCCACCATCGAAAGAGCCATCGTATTTATTCCCGACATTACTGCTGATCGTCCATCCTGCCGAAAAATCAATCCACAGAGAGTCAGTATACCAACTGTCGACACAAGCTTTAACACTGTCAGACTGTGCATGAAGGAGCTCGCATGCAATGAAACTCCCAGAACAGGTTTGAGTAACAAACCTACACCAAAGACCGTTGCAATCGATGCGCCTCCGATCACTATCCAAGAAAGCGCCGCTACCAATCGCTCGTAGCCACCCCTCAATCCGCGTTCAATCCACAAAGCCAAAAACGGATACGCCGGCAACAGGTATACACTTCGCTTACTCGCCGGAATGCAGAAGAACAGCACAATTACTCCCGCAGCCAAGAGAGAAAACTGGTACAGATCCGGGAGTGACCGCCAACGGTTTGCGATCGCCTCTCGCGACACTGCTCTCCAACATCGATTTCGAACTGCCGCCCACGCCACAAGGACTGTCCACGGAAGCACCCCTAGCCCCAGCATGCCGAAGAGATACACAACCGAATGCTTATGCGGCTCATCCTGCATGCTGCTCGCAAACCGGTCCAGATTCTCATATCGAACTTTGGCTATAAACTCGTCCCCGCGCTGCAAGTAGCCCAGAACATACCAAAGTAAAACCGCCAATACTACCGGCACTGCTACTGCCAATGCCCTACCCGCGATGGGCACGATCTGCCTCACGCCTAATCCACTCTTTAACCAACAAAACAAAGAGAATATTCCCACCGGCAGCACGACCCCAACAGGCCCCTTGGTCAACGCCGCGCAGATCGTGAGAACTATCGCAATCCATGGCACTCCCCGACACTTCCGCTCCCACCAAGCGAAATACGCCATAAGTGCGCCGGCCATACTTGTTGCTAAGATCGTATCAACTCGACACGTCGAGGCTGCGCGAAACCACTCGGACGAACTTAGCAGAATGAGCCCTGATGCCAATGCAACAGCCGCGCTGGTTCGATGCGCGGCGAAAAGAAAAAATGACGCTGAGAAGAGAATGAATGCCAACGCTGACGGAAGCCGCGCCGTCGTCTCACTAACTTTTCCTGATGGCAGAGAAGCAATAGCTATCAACCAATGCGAGAAGGGAGGTTTTGACGGCACTGCGCCATCGTATGCTGGCGGTGAAATCCAATTTCCCGTTTTCAGCATCGATTGCGCCACCAGCGCCTCGCGCGGTTCTCCCCTGGTATGAAACGGACGCCCGAGCCAAGGAACCGAAAGAGCAAACGCAACGAGCACAACAAGGAGGAACTGCCGATTACGGGAGAGGGACACACTCATGAATACTTCTCAGACTGTTTAACCGTTGCACAGCATCGCGTGAATCAACCGACACTACCAGCCATGCTGTGCCCGAAGGACCATACCAAACTGTATCGAAATGATGGAGCCGCCACCCATTTAAACGCTGGTTGCATAGAGCACGAATATTGACACAGCCATCAACATCTTCAACTAGCTGTATTTACTAGCTATTTAAACCATCCCTCGGAGCCCTGCGCTCTGGTTATTTTCGATTTTCCTCACCCGCAACCAATCGAAGCCTCAACTCCACACGCTGCATCTATACACAATATCCCTATTGCCTACCTGGCCGAGATATTTGTTCGACGTAATGGTCAGGGTCGTACAGCAAACCACTTGAATAGTTAGAAACTGGCTGCTGCTGACACGAAGGAACAAAGCGATAGGGCAAATGAATCTCTTGCGGAGCGTATACGATGATGACCACAGATAGAGAGCCCAGCAGCGATCAGAAGATGACTATCGAGAGGCTTCTCAACGATGAACAAGTCCTCATTCACCTTAATCCTCAACATCTCGGCGTAACTATTCCGCCGCACCTACGGGACAACCGGACCGTGACCTTGCGCCTCAGCAGATTCTTCAAAGGCAGCATGTCAACCGACGAGCATCAGATCACTGCAGAACTTCTTTTCGGGTCTGAGTATTTCACGTGCGAGATACCCTGGTCGAGTATTTGGGGCGCATCATCCGTGCGCGGCGAAGAATTCGTATGGACCGAAGCAGCACCTCCAGAGATCCTGACTATGGTTCTCGCACACGAAGAATCGAGCAGGCGCTACCGAGCCCCCGAGTATCAATCTCGCGTTACCTCGACACGAGCGAGCGTTCCGCATCTTCGGCGCGTGAAGTAACGCGTTAGACGGAGGGTTCAGCCCGAAGCACTTGCCCACTTATGTGGACGCCTCTGGGTTCAACCGTGACTGGACTAAGAACATTTCCTGATTCAACACAGACCATATTTCGATATTCATTCGGACCAAGATCCGTGATTGCTTGATTGCCCTCAATCCAAGGATTCCATACTACTGAATCCTGAAAGCCTTCCTTGGTAATTCGGAACCGCACACCATCTGCAGGTGATGAGAGCAGCAATGTATCGGGAGAATTACTGTATGCTCGATCAATCGGCTCCACAAACGATATACCCGAACGAGCCTCCAGGAAACGCGCCCGGTCCTTCAGAAAATCAAGGTACTCGATACCTCGAAGACCCGTCAGGGTCGCAGTTGATATATCACTAGTTCGAAAATACGTGTGAAGCGCTGCTGTAAACTCGAAGGACTCCTCTCCTACATTCATCACTCGCAGTGCCGTCAACAGCACATCGGTGACAACCACATCCAACTCAAGTACGAACCGGTGCGGCCATACAGCTTCAATAGCTGAATCGGGGGTAAGCCTGAGAGTAATAGAGACAGCGTCAGTCGTGCTCACATGCTCGCGCACAATGCTCCACCTCTTTGTTCGCGCAAAGCCGTGTTGCGGCAGCGAGCCTTTTCCAAACTGCGGGAAACACACGGGGATACCCCCACGAATGGCTTTTCCGTTCTGATAGATAGCAGCGCTACTCACAAAGAGAAACTCTCGCTCTTCCGGAGACATCCAGGAAAGTATCTGCCCACCGTATTCACTCACAGTCGTTGAATATCCAGAGTGGTGACTAAGTCGCACGAATGGGAAACCGCCAGGCCCTACAAGGCGTTCGATTCGATTTTCTGAATTAATTTTTATCATGACCAAAAATATGGGCAGATGTAGACACTGCAACCGGAACCGCCACTTCTCTCAACGAGCCCTCAATCGGAAATATCATCCGATTCCCGGGCTCGTTCAAGGCTCTTTTCCTTTGCTTCCACAACAGGCTGTTTTGAGTCAAACTTCATAAAAGAGCTCGGATCAAACTCCTCTAAACCTCGACTCGGTCCTGCGCTTTTGCAAACCTTCAGCTCTTGCGCGATCAAAACGACCCGACTGGCTTCATTCGACGGGATAATAAACTCACCAGCCCAAACCCCAGCCCAGGTATTTGGTGTGACCTGAAGGGAACGAAGCACGCCCCCAACAACCTTTCTCAACCGCTCTGATTGATCCCACACAACTCGATACACCGGCAACCCTGACTCCCTGTCAAAGTAGACGATCTGTCGACTGTCATTTGAAAAGGGGTCCTTCGACGTTAGCTCGACCCTCCATGTATTGCGGAGCGCCATGACTACATTACTCGGAACCCAACCACCGGCCCCTTTGAAGCGCTTTGAGTCTGAGTTTAAAACCAACCCCGAGCCGTCACGAAAATGATGCTCTACACACTCGCCATTATTAACAGAGGTCGCCTCAGCACCCTGTAACACCGGAACCAGGATCGGCTGCGCTGAGATAGACACGGGCTCTACTAACTCTATCTTGCCGGACCACACAAACAGATCATCTGGTGCGAAAGATTGAGAGAACATCGCATCAGATCGATTGCTTCCCGTCATCTGCCGAATTTTGTTGATAACCGGCGATGCCGCCCAAAGATAATCCTCGGAGGCGCCCAAAAATCGCAGCGTCAACCATGAGAGATTCTTGATTACTTCCGGCTTAGTAGCTGAAATCTTCTCCCGAAAAAGGGGCTTTTGGGAGCCAATCGGGAGACCAAGAGCCAGCGGGTAGATCCGTTCATCCAGGAACTCCAGTACATGAGGTTCGCCATCTGACTTCGGAAATATATGAGCCGAAATCGTCACCGAAGAGGCCCGCAGCTCAGCCAGAGCTCCTGCGGAGTTCCATAGAACTTTATACGCAAAACTAGTCGGATCTCCTTCAATCGACGAGGGAACGCCGAATGGTCTGGCGCCCAAGCCAGTAGCCGGGAAACTCCTTAGATCCCCTCCGGAGCCCAGCATGTAGCCCCCTGCGGTTGATGATGTCATCGCAGCAATTCGTTCGCCATCCCGCGGGCGAAGAACCCCCTCGAACTGAAATTCCCCTCGATCGACAAGCTGCACGATCTCCGGCGGAAGCACAGCCCGATATTCTCGGCTGTGTTCTACCGATACCAGAGCACCGACGTTCGCTCCTTTGGTTAGGTCAGGAAGTGGTCCACATCCTTTTGGAATGTCTGGGTCAAGTGCAACGGCGCTAAAGGGAGCCGTTACCGAAAGGACGAATAGGGCTGCGAAAAGATGACGACGACGGCGCCTCGGTTTTATGAGAGCACTCATCCGAGCTGCCGACAACCGACTCCCGAAGGCGCTCCCTGTACCCGATTTTTGCATAAGCCGCGTAGAACCAGATCGCTCAAGCATCTGGCTTACACCCGAATCTTCTCAAGCTCCTGCATTCTCTGCATGTGCATCTCATATAAACTTTTAGGACCAAGATCCTCAAGCACTCGAGAGCGCTCCATGAGGGTCTCCTTATCCTCAATAAAGAGGCGGGGATCTGCCGGATATACCTCAGGGTGAAGCCCGGTATCCATTCGTATTGCATCGACTGGACACGCCTCGACACAGTATCCACAATAGATACACAGGAGGGTATCGATCTCGTACCGCTTCGGAAACTTTTCAACATTCGGGTCTTCGTGCTCACAAGCCTCTATGTAGATACAACGAGCGGGACACGCCGTTGCACAGAGAAAACACGAGGTGCACTTCACTTCCCCCTGATCATTCAAGGTCAAACGGTGGCGACCGCGATATCGAGGTGGATACGCTCGACGCGCATTGGGATACTGGATTGCGACAGAACCGTGTCGCTCCGTCTTACGACCCAGAGCCTGGAGCACGTGCAGCCAAAAATTTCCAATCAGCTTGCCGAGGGTTACCTTCAGTCCCTTGGCAATCTCGACGACGTAAATCCTCTCTAGAAAGGTCATCTCTTCTCGGCGCTTCATCTCAGATACCTCTTACTCTATTTACCCCGAATCCATGCTGAAAGTTGGTTGCACAGCTCTACAGCCAGAAGCGGGGCTCCCCCGCTCACCACGTGAAAACCACGCACATACGGCCGGACGCGTTCCGCGATCTCACATGCTACCTCTAACGAAACTTTTGGAACATCCTCCTCGGCAACTGACTTAATCCGCTCAAGGAGCTTCTCCGGAACCTTAATCCCTGGAATCTTCGACACTGCCTCAAAGGCCCGAGCAGTCTTGAAAGGCATGAGTCCGACAAAGTTATCAACCCCTGAAGCTGCAGCCGCCTCAAAAAATTCTGCAGCTTGATCAACATCAAAAACAGGCTGACTAAGCGAATAGACGCCCCCCGCCTCACGCTTGCGCCCAAACCTGCGAAGCTCAGCGTCTCGGTTGCGGGCATTAGGATTCAGAACCACACCGGGGATGAAACCGGTGTGCCCTTTAAGTTCGTTACCAGCGAGATCCTTACCCCCGTTTAGGGTGGTAACGATATTTAAAAGTCCAATCGAATTGACCTCGAAAACACCCTTTGCATCCGGAAGGTCACCCACCGTCACCGCATCGCCCGTCAAAGCTACAATCGAGCGCACACCAAGTGCCCACGCACCAAGCAAGTCTGACTGAAGCGCAATAATGTTGCGATCACGACACGCGACATTTACGAGTGGCTCTACCCCGAAGCGCCTCTTAAAGAGCGCACCGAACACGAGGCCTGACAGCTTCATCTTGGCGAGCGCCGAATCAGTGATATTGACAAAGTCGATGCCTGTCACAGCACTGTAGCGGTCAAGCACCGCTTCAACATCGGAGCCGCGAGGGGGATTTATCTCAAGGCACAAGAGCGGACGATTCCGCGCGCCTTCGATTCCTAGTAGCCGATCAATCCCTGTTGCCACGTCCGTAACTTCCGCTTCCTGAAACACAATCTGATAGGGACCCGGCGCCAGGCACCAGGACTCGACACAATTCAAACACTAGCAGGGTGGTAAAAAAAGACTTCCTGTTGCGCATTTCGATAGTTTGTCTGCAACTGCGTTGGATCCACCAAAAAAATCCTCAACGTATCTCAGAGGATACGCTTCCGGTTTTTTCGTCGCCTCCGCCTTGTTTCGTCAAAACTCTCGCAATGCTCACTACGGAGCCTTTTTTCACCACCCTGCTGGGCTACCCTGAAAACGCGTCTTGCGGGGCAGACCTCCGCAACCTGCCGAAGACCTTAACAAATATTGGCTTCCCTCACTACTACGCAACCCACAATCCGGGGATTTTTGCCGATTTTGACCCAGGACGACCAAGATATCCTTGCAAACTCAAAGAATAAAGACTACCTTTCCCAACAGTTTCGATGGTCTAAACACACCTTGGGCTGCCAAATCCGCCTTTCGCGCCTTTAAGGGGTCGCGAGCCTAGGCAAGCCTCCCCCTCAGACGCATGCAGGAGCCTCCCGTAAGCGAACGCTGGGAGTGATGGCAATTCGGGCACGGGTCGCCCCGGCGTGGGATCAGAGTTAAAAACCTCTTTTCAAAAGAAGTGCGCATATGACGGTAAATGTTGAGGTCTTCTATTCATTCCAGAGTCCATACTCGTATTTAGCTCTGGACCCACTCTACGATATTCAAGAGAAGTACAACGTGGATCTCCTCTGGCAGCCATTCTCAGCAAAGGCATCGGGGAATCCGGTTCCACAGCAGGGAATCTTGCCTGATAAGCTTTCGTACCTCTTCGAGGACACGAAGCGCATCGCAGAGGATCGAGGACTCTCGCTCACCTACCCTGAGAATTGGCCAGAAGTTGAGTTCGATCCAGGTCGTATTACCCGCGGCGCTCTCATTGCAAACGACCTCGGTGTACTGCTTGAGTACAACGTTAAGGTATTCAACAAGTGGTGGGGCCTCGGTGAGAATCCAAACGAGGATAGTTTCATGAACGAGCTTTGCGACGACCTCGACATCGACCTCGGCGACTTCCTCAGTAAGGTTTCCTCTTCGGATACCCGAGAGCGCGTCAAGGGCATCTACAAGCGTGGACGCAAGCTCGGCGTGTTTGATACCCCGACTTTCGTATTTGAAAGTGGCGAGCGAATCGTAGGATACGACAAGATTCCTTACCTCGCTCAGCGTCTCGAAAAGATGGGGCTTCGCAAGAAGTAACCAACCGCATCCGGACGATTGTAATGACCGCACGTGAAAGCAAAGGCCCTCGGCTGTTTGTGAGTAGTGTGCGGTTTTCTGTTTCTAGGGGGATCGGCACCTCTATCACCCTCTCAGCCGATGACAGCCACTACATCGGCACCGTTCTTCGATTACACGTGCACGACTCGATTGAGATCGGAGACCCTGAATCCGGGGCTATTGCCCGCGCACGGGTGACTCATATCGCCGAAACAGTAACGGTTACCATCGAAGATATTATCTCATGGGATATCTCGCAGCCCTCACGTCTGACGCTCCTCTGTGCGCTCTGCAAGGGTCAAAAGAACGATCTTATCTGTGATTGGGCAACCGAGCTAGGCTGCTCGGAGATCGTCTTCTGGCAAGCCACTCGCAGCATAGTCCGCGTAAGCGATCAGAAGGATTGCCAGCATAAGGAGACGCGGCTATGCAAGATAGCACTCGCAGCGGCCCAGCAAAGTAAGCAGAACAAACCCCCTGTTATTCGCGTGACTCGTAGCCTCGCGGAAGCACTTCAGAACGTTCCTGTTACGCAGGATGTAGGTGCGCTTCGCATCGTATGCTCGATCTCTGCAGGAGCCAAACCGCTCGCGGACGTCCTCACATGCGCAGAGCCGATATCAAGTATCACCCTCGTGATAGGCCCCGAAGGTGATCTAACACCAGAGGAAGAGAGCCTGCTCATCTCAAAAAAATTCGAGCTAGCATCTCTCGGCCCCAACGTGCTGCGGTCCGAGCTTGCAGCAGTGTCAGCGCTGGCACGCATCAGAATGAAATAAGCAGGGCCGCCTGAATAGCCCCCCTCAAAAAACACAACAAACCCGAGTCGTTGAGCCCGCTACCGAGACTCGACGCGCCCCCCCGCAGCTAAACTTCCCTTGTGAGAAGCCAACGCCGATGCGATTCTTTTCTCATTATGACGCTCAAAAAACTCGATGAACGCCCATACTCGATACCAACACGACTGATCTACGGTGAATCATTCACCTCAACATGGGACTACAAGTTTCATGTCGTTCCCCCAATAACGGCTTCGAGTACGTTCCGTCTTGAGTCTGCCTCGCGGGGAGCAGAGGGATTTGAAGCGATCGGAAAATCCAGCGACGGCGGAGTTGATCCTATCTACGTCTACGATCGGATGGGCGAGCCAAATAATAACATGCTCCAACAATCGCTTGCGATCGCTGAACAGGCAGAGTGCGCCGTAACGTTCGCCACAGGCATGGCGGCTGTGCATGCAGCCCTTACCTTTGCGCTTAACACCGGCTCAGAAATTATCGCTCATCGAACGCTCTACGGTTGTACGTACAGCCTTCTCACGCAATGGATGCCCAAGTTCGGCTTCAAAGTGCATTTTGTCGATCTCCGAGACCCCTCAAAGATAGCAGAGTTGACCAATGACAATACGCGCATCGTGTACATTGAGTCGCCTGTAAACCCCTCGCTTGAGCTGATCGATATCCGCGCGATTGCAGGCGCTATTGCAAAGGTCAATGCTGGACGTTCGCCGGAACGGCGTGTGCTATCAATTATCGACAACACATTCTGCACACCGTGGGGCCAGCGACCGATACCGTTAGGCATCGATATCGTTGTGCACAGTCTTACCAAAGGGATCTCGGGCTTCGGTATCGATATGGGAGGCGCTGTTTTGACCCGCAAGGAATTTTACGGACCACTGATTCTCCATCGAAAAGATTTTGGAGGAAACCTTGCCCCGCAGACCGCGTGGAACATCCTCACCCACGGCCTCCCCACCCTCCCGCTGCGTCTTCCAAAGCAGCAGCAGAATGCATATGAGGTCTCGAAGTTTCTCGAATCTCATGCACTCATTGAAACTGTTCGCTATCCAGGGCTCGCCTCCTTCCCGCAATACGCGCTCGCTCGCAAGCAGATGATCGATTTCTACGGAGATTTTGCGCCAGGCTTCATGGTGTACTTTATTTTGAAGGGTTCAACCCCTGAGGAGTCTAAGCTGCGCGGTATGCGGATGATGGACTTCATTGCCGACAACGCGTACGCGATCACTCTGGCCGTAAGTCTTGGTCAGATTCGAACGCTTATCGAGCACCCCGGTTCAATGACCCACTCTGCCTACTCGGCAAGTGACCAGATATCTCGTGGACTCGATCCTGGCGGAATCCGATTAGCGGTCGGGATCGAACACGCTCAGGATATTATTAATGATCTCGAACGCGCACTTGAGCACTGCGCCTAGCGAAACTGATAGTTCTTGGTTAGCCCAAAGCACTATGCTACCTCTTAAGTATGGAGAGAGTTGTCGCTACCAGGCCACGGATTACCGAGATCCAAAAACAATCATCCTCGCCCCTTTCCGAACTGGCTGTGCCCGGGCTGCGGCGACCGGATATCGAGGCGACAATTACAGATCAACGACCCTCGCACGCGACAGCGTACAGCCGTAGTCCCGCGGAAACAGCACGCTCTGCAAGGGAAACACCAGAACATGGAATTCTGGCTACGTTAGGAGGACTCATCTCGGGGATATTCGGCCTGCTCTCCGCTGATCCAAACAAGAACGCATCGTTTGCCTCAGGGGTAGCAAATCTTGGGATCGATCTTATCCCATTCGTAGGTCCGCTCAAGAAACTTGCGGATGCGCGCGCTCTCGTTCACCACGGCGACCCGGTTCTGCAGCACGAGGGGCGCACGCTCTTTGTGCTTGGAGCAGCCGAGCTCCTACTAGACACTGCAACTGTCGGGGGTTCTGCCCTACTCCCTGATGAACTACTCACGTATCCGCGCTTGATACGAGATTACCAACGTCAGGCGAGCCAGGAGCGGGATACAAAGTCCATGTTCCCAGACCCAGTATCGATGGTGATTCGAGGCTTCCTTTTGATTCCAGGGGTCACCGCCCTTGTGGACTCACTACTGGGCAAGAGCAACGACACGCAACTCCACAACGCTGCTACTGCCGCGTAGACAGCTTTGGGAACTGTGGTCAGTAGTTTGGCAGTAGCACTAGCACGCATATTTCAGGCTCATCGCGGAATCGAGTGGGCGCCAAATGACTGCTGATGGGGCATAACCCATTGTTTTCAGTGATGAATCACGTATTTCTGCGTGAACGTGCTCGCAAACGTGAACGTACCCGATCGAGCAACTTTCTGCCCCGGCGATCGATATCTAGTAGTACGCTTGATTATGAAAGACTGGATGTCTACCGCATAGCTCTGGAGTTCGTCGTCACTACGTTTAAGATTCGAGACCGGCTACCCAGGGGAAAAGGAGAACTCCAAGATCAGTTTAAGAGCGCATCATTTTCGATTGTGCTCAA
>JBIJBZ010000164.1:0-7625 GCA_044344945.1 Bdellovibrionota bacterium | reverse complement strand
AGGGGTTTCCCCTGGCCGTCACGCGAATCTTGGCTAAGCCAACTTCGCGCAGGAGCTTGTCCCTGGGGTCCAGGGGTTTCCCCTGGCCGTCACGCGAATCTTGGCTAAGCCAAGTTCGCGTAGGAGCTAAACTGGTGGGCCTGGGTAGACTCGAACTACCGACCTCACGCTTATCAGGCGTGTACTCTAACCAGCTGAGCTACAGGCCCCTCCGCTGCGAGTTGGGAAAATAAAGGGAACAGACCCTGGTGTCAAGCTAACCACGCCAAGATAGTCAAAAAAACTGCGGTGATGCCCCCGCCCCTCACCCCCTCAAGAGCCTGCCCCAGGCACTTCAGCCAACACGGATCCGTCGAGTTCGCTAGGCCATGAAACAAGAAAAGTAAAACCAGCCGGTTACCCCCATTAGAAGGTGGTTGCGGACCTAATCCACTGTGTTGATACTGAGAGAAAGGAAGTGTTGTTGTAACCGTTGTAGCCGACCAGAGCGTCTTAATCGGTATATGAGCCCAGTCCTTCTTCTGAGCGCGGCCTATGAGCCGCTAAGGATTATCTCCTGGCAGAATGCGGTCTCCATGTTCTTTCTTGGGAAAGTGGAGATTGTGGAGGAGTACGATCACGATATCCGTTCGGTATCGATCGCCATCAAAGCTCCTGCGGTCGTGCGCCTTGTAAGCTTTTTTAGGGCGGGACGCCGTTCCCCTCCTTTATCAAGAGCCAACATCTTGGCTCGCGATCACTTTAAGTGTCAGTATTGCTCGCGTGAGCTATCGGCCAAGGAGGCCACCCTCGACCACGTAATACCTCGCAGCCAAGGGGGCAAAACGACGTGGGAGAATATCGTCTGCGCATGTGGCTCGTGCAACCGCAGAAAAGGTGGACGAACTCCGAAGGAGGCGCATATGAAGCTCCTCTCCAAACCGATAAAACCGGAGTGGCTGCCGGTCTTGAATATTAAATTGCATGGAAACATCCCATCTGCCTGGTTCACATTCTTGCAAACCAGTTAGAAGCCTCTCCGAAGCCACGGAGAGCCTTTGCGCTCTAGCGACCAAGGCAGAACTTCAAACACTTATTGCTGCGTTACAGCCGGCGGATCTCTACCTCGTAGGTGGCACCGTACGCGATGCGTTCCTCATTGCAGGCAAAACGGATCTCGACCTTGCAACTAACCTAACGGCGACCGAGGTTCGAGATCGCTGCACAACACGAGGTCTCAGGGTGATCGATACCGGCATCCAACACGGCACGGTCCTGGTAGTTATCGATGGCGTACATTTTGAGGTAACAACCTTTAGACACCCCTCCGATCGTAACACGCAGGTCACTGCGCACGATATCGAAACGGATCTCTCAGGACGTGACTTCACCATCAACGCGATCGCATTCTCGCTGGCGACACGTTCGATTATCGATCCGTGGGGTGGCGTAGCGGACCTGACAGCAGGACTCCTACGTGCCGTTCAAGAGCCGGATGCACGACTCTCAGAAGACCCCCTTCGAATCCTACGCATGGTGCGATTCGGTGATGCCCAGGGACGCACTATCGACACCGCAACATGGGAAGCAGCGCGAACACTCGTATCAAACGTGGCACGGGTCAGCGTTGAACGGATTCGCAACGAGGTTGAACACATCATAATGAGTGCTAAGCCCGATGCGGGCGTTCGCTGCCTTGAGCGGCTTGGAGCACTCCCGTACACCCTTCCAGAGTTGATTCCAGCCGTTGGATTCGAGCAAAATAGGTATCACATCCACGACGTTTTCGAGCATACCCTCTCGGTTCTCTCCCGAACCCCACCGGATCGAATTCTGCGTTGGTCTGCGATATTTCACGATGTTGGGAAGCCGCATACCCTCTCAGTTGATGCGCAGGGAGAGCGACACTTCTACTCCCACGAAGTGGTCAGCGATGACCTCTGCAAAGAACGAATGAAGCAGTTGCGCTTTTCACACGATGATATCGCCAAAGTTCGTGCGATCGTTCGTCACCACATGCGACCACTCGATTGCGGCCCGGCCGGGGTACGGCGACTGATACGAGACCTCGGGGACAACCTGATACAGTGGCGTCGCTTCAAGGAAGCTGACAGCTCGCCGGTTATCCCGGTTGAGGAGTTCTCGGCATCAGCGCAATCGTTTGACGCGCTACTCGCCTCTGAGCAGAAAAAGATGGAGGGTCCCAGTTACGGCCGATTAGCGATATCGGGCGAAGACCTTATTCGGCTCGGAGTGAAGCCTGGGCCAGCGATGGGTAACTTACTCAAAGAGCTTCAAGAGATCGTTATTGAGGATCCGACCAAGAACGTTCGAGAGACCCTGCTAGCCCTTGCCCAGACGCGCGCCGCTCATGCAGGTAGCAGCCAGCCACGTAGGGGTTCGAGGACGCCGTAAACAAGAACGGTTAACCCAGCGGACGCTGATACCGCCGTGTCACACCTATCTGGCAATGTGGCTAAAATAAATAG
Organism: Bdellovibrionota bacterium; assembly: GCA_044344945.1. GTDB lineage: Bacteria > Bdellovibrionota_C > UBA2361 > UBA2361 > OMII01 > OMII01. Next base: position 5,157 of record JBIJBZ010000164.1, on the reverse strand, counting down.
TCTATCGAAGATGATAGCTCATCTGGTATTCCCTATAGCCTATCCTAGACGGCAGAGGATTCAGAGAGCCCGTCGTACAACGCGGTTCAATTTGACCTCCTTCTAAGGTGTGACTATTCTTTACCAAATGACACTTCGGAATGTTTTGAATATCAAGTGGCTGGTCGCTTTCGGTTTCGTGTTGATGGCGATCATCGCGTTTAACCTCTCAAACCCGACCCTCAAGAGTGACCTCGTCACATCATTCAACGACTGGTACCAAACTACCTCCCAAGGACTCCACCCGAACGCAGACCCGAAGGCTGCTGACCTCTCCCTCTCCATCGCAGTTACCCTCTCAGATCCATCTCTTGCGACGACTCCAGCAACGTGGACCCTCCCTACCCGATCGCTGCTTGATTCTCAGGACCGCGACAATACAGCTCGTATCCTGCAATTGATTAAGGAGTCTGGCGTATTCGGGCTCAACCCAGTCCGGAGAGGTTCACGCTCCGCCCCATCGCTGGCGATATCAGTGAAAGATACCACCAGACAGTTTGAAATCACGATCCCGCTAGCAGAAGCACAGAACAACATCCAGCTCCAGAATTTGATGAAGCTGATGGACCTTTACACGCACACGCCACCAACCCCTAACGTTGAACCAGCGAGGCTGTAAACGATGACCACCAAGAGTCGAGATGAGGCGTTTGCCCTTCTGCACGAGTATACGAAGAGCATCAGTCTGCTTAACCACGCCAAGAGCGTCGAAGCTTGTATGCGCTGGTACGCAAGCTACTTTCAGGCTCAAGGGCACGCGGTAGATCTGGAGCTATGGGGGAACACAGGCCTCTTACACGACTTCGATTATGAGATGTTTCCAGAGCCGGTAGCGCCAAGCGGTCACCCATTTAAGGGGAACGGGATTTTGGCGGAACTCGGCTATCCTGCGGAGCTTCGCACCGCCATCATGGGGCACGCTCACTACACCAATACCCCTCGCGTGACCCTCTTGGACAAAACGCTCTTCGCCGTCGATGAGCTCTCGGGGCTAATCACAGCAAGTGTTCTAGTCCGGCCCGATAAGTCGATCCACAACCTCGAAGTAAGATCAGTCATGAAGAAGTTCAAGGACAAAGCCTTCGCCCGTGGCTGCAACCGCGAAGACATGGTCTTAGGCGCTGAGGAGATCGGGATCCCATTAGAACAACACACAGCCAACTGTATTGAAGCGATGAAGCCGCTCAGTACAGAGCTATTTGGGGTCTAAGTATGGACCCCACACATAATCCGGTCCGACCGACCTTTCGTACTGCCGCAGCACGAATAGAAGATCGCCCTCTCGCCAGCCCCGCCGCACAATTTCTCGGGCTGTTTATACCCGCGTTCGCCGAAAAGCGCGTGGCCATCCTCAACCTTGATGTTGAAGCACGGGCTTTCTGCAGAACCTCACCCACCACGGATCCCCGGAGCTTTGCTGATGCAAAAACATGCTCGGAGTTCGTTGATAAATTACACGCACGCTTAGATGTCGATGCCTCCTTTGGAGGCTACATGGAGGATCGCAGCTTTCTCTGGCAGGGAACCTACCTTGGTGGAAGTGGCCATGAGTTGCACCTCGGGATCGATTATAACGTCCCAGCGGGAAGCCCGGTCGCCGTCCCCTTTAGTGGGGAGGTTTTGCTCTGTGATGATGACATCCCCGAACCGTGGGGATGGGGTCCACGAGTTTTTATCGAAACCACAGAAGCAATCGAGTTCGAACGTCCCACTCGGTATGTGTACGCCTTTGCCCACCTAGCAGGTATTCGCGTACGCCGCGGCCAAACGATCGAGGCAGGTACAGAGATCGCTGTCGTTGGCGCTCCACCCACAAACGGCGGATGGTTCCCTCACCTCCACGTTCAGAAGATCCGAGGCGAAGTGTTTGACCACTACTGCCGTGTCGGCCTTGAATCGTTAGATGGGTACGGTTCCACTCAATCACATCAGCAGAACCTGCACGACTTCCCTGATCCGTTCAGCTTTCTTCTCGACAAGAATCGACGCCGCTAAGAGCCTTATCCTTTGGTAATCACATTTACCAGGCGCGGAACCTTGGTGCCTGGGTTGAAGACAGTGATGAATTTATCATCAGCGGTCACCACATACTGAGTCGCACTCATCGCCTCGATGACCGATGCCTTTAGATCCGCCTCTGAGATCGAAGGCGCAACATCGATAGTAGCGCGCTTCTTACCCAGGATCTGGATTACAACGGTTACTACGTCATCGACAACGAGTGCCTGATCAAAGCTCGGCCAGGGGGCTAACGCAATGGACTCTCTGTGACCGAGACACTCCCAGAGTTCCTCGGCAAGATGCGGTGCAAACGGCGCGAGTATCAAAACGAATTTCTCCAGGGTGTCTTTTGACACCGGCTTGTCGCCGATCGTATTGAGAAGCTCCATCATTGTTGAGATCGGCGTGTTGAACTGGAGAGACTCAAGATCTTCCCCTATCTTTTTGATCGCCTTGTGTAAGGCTTTCTTTATCTCAACAGCCTCTCCATCTGCCGCTACAACTTCGCGGAAGCCTTCCTTTGCACCACCCACAACCAGGTTAAAGGAGCGCCTCAAGAAACGCGCGTTACCGCTGATAGCCTTTGAATCCCAGGGACGAGAGCTATCGAGCGGCCCCATAAACATCAGGTACGTGCGCATAGTGTCCGCGCCGTACTGGGCAATAACATCATCGGTGCTGTATACATTCTTCAGCGACTTCGACATCTTCGCCACGAGTCGCTCAAGTCTCTCGCCAGTCTGCGTATGAATTGGCGTGCCGGATTCATCCTCTTTCACGAGATCCACCGGGATCAGAGCGCCCCGCTTGTCCTTGTAGGCAAAGGACTGCACCATTCCCTGATTATAGAGCCTCTTAAACGGCTCTCTCGTTGAAACGAACCCAAGGTCAAAGAGCACCTTATGCCAGAATCGGGCGTACAGAAGGTGCAACACTGCGTGTTCAGCACCACCGACGTACAGATCTACCGGCATCCACTTCTTCTCAAGCTCTGGATCCCACCCGACCTTCGAGTTCTTGGGGTCGATAAAACGCAGATAATACCAGCATGAGCCAGCCCACTGCGGCATCGTATTGGTCTCCCGCTTACCTCGCTTACCCGTCTTTGGGTCGATCACCTCAAGCCACTCTGTAGCTTTAGCCAAAGGAGACTCTCCACCTTCCGACGGTTTGTAATCATCAACCTGTGGCAACACGAGAGGTAGTTCACTCTCTGCGACCGAAGTCACACTACCATCTTCCCAATGAACGATGGGGATCGGCTCACCCCAGTATCGCTGTCGAGAAAAGAGCCAATCGCGAAGTTTGTAGTTAACTACTCGTTTTCCGAGTCCACGCTGTTCAAGCCAGGACGTGATCTTCTCCCCCGCTTCTTTGTTCGATATTCCATCGAGTTGCAAAGCAAGCGCTTCAGGGCTCCTATTAGGAAGCATTATGCCTGCCTCGGTCCAACACGCCTCGCCCTCGCTCACAGCAGCCTTGAGCCTCTCATCTCCATCAGCGGGCACAAGTACTGCACGAACGGGGAGTTTCATCAGCTTGGCGAACTCGAAGTCACGCGCATCGTGGGCTGGCACGCCCATTACAGCACCGGTTCCGTATGAGATAAGAACGTAGTCTCCAACATACACCGGCACCGTATCGCCAGTTATCGGATTCACTACATATCCGCCGGTGAACACGCCGGTTTTCTTGCGGTTCTCAAATGTACGATCAAAATCACTCATGCGGGCCGCATTTTCGCAGTACTCCGCTACTGCCGCCCTCTGCTCAGCAGTCGTGAGCTGCGCTACGAGAGGATGCTCTGGAGCAACCACGAAGAAGGTAACGCCAAAGAGCGTATCTGGCCGGGTTGTAAACGCAACGATAGAACCAGCACCACCCGCGACAGAAAATGTAATCTCAGTTCCCGTCTTACGACCGATCCAATTCCGCTGCTGCTCCTTAATAGCTTCCGGCCAGTTGATCTCATCAAGCTCCGAGATCAGACGCTCAGCATACTTGGTAATTCTGAGCATCCACTGCTTCATCGGCTTGCGAATAACATCGTGACCACCGCGCTCGGATTTGCCATCGATAACCTCCTCATTCGCTAGGACGGTCCCCAACGCAGGACACCAATTCACCATCGCATCTGCGTAAAATGCTAAGCGCTGCTCAGCTTGGAATGCCTGAATCGCAAGAGCCCCCTGCTTCCGAACATCCTCTGGAATCGGAAGCTCCTCAATCGGCCGGGCCTTTTGTGCCTTTTCATCAAACCAGGAGTTGTAGAGCTTTAAGAATATCCACTGGGTCCAGTGATAGTAATCCGGCGTGCATGTCGCGATCTCGCGATCCCAGTCGTACGAGAGTCCGATCTTCTTCAACTGCCTCACAAAGTTTTGGCAATTTTTCTCGGTAAGTATCGCCGGATGCTCTCCGGTATTTACCGCATGCTGCTCTGCCGGCAAACCAAACGCATCGAACCCCATCGGATGGAGTACATCAAAACCCTTCATCCGCTTGAAGCGGGAGTAAATATCAGTTGCGGTATAGCCAAGGGGATGTCCCACATGCAGCCCGGCTCCCGACGGATACGGGAACATATCTAAGACGTATACCTTCTCCCGCCCTGCATCGCTGGTCTTGAAGGTCTTATGTGAATCCCAGTACTGCTGCCACTTGGGCTCGATAGCGTGGGGGTCATACGATTTTTGTTCAGTCTCAGACACAATGAACCTCGGTTATTACAAACTTTTACGCCCCCGCATCGTAGCCAAAACCAGTGAAAACAGGTAGCTGAGAGCGCCAATACCTTTGTTTCGCACCCTATCTAGGTCGAGTCAATCATAGCCCTCGAAAAACCTAGCCCCCTAGACCTTTACTTGTGGATGATTTTTAGGTAGTTATCCCCCCTCTGGTTGTTGAAGCCCTACAAAGGCCTAAAGCAACCAAAGCACTCAAGCGGAGTCGTAGTTCAGTTGGTTAGAACGCTCGCCTGTCACGCGAGAGGTCGCGGGTTCGAGTCCCGTCGGCTCCGCCATTTGGACCTTCAGGTCCAAATTTCGCAATCCTACGTCATTCGAATACGCGAACTGTCGCGTGACCTTGGTCACGTGAGAGGCGGTGCCGCAGCCG
>JBIJBZ010000204.1:0-5206 GCA_044344945.1 Bdellovibrionota bacterium | reverse complement strand
AGAAAACAGGCCAAGGATGGCCTGTTTTCGACCATTTTTCACGGCGAGCGTAGCGAGCTTCGTGAAAAATACGGGCTAGCAGGATGGCGAAAAGCCCGACACGCCGACAGCGAGCTGCTCATGCCTGACGGACGGCAACAGCACCCCTATCTCAAGCATCTCGTAGCGAACTCTCAGCCGTCGTTGCATACACCAGCCTCCCAGCCGCTCCTGTATTTCCGTGGAAAAGACGGGTCGATCGGTAGCCGCCTGCGCCTGAACGAACCCGGAGGGCGCAAACCGTAATGGGAGTCTCCGGTGGAGATAAAAAAAGCAGCGCCTGACGGCGCTGCTTTAAGTCCTGATCGGTCAGAAACTGCTACGCTTACGCGTTAGTCTCAGACTTACGAACCGCTACAACGAAGATGAACACACCGAATACTGCCTTCGCGACGATATCTGCGATCGTGTATCCAATTTGAACGTACGTTGTAACCTCGGCACTTCCAACGTTCGCACCAGGGAAGAAGTACAGAGCATAGACAACGGGGTAGAAACACCACGACAAAACCGTGAGGTTTCGTGCCGTGATGATAAGTTCTCGAACCGACTCAGGCTGTGAATTGATAGCTTTTGAGAGTCCTGAGAAGAGGCTAATCACGATGTACAGGAACGGTATCATCGAGAAGAACCACCACTTGAACTTGGTCCCAACATCAGTTGCTATCTCACCTGGGTATCCGAGAAGGATCATGAGAGCTGCAGCACCTGCAAGCTTTTGAGCCTTCGAGATAGTCTCCTCACGAGAGAGTCTCATGACGAGGATAAGCTCGATCAAAAGGAGCGGAACAGTGAGAAGCCAATCCACATAACGGTAGGCGTCATTGAATTTATGAGCAGTTGCCTCTACTCCTGCTTTGGTCACCGTGTAGGCTCCTTGCCATGAATCAAAGATCCTCCAGTAATGGTAAAACGCTATCAGGGTCACAATACCGCTGATTGAAACGGCAGTCTTATACTGCGGGGCAACTTGACTACGGCCAAGAAACAAAAAGATGGTTGCTGCTCCCATCACGGCGATCGCGAACGAGAAGGCGTTCGAAACTAGTTCAAACTGCCCGACATTTAACATTTCCATGGAATCTTCCTCATGAAGAGTTTTTACTTTGGAAGTGTCGGGACATTTTTGGATCACAGGCCAGGCTGGATCACCGACACGCTCCTTGCCCTGTTCATAAAACCTCTTGGCTTTTGTGCCAACCACGTAAATCAGCTTCACAGATACTGCAGGAACAGGTCTCTTCCCCCTGGAAAATTCCAATCATCGCATGTCAAACGTCATGATTGTGAGGAGTTTCAGGTCTTTAGCCTCTGGATTGGAGCGTGGAGTTCGATTTATTTCGCCCACTAGTTTTCAGTACTGCGTAGTAAAAACGACCATAAAATCAGGTAACATCGTTAGAAAACAGCGCATTGGGGGGGTTGGGTTCCCGCCCGAGTGCATTCAGCACCAGCCAGCCAGGGATACTCTGCAATGAGAGTCAGTAGATAATAGGAATACGCCCCCCGGTGTTCGCCCGGTGTTACCGGGCTACCCTCCAAGATCCTAATTAACGCTGAAATATCAGCCGCGTCGGCGCTCGATAGGAGGCAGTCCTTGTTGGCGTCGTGGGAGGAGACTTACGCAACTCCGTTACAATCGGTTGGTTTGCATGACGGCGATAAGGAGGGAGTGCTTACGTCCGTCGCAGTATACCCGTGCGCTGCCGTTAGCGAGTGCTCCGCAGTTTAGGTACGCACAAGGGTTGTTCGTCTCCTGTAGTGGTGATGGGTCTAGCAGGGTGGTGAAAAAAGGTTCCGTAGTGAGCATTTAGAGAGTTTTGACGAAACAAGGCGGAGACGACGAAAAAACCGGAAGCGTATCCTCTATCGAAATGCGCAACAGGAAGTCTTTTTTCACCACCCTGCTAGTGCACCCAGCTCCCCGAAGTTCTCCGAGATTACTCTTTCGCAATCTCCTCCATAGCAGACTCACCGGAGGACATATCCCCGCACAACCATCGCCACCGTTCATGGTACCTGATCCGACCATCTGGTAATACCTCCCGTGTTGAGTGACAGGTGCCAAGCATCAGATTGTTGTTGGTGTTCAGGTGGTGATACCGCATATCGAGGTCTCCACTATCTCCCATGACAGCCATGAGTTGTCCGTGGATGATAGCACCGCCAGCATAGCTCGCTGTAACGAGGCTCCCCTCCTGCTTAAAGTTAAAGATCGTATCTGCCCCGACCTCTCCGTTCGGAGCATTAACTACTGAGCGAAACTTCTTTCCATCAAGAGATATATTCACACCACACCCCACGTTTCACACAAATACAATCGAGATAGCCGATTGGGCCCGGTATCCCCGGCCCGCACCCAAACGTGAATCCTTCCTTTGAATTTTATGGCTCTTTGAACACCATTACGGCTGGAGGCTCGCCTCTACCTTGGGGAGCGGGCAGATTTTTCAGATTGTATGGTAGTAGCAATTCATGCAGTGTTCCAACTCCTTCCGGGGTTGGATGCCTGATGAGGGTTCAGAGATGAGTTTAGGGCTGCGCTAGCCTCGCACCCCAGGTGCGATAAAACACTCTCAGTTTAATTGGTGATGATGAGTTTACCAGTAGCCAGGCTACTTTTACCTCAACATCCCTAGCCCCCGTATGGCCAACACTCGCGAAGCACTTCCAGACTCAGCTTTCTCACTCAGCTTCCTCGATCACGACACCGGCACGGCGTACCAGAACCACGGTTAAACACAATCACCGCCCTCTCCCACAAAGACATAGGGCCTCCGGAGGGACGTTGCCACGCTGGATGGGCTACCAATGAAACATCAATGGTTTTTAGTGCTCATTTCAGAGCCTTACATGGTCAAGCAGCTATCTCTTTCGAGACCACCCCGCGCATCACAATCGTTCGATGTAGCGAGAAAACCTTAAGCGAAGCGCAAAATCTGCCGCTGACTAACCTCGAGTATGCTGCGCAGGCAGCACCAACACGTGAGCGGGGATGTTCCAAGGCAAATCTCCCGACCAAGGGGCGAAAACCACGTCGGAGGTAACATTAAATGAAGCAGCTGCGCGTTGCGTCGAACACCGATGCAGTCTGCGGCATCCCCTGCTGCTCCGATTCTCAAGGCACACACACTGGAATGCCACGACTCAGGGACTCGGCTCCATTTTTAGCTCGTACGGCCAGAGCGTGGCGATGTTAAAGCCGGTGTTTCACTAGCCTAAAACAGTTGCTTAGCCATGTAATTCACTCGACTTTTGCTTAGCCTCTACGCCAGAGATATACTAGTGGGCATGCGCGAGTCGCGTAAAAGCACACCTAACCCTTCACAACAAGGTACCACGCCGCTTGATGGCTCCTTGCCCGCGTGTCCCGCACAGGGACATACGCACATCCGAGCAGTCCCGTTCTCAGAGAGGGCTCGACAGATAGTGCAGGATATTAACCCTCGCGTATCCTTTTCCCGAATATTAGCCGACTTTGATGGCACGTGCTTCAATACTGAAAAGTATCGTCAGATTGGGTGGTATCTTACCGCCCTTCGAAAAGAGTACGTAGATTTCTTTGGCGGAGAGCACGCCCTACGATCATTTAAGAGGGAATGCGATCATAAAGGCAGCGGACTTTTTCAAAAAGCGATCGGGGCTACGGAAGACGATCATCCTCGTATAATTGAAAAAGTTGCTGAAGATTGCAGACGCTTCGCGGGAAAGCAGTGCGTCGATCTCTCTGCGGAGCAGATCACGGCCTTTACAAACACCATGAGGAGTGACCGCAACGCTCTTGTGAAGCAACTGCTCGCGAGGGAGTCCTTCACTCCCGCCGAAGGGCTCTTCGAGTTGGTGATAACAGCGCAGGCAAAGCAGATTCCTTTTGCAATTGTTACTCAGTCTACAAAAGCATCAGTGCTCCATGCAATCCAAGCAGGAACGAAAGCTGCGCAGAGTTCTGACAGCGACACCGAAAGACCGATGGACCCACATTGGAGAAAAGTGATCGGCGAGGGTGCCAACAAGATCCTGATTGTGTCCGCTGATGATCTTAAAACGTATGGGCTGGCTAAAAAGCCGAGCCCAGAGCCATATCGATTTGCGAACTATCTCGTGACCTTCGCCCAATTAAAAGGCCCGATTGGCGTTACAGGGATTCCCGGTGCACTAACTGCACATGATTACAATAACGCAGCAATCTTGGCTAAACTGGAATCCAATTCCGCACAATTCAGGGAGAAAGCCTCTGAACTCGTGGGAGAAAAGGATGCGAACGCGTTCTTGCAATCCTTACCGGCAGCCGAATCAGTTTTTGTGCTTGAAGATTCGGAGACTGGATTGCAGTCGGCCAGGGAATTCACGACCTTCCTAGTAGATAATGGTGTTGGCGTTAATTCCAGTGGTAGAGCCCTCGCAAAGCAGGTGCAGAATCTCTCGGAAAAAGACAAAGATGCCCTGAATGTTGTCATCCAGGCACTCGCTAGTAACAACGCGCGAGCAGACTTCGTCGGTGACACTCTGAAAGGTGCTCTGGACGTGCTGAGGCTTGGCTCTCGGGGCTAAGACGGATACTGCCCCATAGCAGAGCTACGTTTTTTCCCTGTAGCCGGGCTACTTTTTCCCTGTAGCCGGGCTACTTTTTTTCCCTGTAGCCGGGCTACTTTGATCTCAACATCCCTAGGCCCCGTATGGCTAACACTCGCGAAGCACTTCCAGACTCCGCTACCTCGATCATGGCACCGGCACGGAGTCCTTGATCCAAGGTTTCCGCAGTACTGGGGCTACTTTTTCTCCTGTAACGACTCCTTACTCCCTACTGCTTCGGTCGTGTTTCAGATGGTTAGCTCCTGAATTTCGGATTTACGGATTATATCAAGTGCATGCTACCGAGCGCCTCGTCTTGCTCGCGCATCCTCGGCTGTCTTCAACGCTGCGCGAGCCTCTTTTGAGTCTATCTTTCGCAAGGCGTATGCAGCCGAACTCGCAACACCAACGTTCTTGTCGTACATGAGCGCTGCAATCCGAGGCACCGAGGATTCCCCCTTGGAACCACTGAATCTGTCCCCGATCTGTTGATCAAGAGTTAGGCAACTGGAGTGTCTCCACTAAGTAAGTGTAAAGTGGAGGTACTATGGAGAGTAAACGACGTAGATTCGGTAAGGAGTTCAAGCGGGAGGCT
>JBIJBZ010000163.1:0-7687 GCA_044344945.1 Bdellovibrionota bacterium | reverse complement strand
AGTTGCAGTCAAACTATCGAAATGCGCAACAGGAAGTCTTTTTTCACCACCCTGGCTAGTACAGGTCTCGCTTAAATGCCCGGCTATGTGCGAAAGATGACCCGTTGGTGTCGCCTCTCCCGAGTAAGCCTGCACCAGGGTTAGAAACACCAGAGCTAGGGAGCAGGATAGCCGCACCCTGATAACCCCCATAACGACTATCAGTGTGCTTGCGTATGATTACACGGCTTATTTCAGCAGTTGCTATGACACCATGCAGACGATCTCTTCTGTTCTATCTCCTACCTATCAACCATCGAAACAAACTTCCCTAACGTTCAACGCCTCGATAACCCACCTGAGGGCAGAGGAACTAGCTCAGCTCATCCCTCGCTGGAAACGACTCACGAACTCAGACCGGTATGCCGAACCTTTCTATCAACCGGAGTGGTTTCATGCGTATGCAACCGCATTCGAGCCACGAGGCGACATTGTACTCGCAACTGCCTACCTCAACACCGAGCTCGCAGCGATCGCACCCCTTCTCAGCACGAATACCTTCTTCGGACGAGCTCCTGCCCGTACCTATCGCAGCCTCTCCGGTATTCACTCATGTCGATACGACATCATGCATCGATTCGATGGCCAGAGCGTGTGCAAAGCGATCTGGAGGGCTCTTTACCACGACCCTTCGTGGCAGGTTATCGAGGTGCTTGATGTACCTGAAGGCGCCACCTGGTACGCCATGATGAAGCTCGCTAAACGCGACGGATACCTCACCGGAGTGTGGCCCACACGCAGGAGTCCTTACCTCTCTCTTCCGCCAAAAGGCCAAGATCCATTTATAAACTGTCCGACACTCAACAAAAGCTATCGAGCTAGACTCTCTCGAAAGTTAAAGCAGCTAAGCCGGCACGGCGACGTATCAGTTCAGGTAGAGACCGGGTCGGCCACTTCTGTCCTCTCCGATTTCATGACCTTGGAGTTACGGGGCTGGAAGGGATCTAACGGCAGCGCTATCGCCTGCAAACAATCGACACGTCACTTCTATGAAATGATTACTCACGAACTCGCACATCAGGGAAACCTGAGAGCGTACACCCTACGGGTTGGATCGAAGGCTATCGCGATGCAGCTTGGATTCGCGATGAGCGGAAGATACTTTGTGCCAAAGATCGCATACGACGAAAACTTTGCTAAATTCTCGCCCGGACAACTTCTTTGGAACCACGTCATTTCAGATCTACCAAACGCAGCAATTCACACGGTAGATTTTTTAGGCCCTCAAGCTGCCTGGAAGAGCGTGTGGACAGATAAAGTTCGTCCGCATACGAACTGTTACATCTTTCGACCATCACTCTACGGACGGCTCCTCCATGTGGTGACTATGAAATTCGGCCGCTGGGCCCGCTCAGCACGATACGCTGTCTACGGGAATCCCCACACACCGCCCGGCGCGGGTCCTCATTCCGTGTGGTAGGCGTTGTCATTATTTCGCCTTTAGATCGACGAAATCGTCCGTAGCACCCACACCGAGCGGCCGGCTATCCAGCTTGCGCTTTGAATGGATACGGAACGCGTCGGTCTATCTCCGCCAGCAACACACCGATCCCGATCTTCTTGGCTGCCGAGACACCAAGTCCATTCAACTCCCGCAACAGAGGTGCAACCACATCGGGGCTTGCTTTGTCGATCTTGTTGCACACAACTAGTTCAGGAGTCTCTCCGAGACTCATCTGGTTGAGGATATTTCGAACGGCGTTGTACTTCGCAATTACATCAGGATCGGCTGCATCAACAACATGCACGAGAAGCGAGGCATCATATAACTCCTCAAGCGTGGCTCGGAACGCATTCTCTAATTCAGCAGGCAACTTGCGGATGAAGCCCACTGTGTCACTCAAAATCACGGTGCGCCCACCGATACTACACGACTCGTCAACTGATGTTGTCGGAACAAAGAGGCGCCGCTGGCTTGGGTCGAGGGTTGCAAAGAGTTTATTCTCTGCGACCACCTGACTTCCTGTCATCAAATTGAAGAGCGTAGATTTTCCGACATTGGTGTATCCCACGATGGAAACGAGTTGGAGCTGATTCTCGCGCCGTCTGCCCCGCCTAAAATCTCGCGATTCACGAACCTTTCCAAGACGCCCCTCAAGCTCCGAGATACGATCGCGGATACGACGACGCCCGAGTTCAAGTTTGGTCTCACCGGGACCTCGTCCACCGATTCCACCAGAGAGGCGAGAGAGTCCGGCATCTTTCTCAACAAGACGGGGAAGGTTGTACTTCAACTGCGCTAACTCAACCTGTAGTCGACCATCTGCGCTCTGGGCTCGTTGAGCGAAGATATCGAGGATGAGCATACTGCGGTCGATAACCTTCAGTTCGGTTGAATTCGTAATCGAACGCCACTGCGACGGTTTAAGCTCAGCATCAAATATGAGAACTTCAGCACCCGAACGGAGACAGCGCAGCACGAGTTCTTGAAGTTTTCCGCTTCCGATAAAGGTCTTTGGATCGATTCGCCGATTCTGAACGATCTCATCAACAACTTTCACACCCGCCGTTCGCGCTAACTCACGCAGCTCCAACATCGAAGCCTCAGTATCGACATCCTTGGAGTCATACACTCCGACGAGCACGGCACCTACCTCATCAGAGGCAAGCTGCACAACCTCTGCGGCGAGACTCTGCTCAACCGACTCGATAAAATCAGAGAAGTCAAAATCAAACGCTCCCAGATCCCGAACTGTCTCGGTGACTGATGCGGCATTGTCACTTCCTCTCGCCGGAATAAGGTACGCATACGACATCGCGGTGCGGTTCGGAGCGCTTCTTAGACTTACCACCATATCGAGACGTAACCGTTCAAGGTCCGCGTAGACATCGGAGGGTATAGCAGCGTGTTCCTTATCCTTCGAGAGATCGGTAAACACCAAGCGCAGGTTTCTGAGTCGTGCACGGCCAAGACGGTATCGGCCGAGATCCGGGATGTAGAGGATCTCTTTCGTTCCGAGTATCACCTCTTGAATACGCCCCTGACGGTTTATGAGCACACCAACGCGACGACGCAGCGATTCCGCCAACGAGACCATCTCGCGCGCAAGATCAAGCGATACGATCTCGGTGGGATCCACCGAACGCTGAAAGAGCTTATCAACTGCTCGAAGTTCAGAGGGGGCTAGCCCTTTTATGTTTCCAGAAACGTGTGTTGCCATGCGAGGGCCTAAGCGTACACCGTTTCCTCAAAAAGTTCATCATCCACCCCGTGGAGCGCCGTACCCGGTCTTTTGGTGGGTAGCGGCGGCTAGCACCATGAACCGAGCGAACTCTGGATTGGAGCCAAAATGCAGAAAATGCAGGGTGCTACACGATTGACCGGACACCGAATAGCCCTCTTGCGTCGATGTATGGTCTGGCCGGTTGATACGAAGGGTGTCCTCTATCTTGCCCGCAATACCGATCTCACGCCCCTTAACCTGCCATTCGTCGGTTGCAAAGCCAGCGATCGGTGAGCCGGCGATACCCAGCACCGAGTCCTGAATAATTGATGCCCGCACCACAACGCCCGGCCCGGTTGTTTGTTGCTGCACCGCATGTGCTGGAATAAGCCCAACTCCCTCGTATACCTGCTCGGCTGAGAGCGGCTTAAACGTTTTGCAGAGAAATGCTGTACCAGCTCCCTCCGAGTAGATTACGCCCCCCGCGTCACAAAATTCTCGCAGGGCTCGGTGCATGTTTTTGTTGGAGCTGATCGTCTGAGCGTACTCAGCTAGGTATGCGCCCGGGATATAGATACCTCCAATCGACCGGGGCAGTCCGCTATCAGCAAGTGGTGAGAAGGACACCACCTCCGCGCCGTACAATCGCAAGAGATCAATGTTGTCCTGAAAACAGAAACCGAAACAGCTATCATCTGCTACCGCGATACGACACTCACCTCGCGCAACTATCGGTAGAGCATCTTCGAACTGAAGCGGTTCAGCAGTCCCCGCAATGTTGACAAGGTCGTCGACCCGCACGTGGCTAAGAACTAGCTGCTCCAAGTCATTTAAGAGCTGCAGCGGAATCGCCGTATGATTCGCCTCCTGCATGCAGCGCGAGGATGGAAGCGCGCCTTTCAGGGAGAGCTGAGGGATACACCCGAGACACGCTGGCATCCCATACACTCGCAGCAGGTCATCAAGATCGCGCAGCCCCTGCTGCGCATCAAAAGAAGTTTCGCTATCGATCCCCTCAAGTCGATTGGCAACAACTCCCTCAAACACCGGGGCACCAGGAAAGGTAACAAAACCCCGCACCAAAGCCGCCACACTTGCACTAATTGCCGGGCTATCAACGACGAGCACCACCGGCGCACCGAGCATGCGAGCGAGCGCCGCATCTCCTACCGCCGCGCTACCATCAGTTGCACCATCATAGAGACCACGCGTACCGTCGATTATAACGATGTCTGCGCCGCGTCCCGCCTGCCCAACCACGGCACACACCTGCTCTGCTGAAAGTAGACGAGTATCCAGGCATCGCGAGTAGCGACGCAAAAGTCTATGGTAGATAACCGACTGCTGAAGAGCTTCCCCAACTACAATGCATGAAACACTTAGCCCCTTACGTCGAAGCGCAAGAATCAATCCAGTCACAAGAAGTGATTTGCCCACTCCAGGGCCAGTTCCGGCTATGAAAAGGCGCGGAACCGATGATAATTGCATAAGATCACTCCCATAACCTGTGTGCAGGCAGCGCATATGCCGATACCCACCGAGCGCCCCGTTAAAAAAGGTCGGCGCAGAGCGGCTAAAACCTTAGAGGAATTTTTTCGGCATACACGAATTGGTACAAAGCCGTGAAACAGCTGTCTTGGCGAGGCACCGCACATGCAGTTCTGGGGTGATGTTGCGCATATACCCGCGCCAGACCTCCTCATGGATAGGACAGGGGGCAGTATGGTCGCTGCGAGTGTCAGTCACCAATCCGTCTCAGTTTTGGTGAGGGGCTTCTGATCTTGGCGATCTCTGAGAAGCCGATCTCCCGACGCTCCGAATCGATCTTCGAGCGCTCCGTGAGGTAGTTCGCGATCTCTTCAGAGAGAAGCTCTGTGGTTATCATGGTAGTATCGTCTGGGTTCATCAGCCTGCGACGAGCAACCGTCATCTGAGCACGAGCGAAGACTTCTCGTATCTCATCACCTACGAAGCTATCAGTGAGGTCGGAGATCTGGTCAAAGTCTATCTCCCCCATCATGATTGACGGATCGACGACTGAACTCGCTACTTTTCGGTGGTGAATTTTGCAAATCTCAACTCTTCCCTCTTGGTCTGGGCGCGCGACGTAAACCTTGTGCGAAAACCTGCCCGGCCTCGTGAGAGCTGGATCCAAGATATCAAGCTTATTGGTCGCGCCGACGATCAAGATCCCTTTGCGCGAGCCTAAACCATCCATCTGCGCCAGCACCTCATTCAGGACGCGGCTGGTTACCGAGTCAGACTGGTCCCGATTTCGCCCGAGAGCGTCCATCTCATCAAAAAATATTACGCACGGGGTCTCAACACCCTCAAATATAGCTCGCACGTTTTTCTCTGATTCGCCATACCACGCCGAGAGGAGATCAGAGGTCTTTACCTCATAGAACGGAAGGTCGAGCTCGCCCGCAAGTATCCGCGCGGAGAGGGTCTTACCCGTGCCAGCTGGACCGTGCAGCAGGACATTTCCAAGTTTAGTCACACCATAGCGCTCAAAATGCCCTGGATTTTTGAAGTAAAGAATAACCTCCTCAAGCTGATCCTTTAACTTCTGACTGCCACCGAGGTCTATTAGGCGGTCGCTAGGGCGGCTCTTAACCGCGAGCGTGCTCACGTCAATCGAGTGGTTCGGTCTGCCCGACTCCTCTCGCAGCGGAGGGGAATCAAGGACTAAATCTCGCTCCGGCGTTGGTGTGTGCGTAAGGCGATTGAGGAAATCGATCGTTGCCGCTGCGACATCGATATACTCGGCAAACTCATCCTTCAACGTCCCATTAGCAACCTCCATTGGAGAGAAAACCAGATCGACCGTGGATGTCTCCTCGTCCAACCTGAGACTGATTGAACCAGGCAGTTCATCCTTGAGGCGATGGATCTCTCTTTCGATACTCAGGATCGCCTCGCGCTGGCTCCTGAGCGAGAAGGGGCTGGCCTCTTGCTTCTTAATGGCGGTCCACGGCAGTTTAATCTCAATCAGCGAAACGCCATTCTGGGCCACGGTGCACTTGACGTCCTGTGCGACGGCAAATCCCTGAACGAAATTACAGATGCGTGCAGGGCTCATGTCGACCGTTCTTGACGGTATCAGCCCAAATCCTCGGGGCAAATGCTTTACAGCTTTTTGAAAGTCGAACCACGCCGCCGGTTTGAAGTCTATATGCACGTTGCTCTGCGTAACGTCGATCTTGCACTCGGGGTGAATTGCGAGGGCCGGTCTCGTATCGTTCGGGTCGATATCTCGATCCAGGGGATGTCTATCGTTTGACGGGCTAGCTGGGGGCCCGAGTCGGGTAACCGCGAAAGCGCTGGGAATGCCTGGGATGGCTCCCCTGAACATGCCGTTGATCAGGCTCTCCACCATCGAATCCAGACCTGAAGCTGTTTCTCCATTCTCGGGGTTCGCACCACCGCACGGGACGTCAACTCCTGCCTTTGGTGCGGGGATCTCCGCGATGGTCAGGGTTGAGAACGGATCTATCCCTGTATGCAGTCCATCATCTCCGGGTTTTACGACGATAGTTTGATTCATAACAGCGCTACAAGAAGATTAGCCGATCAACCGATCCTAAGACAGAAAACACCCCCTCACGTGCACTATTCTGATGCAAGGAGCCTTCAGCACTCTCTGCCCGACACATCACCGTTGATACCTCCCTTGTAGCATTAAAGTCCCTCCCATCAAACTACAACCCGTTTGAACGCCTTGATTGAGAGAATGTCAAGCTAGGTGCGCTCATCAACATCTATCACAATCTGTCGGTTTGGGATGAAGGAAGTGGATGGAACAATTACTTGTGAGTAGGGCACTACCCATATTTGGGGCCGCGTACGACCTCTGCACATCAAGCGCCTCATTACTCTTGCACGAGGCGTGTGATTGCAGTTCTCAGGAGGAGGTTTGAGGCCCTCCGCCTGAGTCTTGAGGGCTTTCGTTTCTCACGTTCCCGCTATATTCCTCTCTTCCCTGAAATTCACCGATTGTCCCGGAGCTCGTCGTCTCTCGTTCGAGTGCTATTTTTTTAGCGCGCCTCACCACAAGCTTCACACAGCGATCAAGGTTATGCGTACGTAGCTGCGCCTCTGTGGCCTACTAACCCCCATATTTCATGAAGCCTGCTACTGCGAGCGCCGATAATGGTGCTTTTTCGTTCCAAACGACTATCTCAGACCGAAAGGTATCTCGATACGATTCCGACTTTGTTGAATTCGCCCTTCGGGCCCGAACAATCACCACTCTCGGCGCTCTTGCGACGCAGTTTCATGAAAAATGCCGGCTAAAAGAACTGGTGAGTACATGACCGCGCTCAAAGACGAGTTACTCGCTCGGTGGGATAGTTGCGTCTCCGACACAAGAAGATTCCGCGAATAGAAGCCCGCATATTCAGCAAAAATATGCGGGCTAGTTTTTAGTCCACCTTTGGTTGTGCTGTTACTACAGGCAACTGCGACTCGGGATCAGAGATCCT
>JBIJBZ010000162.1:0-7751 GCA_044344945.1 Bdellovibrionota bacterium | reverse complement strand
ATGTCTCAATAGGCCGAGGGTCCGTCATGGAGTGTGGTGCCCTCTTTGATTTGTTCAACGCCCTTAACCACCTCTCCCCGGACGAATATCGCACCGGAAAGCTTTTGCTTACACGGATTGGTGCCATGCTTTCTAAACTTTGCCTTCAGGGCGTGTGACCACACTTCTTCGGGTACGTTCACGTTCACGTTTACGAGCACGAAACACGTGATTCATCACTGGAAACAATGGGTTATGCCCCATCAGCAGTCATTTGGCACCCACTCGATTCCGCGATGAGCCTATTGATTTTCCGTGTTATCGACGTGGTGCCCATCGTTCTGGAGACCATTGAGGAGGGTGTACTGTTCGGAGGCGCTCAGTCGAAAGGCCCCTTTACTCGGACTCTCTACCTGCATCGCCGTATAGAGGGCACACAGATCACATGCGTGTGCGACCTCAGAGAAAAGCACTAGAGAGACGAGGAATAAGGCTTTTTGAACAACAGGTATTCTCATGCGGCAGACCACACCGTGCCCGCGAAACGAAGCAAACTGGGGGAAAAGCCCTACTTTACGAGGGAGATTTTTCTGCCCACACGAGGAACTCCTTGTTTCCCTCTGTTCCAAGAATGGGCGAAGGGATCACTGCGCGGAACGTGAGTCCACAGCTCGGCAGGAACATCGCTGTCTCGTCAACGATACGAGTATGCACCGATGGATCGGTAACAATACCGCCCGCCTCGATCTCGTCTCGCTGCGCCTCAAATTGCGGCTTTACGAGTGCGACCACATGCGCCGTAGGCGCGAGCCACTTCACAACTGCCGGAAGAATCTTGGTAAGCGAAATGAAGGAAACATCGATACTCACGACTGAGACGTTTTCCCCTAACGACTCAACGTGCCGCGCATTGGTGCGCTCCATCACCACGACTCGCGAATCTGATCGAATCTTCCAATCGAGGTTTCCATACCCGACATCAATCGCATACACCTTGGCAGCCCCGCGACGCAACAGCACCTCGGTGAAACCGCCGGTGCACGCGCCGACATCAGCACAAACAGCTCCAGATACCGGGATCGAAAACGCCTGAAGAGCCGCCTCAAGTTTGTAGGCGCCTCGCCCCACATATTCGCGTTGCTGTGTTATTTCCACTATTGCTGAGTCAGGGATCTGCGCACCAACTTTGTCAACGACACTTCCATCGACCCTGATCAAACCCGCCAATATCTGCCTCTCTGCAATCTCTCGCGATGGACTAAGCCCGTCAGTCACAAGGCGCTCAAGGAGGGGTCGCTTTTTAACCTTCTTTGAATTCATCGGATCCCTTACGGGTGAGGAGCCAACTTTGGGGACACTCCCCCCAATTCCCATACACGGTCTCAGTTAGTGGACGAAACGGGCGGACCCTTGCAGCATTCGCCGCCACGCAAGTGCTAATGAAATCGCTTCGACAACCTCAGCTTCGGTCGAGTCGGAGAACGAGACAGCGACCTCTTGAATAATACTTTGAGGACGCCGAAGCTCCTTGATACTGAACATTTCAAAACACGAATCTGCAATTCGAAGAATCTGATCTCGACGAGGTGCCTTGCCGCTAGAATTTTGGATCGAGTGCCGCATGAGATCAATGTACGTTGTCTGACACACAAGGGGCGCCTTGCGTGTTTCCTTTCTAAAACAACGACCGGCATCTGTATATAACTAATCTTCGGAGTCGCACAGACTCTGAACATTTTGGCTGAATGAAGGGGCCCGTTTCAACTAATCCGAACTCATGGCTACTCATCGCATCCTGCATGAGCAACGTCGATCCCATTCGATTACTGGCCTTGCCCTCTGAGTGGCTGGTACCTCCCCCCGGCGACCACGAGAAGGACAATAACAAAAGCCTTGCAAATTAAGCACTTAGGGCGAAACCATTTCCTGCGATAAACTATTAAGTTTCGCCCGTAATCTGTCGAGACCTTTTAAGGGCTCCAGAAAAAGAAGTTTGTTCGCCAGTTCTGCAATGCTCAGCGACCTCTGATGAAGAAGACTACGACAACACCCACAGTCTCGGACCGGCGCCTCGACAAGGCTACCAAGCACGTCACCACCTTCTGGTTTCCGATAAATCTAACTGTCCTTAGTGAGATTCGCGAGCGCTTTGAGAATGGGGAGTTCGACGCCAGTTTAGACAAACTGCTTGATGCCCTGAAAAAAGATTTTGCACTTTTCACATTCTTAGTGAAAGAGCTCGCTCCCGTCGCTTTAGCAGAAAATGTACCAGCCGAAACGTCGAGCAATCCTGCAGAGCTGTTACGATGGGCGGGCTCGGACCGAATCAGAGCAATCATATCTGATGATCAGATTCTCCCGTCGAGCCACCTGCTGCAGTCGATTGAACCGTTTCAGGCGGAGAGACTTCGCGAAACGGCTATTATCGCATCTACGGCTGAAGTTTTAAGCGAGCAACACAACTTGGATCCCGAAACAGGATTTTGCCGCGGAGTAGTTCGAGAGATCGGCCTTAATTTGATCGCATGGAACTACCCTAGCCTCTATTCTCGAGTGGTAAAAAATCTCACACCAACGCGTTCTTTGGACGAAGAGTTGACACTTGAACTTGGATTCTCGCCGTCACTTCTTGCTATGCGGGTTCTCCGGCCCTCCACTGAGCAAGAGTCTCATTCGAATGCCTTTGAAGAGACGTGGGCTACATACGATAGGCTTTGCGAGGTGGGCGAGGCTCTTGCGCGAGCAGAAAACCCTGGAACGTACCCATCCGCGGAGAACGATTGGAAGCTCGCTAATGCATACCTGCAGAAGACGGTCGGCGCAGAGGGAATCGACCTTATTAGAAACCGCGCTATTGAGCATTCACGGGAGTATCAAAACACGTTGGCTGCCTCGTTCCAGAACCTGCAGGATTTTAACCCCGAGAAGAAAGTTACCCACTATAAGAAGGCGCAATCCGCACTCAAGAACCGCTACTTGCAATACTGCTCCCCGCAGGTACAACGAGCGCTGAGAAATTTATATGCGGAGATGTCCGGGACCAACGCACTCGGCCAGGTTCTCGAACACCTCTTCCGCGGTGTGATTCCCGAAGCCGGCTTCACTGGTGGATGCGTCTTTGTGGTTGATCCCTCTACATTTGCTCTTATGCCTCGCACCGTATTCGGCACGGTCAAGCTACGACCCGTGCAACAGGTCGCACTGCGTCGAAACGGAATGGCCGCTGAAGACGCAGATCCGTCTCTCGGCGTCTTAGGAGGCCGCGGCGAATCAGCCTTTGAAGTCGACTATGCGGCTACAGCTCTTGCCTGCTCACAACCTGTGATTGAGAGACCAGATAGCAAAAGCACGGAACCTCTGACTGGTATGTACGGGTCGCTGGGAGAAATGCGAAAGATCGGCGTGCTGTACCTGGAGGTGCCAGAGGGAACCTCTCTTATGGGCGACGCACGCACCATCGGCGCATTTAAGGCCATGAGACAAGCGCTAATCGACGCCCTACGACTGGATTAAATTTGTGAGAACGGGAGAGCTACCGTCTTCCGCCATATCCACCGCCACCGCCATGTCGACGGTTTCCACCACCACGGTGACCACCACCGCCCTCTCGGGGTGCACGCTCTCGCGCGATGTCTACAACGATGGTGCGTCCTTCTACCTCTTTGCCGTTGAGCATCTCTACTGCGGCCTCAGCCTCTTCAGGGGAGGACATCTCTACAAACCCGAAACCTCTCTTGCGACCAGTTGCTGGATCGAGCACCACTCGTGCGGACGAAACGGTCCCCGCTGGAGCGAATAAGTTAGACAACTCCGCATCTCCAAGAGAGAACGGCAAGTTTCCTACGTACAGTTTATTGTTTGACATTTGTCCTCCACGGCACATTCACTTCTGATAAGCCGCAGGAACTCAGTGACGATAGCGCCCACTGCTGCCCACTACTAACACCCTGAGAAGGCAATCAACAAACACCGGTAAGGGTCCCGGAGCGGTAACCAGATCCATTTGCAGATTATCAGTCGGTTACAATGCCGGTCAACGAAGAGTTGCGGTAGCCCCTAAATTTAGCATAAACATCTGAAACAACAAGGAAAGCATCCGTGAGTCGGCGGCCGTTTAGAGCACAGAGGTAGTTGTTGCGCTCTCAATATAAAGTCGTGCGTAACGTGCCGACACCGCCTCTAGCGAAAAATGACGCTCTATTCGCGCCCGCGCCCGCGCCCCCATCGATGCACGTTTGGTGGCACCACACTCGATCATGCGCGTCAACGCTACTGATAACGCCGCACTACTCCGCGTAGGAACAACAATTCCGGAATCATCAACCACATGCCGGGAAGCCCCAGTATCAGTAACCACACACGGCACACCACACGCCATCGCCTCTGAAACCGCATTCGGGAATCCCTCTCCGATAGAGGACGAACAATACAGATCCATGGCTGGATAAATCCGCTCTGGCTGGGACTGTTCACCCAAGAGCACCACCTGGTTCCGCTTCACCCGCGGCTCAATTATTTTCACGAGCTCGGAATTGCTCCATTCCATACCCCGCCCTACACACAGCAGCGTTGTAGTTGGAAACCGTTTTGAGATCTCGGCAAAAGCGTGAAAGAGAAATTCATGCCCCTTGGCCTTGTCGAACCTCCCGACGATCCCGACCACGATCTGATCACTTGGTATCCTGTTTTCACGACGAAACTCTCTGCCTTGTGTATGCGATGGTTTGAATCGGTCAGTATCATAGCCGTTCTCGACTACCACTCCTGCCTCCTTAGAGAACCCGAGCTGTTCGTGCTGCGCCCGACTCTCCGTTGAACAGTAAAGGATTCGTGCCGCAGCCGACGAAACACCCGCGCTCATATGAATCAAAAAACGGGTCTTTCCGCTCAACTCTCGATAATCATCGAGACCCCGCCGAATGTTCCACAGCAGGGGCAGTCGACGCCGCCCTCGCCCCTGTGTCGCCAACAACATAAGATTGGCGTGATACATCCAGCCCTGGATTACCTCGGGTTTAAATCGGGATATTATGCGACGGAGCTGGCGAACTCCTGAATATGCGTGCAGAAGCCCGCTATTCATGGCCAGAGAGTGGACGGGGATGTCAGCATCCTCAAACGCGGGAACCAACTCGCTTCGTGGTCCTAGGTTGACAACCTCTTGCCGCAGACCGAGCGAACGCAAGCTCCGCGCCAACCGCAACAACATACCCTGAGCGCCATCTCCCGATAAGCCAGTAATGCAGTGAAGAATCTTCATCGGCCCCAATAGACCGTGACACGGCTGCGCCGCATATGACCAGGGTTTGCGTCTGCTACGGTTGAAAATGTGTTGCGTCCGACAGTTGGGATGACGGAAAGAGTCCTTACATCGGCTCTTCCACACCCAGCTCACGCTTCACTCGTTGCGCGTCCTGCTCGATCTTCTCCATCGCGTCCAAGCAGTATGACGCTCGAACTGTACCGAGCCCTTCTACTCCAAGGTCATGCGTGACGAGTCGTAACGCCTTTGTAAATGATTGAGCCAACACAATCATGGCATCAAGGGTGATGGTCTCAGCCCCCAACTCATTGAGGATGAATGCGGCAATGTGCTCAACGCGAGTCTCATACGGCTCCCACTTTTGAACCCCCTGGAGCTCCCTCTCGGCTGGGGTACGCTGCATCGCTCGCGCCACCTGATTATCGATAGCCCTCATCGCCTGTAGGAGTCCCTCTTCAAGTTTTCCGTACTGCTCTGACATGTTGATCTCCTTTACGCCGAAGTTGCATAGGCCCAATGCAACTATCGTATATCATACCATAGAGCGGACGGATATCTCGCACATTCGTCTCCGAATTCGGCACTTTTCTACGCGTGTGAGTTGCCAGACCTGCGAGACGCGCGAACCTGAGGAGATGAGGTCCTGCCTAACCAGATGAAATTCGAG
Source organism: Bdellovibrionota bacterium (assembly GCA_044344945.1). GTDB lineage: Bacteria > Bdellovibrionota_C > UBA2361 > UBA2361 > OMII01 > OMII01. Next base: position 1,842 of record JBIJBZ010000162.1, on the reverse strand, counting down.
AAAACCTCCCCCCCTTCGGTCTCCACATACACATACACCCTTTTCCTCCTTGGGATCTCCATCTTCACGAAGAACTCAAACTGACCGGAGCTGGAGGTCACCGATTTACCCACCAATTCCCCAGCCACCATCAAGCGAACGCCGACCGCAGAGATTGGTTCCTGGATAGACGAAACTAGTTTTCCAGAGAGTCGAACCAGGGGACGTTGCTGCGTCCCGGCCCTAGACTTTCTTAACTTCAACGAAGCTGACGAGATGCCAGGGTCGTTAGGATAAGGAGTTGGAGAGCTCGGCGGATTGCTATCAACACGCGGAGTCATGTACTCGAACGAGATGCATGAGCCATACTTGGACAGATGCCCGTTTATCTCGTTCATGCTGGCGTCAGAGAACTTCTGTGCTGGAGGGATAGAGATACTTGGATACATGAGGCCTGCGGTGTCAGATGTATCGTGGTTAGCCCCGAAATTATGCCCGAGCTCATGCGCGAATATCCCGGGGTCAGCAATCTCCATATAAGCCTGCGTGATACCGTATGCCAGACTCGGGACAGCACACACAACTCCGATATACGCGATTCCGATGACCGATCCATCCATATCCTTGCCGGTAAAGAGGTGTCGAAGATCGACCTCCTGATTGAAGGTCGAGGGATTGTTCGAAAGATTGGTAGCATTATCGGGGTTTCGCGTAAACGTGGAGAGCAACCGCCCAGAGTCGGACATCGTATACGGGGATACATCCGAATACACGTGCTGACGCACAATGCGAAACCTTATTCCGAGCTGGCGATTATACACCGCCTCGGCCGTGTTGATGATACTTGCGATTACAGCATTACTCCGCTCGCCGTACCTTTGAAACCACTCGGGATCTGCATCAGTGCTGATGGTAACCACTTTCGTTAATACCTGCCCCGTCGGCTCGCCCTCATTAGCGATCGGAGGGATAATTTCAGTCCCCTTATCAACGCTCGCCGCAGATACGTAATCTGGAACGACGCTCTCGCTCAGCGGTGCCGCACCAACCGCCGCACCACACCCGCCCCTTCGCCCTGCTGAGCGGGGAATGCTGGAGATGCTGGCACTTACTATGATCGAGCCATTGAGGGTCATCCTAATGGTGTACACCCTCTGACGTTTAGACCTACTCCCTTTCGCACGGCCCGGAAAGGTAACCTTCAACGTATTACCGATTATCGAAGCGGCACTGGGCATTATTCGCGCCCCCGATCGCTTCCACGCCCCACCTACCGCCAAGGACCCCTGCAGGAGAACCGGAGAAACCGCGTCCCTCGTTTCTCTACCGTCTCTTCGGACCGTCGAAGTCCACATTTTATTGCGTTTAACGTTGAACCTGGCATCAACAAATCCCAGTCCTCGAACTCGCCCGTGGACGCGCACCGGATGGATGTGTTCGACATCCTTAGTACCAGAGCTGTTGTTCTTGATTTCGTACACCCGCTCAAGAGAAAGCTGAGCTCGATACGGTGTTAGATTTTGCGCGGACGCTGCCGAGGCTATCAGCCACGGGACCACCACGCTGAAAGCAAAGACCTTTCGGCCCAGGCTTTCGCCCTTGCCACAACCTTGTGCCAAAACCATAGAAGCACTCCTTTGCTTCTAAAAACCGATACGCTATAGCGTTCTCTCTTACGATGCTCGGCTCGTGCTCAGGGCTCATTTTTTTTGTTAAATTTTTGTAATGGTCTGGAAGCCGGTTTTTTCGCCTCTGCTCGGCAGCTTAGCAGGGTGGTGAAAAAAGGTTCCGTAGTGAGCATTTTGAGAGTTTTGACGAAACAAGGCGGAGCCAACGAAAAAACCGGAAGCGTATCCTCTGAGA
>JBIJBZ010000245.1:0-3809 GCA_044344945.1 Bdellovibrionota bacterium | reverse complement strand
ATGAAACTGCGTCGCGAGAGCGCCGAGAGTGGTGATTGTTCGGGCCCGAAGGGCGAATTCAACTAAGTATCTGCAGGGCGGAATCGTATCGAGATACCTATTGTCAGGGCGGAATTGTATCGAGATACCTTCCGGTCTGAGATAGTCTTTGGGACCGAAAAAGCACCATTATCGGCGCTCTCAGTAGCAGGCTTCATGAAATATGCGGGCTAGAGTACTTCGTTACCGATCGATACTTTGAATAAAAAACAAGGAAACCCGGCTCTATCAAGGGGCCGTATCAAAGACGAAAAGCGTCTGCCTATAGTGGTCGGATAACGGGAATTGGGTCCCCTTACCATTTGGATAACGTGCAATCAGCGCATTTTTCCACTCGTCACGAGAGGGAATGTCCTGGAACACATACAGCACGCGAGGCCAGTCACTCCTTACTTGAAGCGTCTTCACCTGAGCCTCCAAATCCGTCATCGTGTAATACCATGAATTGAGAGTCGGCTCTGGACTCTGGATCATCCCCGCAGGACTCTTGTTCGCATCGTCAGCCGTTGCAAAGCCGATCCGACCATTTGCGTTCACGAGGTGATCGTATATTCCGTAGAAGAATTCGCACCGCGTTTCCTCGGCCAGGTACACAACCAAAGTATCGGGTCGAAGCATAGGACGGACGGTCTTGGAGTAGAGAATCTGCGATGGTATGGCACGATGCCGTATATGTGATGAGAAATACCCTTCCGTTTGCAAAGACAACAGCGCTACGCCAATCGTTACGAGAAGAGACCCCTTGACGATCTTCGCTAGGCGCGGCAGCTTGCGTCCCACAATAATGTCTAGGAACCATGCTATCTCGATCACGGCTAGGAGCGTTAGGAACACCAAACTGAATGCTGCGCGCCGCTCGGCCATCCCCGTCACGATACCTGGAATGAGTCCTCCGATCAGAAGCCCAATGCAGATCAGAGCATTCATGTTACGAACCAGAAATAGGAGGCGAACCAACGCCAACGTAGCAAACACTATGCAGATCGAAGGCATCGAGCGAAGCGGCTCAATAGTGGCATGTACCGTCCAATGTGTAGGCGAAAACGGGCGATAAAAGATCTCGTATAAGTACCCAAAGGCCTGCCAGGCGGCTAACTTGGCAGTTTCAAATACGGATTCTCCTGCCTGGACTGATTGCACCATCGGCACTGGAGTAACAAGCTCCCATCTCTGATTCCAGATCATAAACATGATGGAGCGAATAACAGCGAACAGAGCTCCTCCGAGAAGGACCAGGCTGAGCTTTCTTTTATGACCAAACCACTCACGCCGATCCCATAGAATTGCTCCGCATACCCCCAAACATGGCCCGAGAGCGAGGAGCTTTGCCGATGGATATACAAACTTTGTTGAGACTATCAGCAGCGCAAGGGCAAAGAACGCCTTCCACGTTTTACGATTAAACGCCGCAAATGCTGCCCAGGTAAGTAAGAGTCCGACCACTACGGGGACGTGGTGCAAGGTAGGCAAATGAGCCCACTCAAGATCAAGAGGGCCAAATCCATACACAATCAAAGCAAGAGTGGCGGCAAAAGGGCCACGCAGGAACCGCACAAGAAAGTAGACGGTCCAGAGAGCAACAAAACTGACACCAGCGCCGAGAATTCGTTGATCAAGAAAAAATAGAAGCGGATCTTTCAAGCCAGTGAACAATTTATGGAGAACAACCCACATCATGCCAGAGGATTGCTGAACGTATGCACCGAGTTCCTGCTCAATAATCATCGACCACGAGGCTGCGATCGAGCGGTGTGGACAGGTTTCAGCATCCCAGGTTGCAGGCACTGTATTGAGGGCATAGAACCTCATTACCACCATGATTACCAAGAGGAGACCGACACTCACGACCTCAAGGAACCGCGGCAAGACCTGATAGCGACCGGGAGCGATCCATTTTTCTGTAACCACCACCCTCTCACGCTTCACCATGAGGACGAAGCCCAGCACCGCAGTACACAGGGCTGCGAGCTGATACCAGAGGGTAGGATACGGTTTACCCCGAAGCGCCTCTAATTCACCGCATAGTGCCAGAGCGATAGTTGCCACGTACAGAAATGACCAACCACTTAATCCACCGGCCACCAACACCATCAGCGTTAGTAATCCCAAGCAGCCTAGCGCTACGGCTATGGAGTAATCGAAGTAGCTCTCGACTGTTACCCAATTCAAGAATTGTGAAGCGGGCTCCCGGATGGCATTGATCGGGGCTGCGGCCGAGGTCAAGCACTCTGCCCCAACCGTCTCAGCACCGATACACTCGCCGCGCAACACCCAGAAGGCCACTGCCAGCATGAACGCGGTTATTCCGGAGAAGAGGAAGAGACGAGATGATGCCCTATTCATGAAATGACGTAAAAAACTATTGGCTCAGCATGTAACGATGGCCCCTGCGCAGCTCAGTTGATTGAGTGCCTGGTGTCAACCCCCTACACTCATAACACTATTCGCTCTAGTAGGATGCCTTGCCTGAGATGAGAGGCTGGTCAAAGATCTGGCCCGCAGCAAACCAGTGGTTTACTGCGATGGGTCCGCCTCGGGGGAGGTCGACTTCCATCGGCCGCGAGAGTCCCCCCGAGACAGCCGTTGGTTGATTACATCGTCGGACCACCTTTGAGGAATCATTCTTGTGTCAAGACACCTCTAACTATATGACCTCATAAGGAGAATATTCGGCCCTAAGGATCTCCCTAAGGGCAACCAGCTACCTGTATGGTTTTACTATCCCAACAACTCTGCACTCAGTCAGACCAGTCATGCACCCCATACCGATGCACAAACTGCGGCTACGATTGCGATGCGTCACTACGCCAGGATTTTAACAACCAAGTGCGGCAGTGTTGTGAATGCGGGGCACTTGAGTTTATTAAACAGAGCGCAGCTCCACTTGAAGAGATATACTCTCGAAGTTATTTTCATGGAGAGGAGTACGTGAACTATGACAGCTATGCGCCCTCCCACAGAAGGAACTTCAGAAAGAAGATTGATCTGCTTCGCGCGCACTCCCACCTTCCGGAACACCTGCGGGTCATCGAAGTAGGCGCTGCTACGGGCGAGTTCTATCAGGCACTGATCCGTTACCCGAAAATTCAAATGGAGCGCTATCTCGGTCTTGAAGTCTCCGAGTACGCTCGTCAAGAAGCAATCAGCCGTGGAATTCGCGTCATATCCCCTCTGACCCCGACAGCTCAACAAGAGATCTCAGAATTTCGCCCGAATCTGATAGTTGCCTGGGATGTCTGGGAACACCTTGAAGACCCGGTTGCAATCTTCGATTCCCTCATCGAATCGGCGGAACCAGATGCAACGGTTGCCATTTCAACGGTTGATTTTGGAGCTTTCGTGCCACAGATGCGCGGCCCGAAGTGGAGACAGTACCATCCACCAACTCATCTGAACTATCCAACACGGAAGTCATTCCAGAGATACTTTCAGTCTCGTGGATTTACCATCTCGTACCTTGCAAGCTTTGGCTCGTACCGACCCCTTGCTGAATACCTAAAGGTGGTCAGGCTTCCCCTCACATCACAGCTGCCTAAGACCGTGCGAGAGCTACCGATCTACCTCAATACATTTGATACCCAACTTGTGATCGCCTCTCGGAGTACAAAGCCATGACAGGGCCTAGTTACAAAGCATGTATCGTGATGCCTGCCTTCAATGAGGCGGAGGGCATTAAGGCATTTCTCAGCAGGATGGTTTCCTTCTTAGAGACGCACTCCGAGGATTCGTTGGCTGGGCTTGCGTGGCGTCTGATAGTTGTAAACGATGGT
>JBIJBZ010000042.1:0-19925 GCA_044344945.1 Bdellovibrionota bacterium | reverse complement strand
GATGAAACTGCTCTTCGACTTGAAGAGGCCTCCAAAGAGATTAGCTCTCCACTGGTTAAGATTGAGCCCCTCTCTCTCATTCGGAATTTCGGCCATCAAGCGGCGCTGCTTGCAGGACTGCGCACAGCAGTCGCTCGCCGTGCGGCATTCGTAATCACGATGGACGCTGATGGCGAACACCCGATGGAGTTAATTCCGAACCTGGTAGCACACTGGCGCAAGGGAGCGCTACTCGTCCACACGAGCCGCAATCCCGATCCACGGCTTTCACGATTCAAGGGAGCGTCGAGTAATCTGTACTACTCCTTACTGCGTTGGCTCGGTCGACTTGAGATCCGTTCCGGTATGGCAGACTACAAGTTATGGGACGGCAAACTTTTACATGGTGTTCGGCCCTTCCTCAACACCTGCGGGTCGACCCGGGCTTTCGCAAGTTGGCTGATTCCTGAAGCCCCCGTAGTACGATATGACCAGGATGTCATTGAGGGACGACGCTCGCGCTTTACGCTCCGAAAGATGCTTTCACTGGCTCTGAGCAGCCTCGTTCGCTTTTCAGATTTTCCAATTCGGCTTGCGTTCTACATCGGGCTCTCTGCTCTTATCCTAGGGAGTGTGCTATTCGTATTTGCTATCGCCGCCTTCTTCATGGGCAAAGTAATCCCCGGGTGGACGAGTATTGTTGCGCTTGTTGTCTTCTTCGGAGGAGTTCAATCAATGCTACTTGGAGTCTACGGCGAGTACTTCTTGCGAAACCTCTTTCGGGCAAACCTTCCGATGTTCGTGATTGATCCGGCGGAGTCGCATCCTGAAGAAAAATCAGAACAGGGTAGTTCTACCGCGGCGTGATCCTTCCGATTATGTGCTGTTCTTTGAGTGGAGAGAGAACCTACAACTCTCTTGACTATCTCGCGCTCCATTCATGGCATGGAGCGTCACGCACGATCATGAGGCCGTAAGGGGTATTACCGAACAAACACCCGCCGAGCCAACTCCTCAATCAATTCTGTGATCCCCGCCCCGGTAACGCTCGAAATTACACACACTGTGTATCCGCGCTTTTTGAATTGGGCTGTAAAATCAGCAACTCGCTCTGGAGACGAAACAGAGTCAGCCTTTGAAAGCACCACGATCTGCTCGCGAGCCGCAACCTCCTCGGAGAAGTTCTTCAGCTCTGTATTGATGCAATCAAAGAGCTCCTCAAGATCTGCTTCCTCGCCACTTTCGGTGAGCTGCGTAAGATCTAGGAGATGCGCGATTACCTTGGTGCGCTCCACGTGTTTAAGAAACCGAATGCCGAGCCCCTTTCCTTCGCTCGCTCCCGGGATAAGACCAGGGATATCCGCTACTACGAAGCTGCGATTACCTTTTGCTTGCACCACACCAAGATTCGGAACAAGGGTTGTAAAAGGATAATCAGCAATCTTGGGTCGCGCCGCTGAGATACGCGAGATCAACGTCGACTTTCCAGCATTTGGAAAACCGACTAAGCCAACATCGGCCACCAGTTTCAGCGAGAGAAGATAGAACCCTGCCTCGCCTTCCTCTCCCGGCTGCGCATGTTCCGGTGCCTGATTCGTCGAGGTCTTGAAAAATGCATTCCCCTTGCCGCCACGACCGCCCTTTGCAAGCACAAACTCACGGCCGTCGACATCAAGATCAACAACTAGCTCACCAGCCTCCTTCGATTCTAGCTCGCACACATACACCTGTGTTCCAACTGGGAGGTGAATCCGAATGTCGTCGCCCGCACGACCATCTCTTCGCGCACCACCTCCAGCTTCTCCGCTCTTGGCCTCCCACACGGCTTGAAACTTGAAATCCAAGAGGGTGTGTACGTTCTTATCAGCAACGAGAATAACAGAACCGCCGCGCCCACCGTTGCCACCATCAGGGCCACCCAACGGAACAAACTTTTCACGCCGAAAATGGCGCGCACCGGGACCACCGTGCCCCGCTCGAACCTCTATCGCTGCCTCATCAATAAACTTCATGACTCTCTCTTTACGAATCTCGGAACCACTCTGGTGCAACAAAAAAGGAGTGGGGCTTTACGGGCCGCACTCCTTGATTAGCACCAAACGTACGTTCGTGCTTACGCTACCGGTCGGATATTTATCGTCTGACGCAGTCCCTGCTTGAACTCAACTACGCCATCAACGAGCGCAAACAATGTGAAATCACGTCCCGTGCCAACGTTGTCACCGGCGTGGTATGTGCTACCACGTTGACGAACCAAGATATTACCAGCGCGAACAACTTCACCGCCGAACTTCTTAACTCCGAGACGCTTGCCCTGGCTATCTCGTCCGTTTCTGGTACTTCCTACCGCTTTTTTATGTGCCATTGAATCACCTTTAGACTAAATCAAATCCGCTGCTATTACAGAGAAACTGACTCAATAAGGATCTCGCTCTTGTCTTGGCGATGTCCCTGCTTCTTCGTATATCCACCGTTCTTGCGCTTCTTGAAGATAATGACCTTCTTGTCACGCTTGTGATTGAGGAGGCGTCCTGTAACAGTTACGCCGAGAGACTTCTCGCTTCCCGAGAGGATCTTAACATCAGAACCACCGGTCTTCCCCGCCATCAAAACATCCGAAAAGGTAATTGTATCACCCGGATTTCCTTCCTGTTGGTCGATCGAGATCTTCGTCCCTGCAACCACTCGGTACTGCTTACCGCACGTACGAACTACAGCAAAAGCCTGAGGCTCTGCTGCCGCTGTTTCTGTCTTTGTTGTAGACTTTTGCTTCGTTGCCATAAAAACACCTTTTGTCGCCGCCACTGCTACTCACTTCTGCGACTCGCTTACCTTGCGCAACTAGCCCGGTCCTTTGAAGATTTTCACCTCTTCCGGGAGATTCCCTCTTGGCGGTAAACGCCTGAAAGTACTAGAGTGCACACAGCAGAGCAGGGAAGATACAGAGAAGAGGCGCGAAAAGCAAGGCGATGCCCTATATGATCGGCGCCACTTTCTGGGTATACTCCAAAAAACAGCCTTTCGGGGAATAGTTCACAGCGGGTCAGGGACGAAATGCGGGGAGACGGCTTCACGGTAGCAGTAATCGAGGACGAAGACGTCATCCGCAAAAGCGTGGCGATGAACCTAGAGCTTGAGGGCTTTCAGGTCATGACGGCCGCCGACGGCGAGCAGGGCTTAAAGCTAATTACTGAACAAAAACCCGATCTTATCATCATGGACGTGATGATGCCGAAGAAAGACGGGTTGCAGACCTGTCGTGAGCTTCGGATTGCCGGCATCTCTACCCCCCTCATTCTTCTTACAGCCCGCAGCAGCGAGACTGACAAGGTGCTTGGACTTGACCTCGGTGCGGACGATTACCTAGCCAAACCCTTCGGAATGCTTGAACTTGTTGCCCGCGCAAAGGCCCTCCTAAGGCGCATTCAACGTACCGCTAATGTCGACCAGATCCAGTTTGCGGATGTCGTGGTTGATTTTAAGGCATACCGGGCCCACCGAAACGATGACCCTATCGAGCTCTCCGCCCGGGAATATAGGCTTCTGCGCTACCTCATCTCAAAACAGGGGAACGTAGTTACCCGGGACGAGCTGCTCGACCAGGTGTGGGGCTATAACTCCTACCCAACCACCCGAACCGTTGATAACCACATCGCCCGGCTGCGCCAAAAGATCGAGGCCGACATCGACGAGCCCCGTCATATCCTCACAGTTCATGGGGTTGGCTACAAATTTGTAGCATAAAAAGTCCGCAATATCTGGTACTTGCGCGCCTTGTAACGATTTTTCGAAAAATTTGTAACAGATTTGCATCCTTTTTCCCTAGACCGGAATCCTATGAAGGAGAAAGTCGTGTAGCCGTTCACGAGAGCAGGTTATCAGGTAGGTTCGCAGGGTAGTTCCCCGCAGTATCCAAGGTATGAGGTCAGTGGGTCGAACAAGCAGGTTGGTTGCAGGGTTTGAAGTTAAGCCTCTTGGCGCAGGAGTCACGACAACTGAACTACAACTTTTTGAGGGCCGGACCTATGAACGATAAGAACATCAACTTCGAAAATCAGATCTCCATGTTTCAGTTCCATGATTGCAAAGACGTAATCGCGCACCTTGGCGACTTCGTCGACAGAGAGCTTCCCATTGAGCAGCACGCAGCCGTTGAGAACCATCTTGATGAGTGCCCCGAGTGCGCCGCGTTCTACGCTTCGTACAAACACGTAATTCAGAGCGCCGCAGAGCTGCGCGAGCCTGAGCACCCACTACCAGTTGACGTGCAGAATCGTCTCCGCAAGGCACTTAACGCGCGGCTTGGGATCAACCTCCCCTTTATCGCGTAGTGCCATAGGAGCCGTCCTCAACCATCAGATCTGTCATTGTTTCTTTTCTCCGACCATATGACTCCGGGCGTGAAACCGAAGGTTTCACGCCCTTTTTTGTATCCTTGAAATGAATAGCGCCTACAATGGGAGGGCGGGCGTGTCGCCCGCCGGTCGCAAGCGGAACGAATACAGCCTGCGGCCGATGGCCCTTTCCTTTAACGAAACGAACGGCGAGCGACACGCTCGCCCTCCCCTGTAAAATCAGAATCACGAGGGGCAATCTCGTTGTTCGCATTGCAAACAAATAGCGCCTACGGCCGAAGGCGAATGTTGCCTCGCCCTCCCCTGTAAAATCAGAATCACGAGGGGCAATCTCGTTGTTCGCATCGCAAACAAATAGCGCCTACGGCCGAAGGCGAATGTTGCCTCGCGCAACAATGGGAGGGCGGGCGTGTCGCCCGCCGGTCGCGACGGGAACGAATACAGCCTGCGGCCGATGGCGCTTTCCTTTAGCGAAACGAACGGCGAGCGACACGCTCGCCCTCCCTTGCCCTCCCTGGCCCTCCCCTGTTGACGCCGGGGGTATAGGCTCGTAACCTTCCGCCATGCAAAACCAGCACGACGTGACCTACCTAATCGACGGCTCCGGCTACATCTTCCGCGCCTTCTACGCCATTCAACGCTTGAGCACCAAGAGCGGCTTCCCCACCAACGCTCTCTACGGTTTCTTGAAGATGATCCTCAAGACCGTTGCGCAGGCGAACTCATCAAAGGTCGCCATCGTCTTCGACGCAGGAAGAAAAACATTCCGAAACGATCTCTACCCTGAATACAAAGCAAACCGAACTGAATGTCCTCCTGAGCTCGTAGAGCAGATGCCCTACTTCCGGGAGCTCTCAAAGGCGCTCGGACTCCCAGTGCTTGAGTGCCCTGGATACGAGGCAGACGACATCATCGCAACGTTAACCTCAAAGCTCGTGGCCGGTGGCCACCCTGTTGTGATCGTCTCGGGCGACAAGGATCTGATGCAGCTCGTCACTGATAGCGTGCAGATCTGGGACACCATGAAGGACCAGCGCTACAGCATCCCTGAGGTTACCGAGAAGTTCGGCGTGGGTCCCGATAAGGTTACTGAGATCCTCGCACTCACCGGCGACTCCTCTGACAACGTTCCCGGGGTCGATGGTGTGGGGCCTAAGACCGCAACACAGCTCATTCAGAAATACGGCTCTGCAGAAGGTGTCATCGCCGCAGTTGATAAGATCCAAGAGGATCCAGAGATTCGAAACCGCAAGAAGATCGCTGAGACGATCGCAGCGAATATCGAAACGTTGCGGCTTGCACGCAAGTTAGTAGAGGTCGATTCGAACGTCCCCCTGGAAAAGATCTCTGACGGCTCGACCGATATCGAGAGGCTCCTCAGTAAGCGTGAGCTCGACCCAATTCACTTGAGTGAACTTTTTGAGCGTTTTGAGTTTCATTCGCTGTTTAAAGAGTTCAAGAGCGTACTCAATGCAGCCAAGCATGCACAGAACCCCAGCAAGTTCGACTACAAAACAGTACTCGCCGCCGAGTTTCCTGCATGGGCAGAGGAGTTTCGGCAGCAAAAAGAGTTCTCCCTTGATCTGGAAACAACGAGCCTTGATATCAATATGGCACAGATCGTCGGTGTGTCGATCTGTTGGAGCAACTCACAGAGCTTTTACATCCCGATCCATCACAAAGACGCCCCCGGTCAGGTTTCGTGGCACGATTTCGTACAGGCTACCAAGGATCGACTTGAGGATCCCCGTGTGGCCAAGAGCGGCCAGAATGCGAAGTACGATATCGCAGTGCTCGGAGCCCATGGCATCAATGTGCGCGGACTTACCTTTGATTCGATGGTGGCAGCCTACCTGCTCAATCCCGATGGCAGGAACTTTAACTTGACGGATCTTGCCAATGATTTCTTGAATCTGCCAGTTACGGAGTACACCGAGGTAACCGAGGGCAAGACCGACTTCTCCGAGGTAGCTATTGAGGAAGCAACTGCCTATGCCTGCCAGGATGCACAGTATGCGTGGTTACTCAAAGAGACACTGACTCCTCGCCTTGAAGAGGGTGGACTAACTCGAGTCTTTACCGAGCTTGAGGTGCCCCTCGTTCCGGTATTGGCGAAGATGGAGCGGCTCGGCGTGAAAGTTGATGCCGACAAGCTGCGCACGATGTCGGCTGAATTTGAGGTTCAGCTACAAGAGCTTGAAAAGCAGATCTATCAAAGCGCCGGGTGCGAGTTTAACATCAATTCGCCCAAGCAGCTCGCCGATCTATTCTTCAACAAGCTCGGGATATCGACCAAAGGGGTGAAGAAAACCAAGACCGGATTCTCCACGGACTCCTCAGTCTTGGAGAAGCTTGCAGAGGTCCACGAGCTTCCTGCCCTGATCCTCGAATACCGGAGCCTACACAAATTAAAATCTACCTATACCGATGCCCTCTTTGAGTACATCTGCCCAAAGACGCACCGCGTTCATACACGACTGAACCAAACAATCACTGGAACTGGTCGACTTTCCAGCTCAGACCCCAACCTTCAGAATATCCCTGTTCAGAGCAAAGAAGGCGCGCGTATCCGCTCAGCTTTTATACCGGAAGAGGGATCATTCTTCATCTCTGCTGACTATTCGCAGATCGAGCTTCGGCTTCTTGCTCACATGAGCGGCGATGAGAATCTGATTCGAGCGTTCCAGGAAGGTCGCGATATTCACGCCAGCACCGCGCGCGAGATTATGGGACTCTCGGCCCATGATGACGTTCCAGACGACATCCGACGGATCGGTAAGACGATTAACTTCGGGATCGTCTACGGTATGGGTGCATTCCGTCTCGGTAAGGAATTAGGAATCCCCGTGCATCAAGCAAGCGATTACATCTCGAACTACTTCAAGCGCTATCCAAAGGTGAAGGAATACTTTTCGAAGCTAGAGGAAACTGCGCTAACAAACGGAGAGGTACAGACGATATACGGCCGCAAGCGAGTAATCTCGTCTATCGATACAAGTGGACGAGACTCCGGCTTTGCGATGCGGGCCGCAATTAACGCCCCACTACAAGGCTCGGCGGCAGATATCATTAAGCTTGCCATGATCCGGATCGACGAGATGCTCACGAAGGAGTATCCGGACGCGCACCTCATCCTACAGATTCACGATGAATTGCTGATCGAAGCCAAGGACCGAGGTGATGCAGAAAATGCCAAGCTCCAGACTGCGATCCAGAACACCATGGAATCTGTCATGGATCTGAGCGTGCCCCTCAAGGTGGATGTAGGTTCAGGCCGTAATTGGCAGGAGTCGCAAGGGTAGCGTACAGGCCCACTTCCACGTGAACGTGATCGTGCTCGTAAACGTGGCCGTGGCCGAAAACGAGAGGTTTTTGTTTCGGGTACGTGAACGTTCACGTTTACGCGCACGTTCACGTGGGATCCTTAGTGGTAGTGCTCAGGGTGCCCTTCTGGTACTCGGTGTGCCCGATTCTCGTGTAACAACTCGCGACACTCCTCGGTCTCAACCTGCGAGAATTCGTCGTACCACGCCCCAACACTACCAAATGAGTCCGCCTCGATTGTGTGCAAACACTCAACGCTGCACTGCCCTTCCGACTGAATCTCTTCACAGGTCTCACCAGGGCCGACTGGCAATGCAACCACTAACTCTCGTGGATGGTGCTGCTGCACAGCTTGAATTGCGGCCCGCATCGTTGCCCCGGTAGCGAGCCCATCATCAACGAGAATGACAGAGGCGCCGTTCAGTGGCATGGGCGGGGTAAGGGGTGTACGAATTGCAGCCTCGCGGCGCGCGACCTCCAACTGTTCCCGCTCAACCGTGCGGGCGAGATCCTTGCGTGAGAGATCCAAGGCTCTCAAGACATCCTCGTTCCAGACCAGGACCCCATCAGGTGCAACCGCTCCGCAGGCGAGCTCCTCATGACCGGGGGCCCCAACCTTTCGAACTACCAAGATATCGAGTGGTGTATGGAGCGTAGAGGCGACCTCTGCTGCCACCGGCACCCCACCACGGGGAAGCGCAAGTACTACGACCGGAGCAGCCCATGCCCGTTTTTGTAGACGAGCGGCAAGCTGCTCCCCTGCGTCTACCCTGTTTTTGAACCGTTTAAATCCCACACTTGAACGCTACCAGTTTGGGGGCCTCTGAGGCATGAGCGAGTTACTGGCCAAGATTTTCCTGAGTCTGGCAGGCACGGCGTGGGATATGTTGGGCCCCCTAGTTTTTGAACGGGACTCAACCATACCACTCCAGTTTTTAAGCCCTAAGTCTCCCAAGAACCTAGAAAGATCTTGCTTATAGAACGATAATTTCATACACCGAGGGGATGTCACTCGACCCCTCTCGCGAAGGCCAACCGCAGGATCAGAATAGCGCGCCGAACCGGCCCTCTTCTGACAACCTGCCCCCTATTCCAACCAACGTTCGAAGCAGCACTCATATGCGAGAGCTGCGGCTCAACGCGGAACAGATTCTGAAGGATACAATAGCATCGCGGGAAGAGCGCGGACCCGATGGAAGTGCGGGAACACTCCTCTCGCCCGAAGGCCTGCAGTTTTGGTCTGAGATATTTAGCAATGAAGTGTTCCCACAGCTTTTGTGGAACAACGACTCTGCAGACGCAGATATAACCGATCCAACCACCCAAGACGACTCCTACCGAGACTCCTATCAGGATGGGCTAGCGGATAACGATCCAGAGGAAACCTGGAAGGAGCCTGCCAAGTCAGAAGATTCGGAAGTTGGCGCAGTCTGGCATCAAGACAAGAAGTTTCTTCACCTTGAACCGATTGTCTTAGCGGGAGCAGCTCTCGCTTGTGGAGGCCACAGTCTCTTCGTGTCAGTGTACGACAAAAACAAGAAGGCGCTTATAGTTCCTAGCAGCAGAGAGTGGGGACTCGACTTTTTAAACCCGTCCGCAGCATCACAAAAGGATCTGATCGGGTTCCTCATACGCGTGTTTTATGATTGTGGACAAGTCGAAAGTGATATTCCCGAACTGTACCTAGCTCCAACGATCTTACAGCTTGAAATCGCCTCAATTGCTTATGGCGATTCGACCCCTTGGATGGAACACTGCATTAAGGAGATCCCTATGTGGGAGGAGGGAGCCCCGTCAGACTTCGATGTTATTCGATCGAATATCTCGGAGGATGGAAACGTATCAGCATTCATCCTCTGTGCGGGGCGCAATCACATTCCCGTCACAGATGAGGAAGCTGCGGAGATTAACCTACCCGACAGAGTTGACATGGGTGCCTTCTGGTCGAAGTTTGGCAAGAGCCAAGATGGCATGACAGAGATGTTTTTCTACGCTTATTTTCCCCCAACTCTGAAGGATACGGAGCGTACCATGGCTAGCCTCCTTGGTCTCGAATTGAACGGGGAATCGGAGCTGGAAGGGGAGTCGGAGCAAGGTGAGTATTCCGATAACCATGCAGATGAGCTACAAGCTGCGCCGGCGAGTGAGTTAGAACACGATCCGGAACTCGAACAAGAGCTCGATCTCACTGAAGTTGAATTTTCGCCGGGCTCGCAGATAGAACTCTTCTTCGAAAAAAGAGGCTTCTCGCGCATAACGATTCCTGATCGTGATGTCGATCCCCTCCCCGATGCAATCGTACGACTCGCTCTCGATCGACTAGATCAGATCCTGCCGGTAGCTTTTAGCGACTCATCTTCCATATCGGAGTGTCTCTACTACAACGCTGCGCGCGGTGAGTACATAGTTGGAGTACCATCTCAGTATCTTAAAAACCAATTCAAGGCGACATGTGACCTACTTTTTCTCAAGTGCAATTTAGAGACAGCAGAACCTGGCTCTCATGAGGTAACAACGAGCTTTTATGGGATTTCGATCCAACCCGAGCCCTTTATTAACGCAGCCCTGGAGCTTACAGACAACGATCCACGAGGGTCGATCCTTTTGCCGCTAATCCTGCGGTCGATTGACGATCTTCCGCTTGATTCATCTGGCCAAGTTGATGCCATGGCACTAAACGAGCTTGTGTGTAGTATCGGGTTCCCAGATGAGGCCCAGCAGGAAGAGGACGTCTCCACGGAGATATTCTGTCTTGCTGCGTTTCAAAAAAGTAAAGTGGAATACCTCGTTTCGCTGAAACGATTCGAGGATGGCGGCATTATCATCATCGAAGACACCGAAGACGCTCAAGACACCCCTTCGAACACAGGGGTAACGCTGCTTGATAGTTTTTACAAAGAAAGCTCCACTTTATGGGCAGATGACTAGACACGAGATAGACGTCGAGCACTGCACTTGACACAAGCTCCTCGCGCTCAACGCCGGGAATTTAGGCCGAATATAAAAACGTATCAGTCGTTCGCTACTTTCTGCGGCGGAATATGAAAGGAACCTGTTCTAATCGCTGGCCGTAGCGTCTCTTGGAGCGGCACATCAGGAATATTTGCGACGTCAAATGACACGGCAGCGAGCAGCAGCTGCATTCCTATGATCACTGGAAGAACTGCGAGCATAATCGTCCCGGTGTGTGCCGGAGTATTACTAACGGCACTGAGGTACCAGTTGTATCCTCCAAACGCCGCTCCAAACAGGATAGCAGGAATACCTGCAGCCATCTGAATTGAACACGCGTTAACATCCCGAAGCATGTAGTTATAAAAAATACGCTTTGCAAATCTGGTCAGATACTTCGTGGGGAAATCCTTGAGGACCTTGAGAACACTTAAATTGCTCTTTTCGTCGCCATAGACCGCTCGCATCGGCACATCCCGAACCACTGCTCGAACCGTGTTGAGTCGAAAGAGCATATCGCTCTCAAAGAAGTAGCGCTTCTCAATCTTTGCGAGCGGAAGCGCTCCCAGAGCCGCGGCGTGGATAGCGGTGTACCCGTTCGTCGGATCCATCACATTCCAATATCCACTTGAGAGCTTGTTAACAAACGAGAGCGCGGTGTTCCCAATGATCCTGACGAGGGGCATCCCTTCAAGATTCTCAATCGAGTAAAAACGGTTGCCCTTGGTATAGTCAGCAACGCCCCGTTCAATTGGAGAGATGAATTGCGGGATGAGCTCAGGATCCATCTGACCATCACCATCCAGCTTCACGATGATCTCTGCCCCATCCGCGAGCGCTCTGCGATAGCCGGTGAGCATGCTTCCACCGACACCCTGATTAACATCATGGAAGAGAACTACGACGCGCGGGTCACGACACTGCTCTTCTACAAATCTACCCGACTCCTGCGGGCACTTGTCGTCTACAACGTATATGCGCGAAACAATCGGACCTATGCGACTAATGACCGAGAGGACATGGTCCCTTACCTTGTAACTGGGGATGACTACCGCGACTCGCATCGATTTTATCTTGTGGGGCCAACTATTTAGCCGTGTTCTTGGAAGCTATCAAAGGCACTTACCTTAAGCAATAAGAGTTCAAGTGATTGAATAGGCTGTTGATTTTTAAGGGGTCAGGTGACTCGCTTCGACTCCCTTCGACTCGCTTCGCTCGCTCAGGGCAGGCACGGCAGGCGCGGCAGACACAACAGGGAAGTCTACGGTTGGGCCCCTAGAGCCAATTCGTTGATTGTTATAGGATACTGGACGACGAACAACCCCGCTCTTGAGGCAACCAGTAGATAAAAGGCGTTTGCCCTGACCCTTCAACACAATCACCGAATGATAAGAAATCCCCGGGCTACCATCTCAAGGAAACTCCGCAATTCCGTTGCGCTGGCTCGGTACTACTCAGCGGTTAAGCACTCGGGGCTCTTTGATGCTGAGTATTACCAGGCAGAGAATGAGGATGTACGGCGCAAGGGAGTGGATCCGCTACGCCACTACCTTTGCCGGGGAGCGCTCGAAGGACGGAATCCGTGCAAATTCTTTCTCTCCGAGTTCTATCTTACTGAGAATCCTGATGTTGCAACCCACAATGTAAATCCCCTGGTCCACTTTATCCGCAGAGGAGATCAGGAAGGGCGACGCCCTCATCCATTTTTTGACCCTGTATGGTATCGAAAACACAATCCACATTCTACGTCTAACGGAGTCACCACCCTCGCCCACTATATTAAGGAGGGACGCGCTAAGAATCTCCGGACCTGCAATCCGAAGGAGATTAAAGAGTATCTCTCCCCTTCAGAACAAACCGAAGCCTGGTCAGACATGCTGACATCAGCGCTCGCGGCTTGGAAGGTTGGGGCCCCATATTCAAAATGGATTGCGCGCTTTGACACCCTCACACCAGAGCGAATTGCGGCCCTTAAACAGGAGAGCACCGCATCACATCACTCCGTAAGATTTTCTATCCTTATTTTTGCTCGTGCACAGGACGCCGAGGCTTTGGCAACAACCATTCGAGCATTGCGCACCCAGATTCACGAAGAGTGGCGCGCCCTTGTTATTCCGCTCGATTCTGGCAAGGAGTGTGTAGATCACGAAGAGCTCAACGATCCTCGCTGCAGCACAGCCACGTTCGAAGGCGCAATGAGGGCGTTGCAAGAGGCCGTAACAGAGAGCAGAACTCGTGTGTTTTGTGGACTCCTACAACCCGGAGAGCAGCTTCGCGAACACGCGCTTCTTCGAGTCGCTGATACCATCGCAGCGCGCTCCAACCTTGAAGTTATCTATTCGGACGAAGATACCGCGCTTCCAAACGGCAGCCGAGCCGTGCCGGTATTCAAGCCCGATTGGGACCCCCTCCTGTTCTCGTGCATTGACTACCTCGGCTCACCTACGTTCGTCGACATTACGCGGTTATCGCTACAGGCTCCGGGTGCTACCGCTCCACTCAAATCAATTACTCAGATCTTCAACATCCGTCCTGAAAGCCTGGATCGTACAAACGTTTTTCACATTCCGGCTATCTTACTGCATACGACGGAATCAAGCTCATACCAGAACAAGATCACATCGAGCGTTGCAACGAGCCTTGAAACGCTCCGAAATCACGCTGCTAGCATCTACAACGCGCCCTCAGCACGTTCGACCGGCGAGCTTCCCTTAGTATCAATCCTGATTCCAACCAAGAAAAACAAGCCACTCCTTGAGCTGTGCATCAATTCAATCGTGTCAAAAACGAAGTACCCTCGGTACGAAATAATTGTCATCGACAATGACGCAAACAAAGAGACAAAAAAATATTTAAAAGACCTTCAAAAAGATCCTCGCTTCCGAGTACTCGAGTACCCGGGGGCTTTCAACTACTCCGCTTTGAACAATGCCGCCGCTGATATCGCGCGAGGCGAGCTCCTCTGTTTACTCAATGACGATGTAGAGATCGGATGTGATGAGTGGCTTGATACCCTTGTAGCCTTTGGGCAACAACCGAACGTTGGAGCAGTAGGCTCTCTCCTCCTCTATCCAGACGGCACTATCCAGCATGGTGGAGTTGTTGTGGGCGGACTTGGACTGGCAGCCCACTCATTTGTGGGGTGCCCCTCGCCGGAGCAGAGCTATATGGGCCTCGCCAAGTATCCTCGCGAGGTCTCAGCCGCAACTGCCGCGTGCTTGCTCATCAAAAAAAGCAAATACCGCTCTGTTGGTGGATTAGATGAGAAGCACCTTGCCATCAACTTTAATGACATCGATCTCTGCCTCAAACTACGAGAGAAAGGGCTTGCCAACATCATCCTTCCCTTACCCGGAATGATTCATCACGAATCCAAGAGCAGAGGCACCCCGAGTGCAAAAAAAGAATCTGGCATCAGACTGAACCAAGAAGCACAGTGGATGCGCGCCCGTTGGAGCTACCAGCTTAGACACGATCCACGCTACAATAAAAACCTCTCCATAAGCCCATCCCTCTATCAGTTGTCCTCATCTATCGAGCCTGACAAGTACATGGCGGTGTCGTACTGCGATCTCGTTGAAGGATACTCTTCCTTGGGGAGAGATGTCCGCCTCGACATCTATCGAGACCTGTCTAATCAGGATCGGGTCGAGCAGGCATCGCGCTTGGTAGAGGCTCCGTCTCTCCCAGCTGGGCTTCGTTCCGGCCTCTCGATCATCATCCTTAACAAAGATGCGCCCGAATTGATTGCACCTCTGGCTGAGCAACTAATCCTTCAACGAGAGGCGTTTGAAAAAGAGGGATTGGGTTTTGAGATTTTAATTGGAGATACCGGATCTACGAACTCAACGACTCTTGAGCTTTATGACCGGCTGCCAGACTTTGCGCGAGTAGTCAGGGGGATGAAATACAACTTCTCTCTGTGCAATAACGAGCTCGAGCGTCTCGCCTCATTCGATACAGTTCTCTTTCTCAACAACGACATTATTTTCCCAAATGACCTGGGTATTTTAAGAACTGCTTTTGATCGACTCCATTCGGTGTCCAATGTTGGCATTCTGGGTGGAGTACTCTTGTATCCGAATGGGCGTATTCAGCACATGGGGTGTGATTTCTTGAAAGAAACCGCCGTATGGGGACTGCCGTACCACGTACACGTTGGGGCGCTACCCTCAACTATTACGGTTCCGCAGCAAGCGAACTATCCGAGCGTGACGGGCGCGTTCTTGATGATCTCCCGCCCCCTTTTCAGGAGCTGCGGGGGCTTCGATCCATGCTACCAAGCCGAGTGCCAAGATATCGCGCTCTGCCTAGAGGCTCATCGACGAGGTTTCAGTTCTACCTGCGTGAACTTAGGCGAGATCGTTCACATTGAGAACGCGACCCGACCGAAGGGCGAAGAGAACTTTGCCGATCGACGCCGCTTTTTACGCAAGTACGGCGCGTATATTCAGGGGGCTTTTGCATGAAGAGCATCCTCTTTCTCTCGGTGGTAATGGAGCAGGGCTGGGGCGTCAGTCTTGAGATCGGCGAGATATGTCGTCGCCTCCGACGTGATGGCGTGAAAGCCTACGTTGGCGCTCAACGCATCGACTCATCGTTTGAATGGCTCAATGTGGTGCAGGTCAAGCCAACTGCCAAGGATGTGCGAGCCCTTGCTCGTAAACTTGGCGTGTCAGTGATCGCCGCACAGACATCCCCATATTTTGAGGTGCTACCGGAACTCTCTGACGAGTTTGAGACATGGGCATGGGAGAACGGAGATCCGACTCCCTCATTCTTTTCCGACTCCATCCAACAGCGGCGATTAGTTGCTGAGTACAAACGCGAGTACGTGTATCCGCAAGTTCACAGGGTAATTGCGATCTCGGATTTCATCAAACACGACGTATTGTGGCCCGAAACGGAGGCGATCCTCCTCGGCGGCGACCACATGCCGACTCCTCCCTTTAAAACTGCATCAGATCTCGCCCACCTCAAGAATGGCAAGGTACGAGTGGGAACCCTCATGCGGCTAGGAGCAGGAGAGGCTCAGTACAAAGGAAGCCACCTCTTTCTTGCAGTGGTCGAGGAGGCCCAAAAGCGCGGAATCCCAATCGAGGCTCACGTTGCAGGGCGGGGGACAGAAGAGGACGCTACATCCTTTGTCGCTCGGGGGATCATCCCTCACCTAAACCTCTCCGAAGATCAGAAAGCTGACTACCTGCGATCGCTTGATGTATTTGTATCGTTTAGCCTATGGGAGGGCTTCAACCTGCCGGTCGTTGAAGCGCAAACTCTCGGAACGCTCAGCCTTGCGCTGGATGTTGGGGCTCACCCTGAGGTGTGCCCATTCCTTCTCAAAGACCCCTTGGAGGCACTAGCCTACCTGACTCGCGCTTCTGAAGATCCTGCATGGCTAGAAAGTGCTTCGCAACTCGCGGCTACCTTTGCCCGTTCACGACTATCGTGGGAGCACACAAGTGCTCGCGTAAAGTCTCTCTTGGGGTATGAGGACCAGACGAGCACAAAATGGAGGGATCGCAGCGCCACCAAAAACGCAGCAGCGAACGTGTTACCTCATGTGCGACAGGCCTACCAACGCGCCAAAAGCCTACTGGCATCAGTCCGTAGGTGAAGAATCCTCAGACTTCCCTTTTCGCTTAAAAATGAGAAAGGATGGATCGTCTTTTACCAATTCAAGGCAGGAGTAATTCAGATTCTGCCGATGAGAATAAAATGCGATGTACTCGACCTTCAGCTTAGTAAAAGCTGGATGGCATGGATCCACTGCGAGGATCCACGCGTCCGGCTGCAAAAGCTTAAACTCAAGCTTGCTTCCCTCTGCTAACGGTTCGAAAGCGATATTTGCGTACCGATTATACACATCCCGGTACCTACCCGACCGATCGAACAGCCTATACATGCCGAGATCTGGCGCGTACTGGTTTCCGTTTAAGACCCGGACACCAGCGGTTTTCGCGAGCTGTGGGCCCACATTTGTATCGAACACTGCCCAGACGGCAGTCCGCTCCGGGTCAACCTCTCGGATCGCCTTGTAAAAGGGCGTCCCCGTAACAGACTCAAAGCCTCTCATGAGGGGATTAACCCGACAGTTGGGAATCACAACTGCTATAACAACCGAGGCCGAGATGGCCAAGCGATTGCCGCTTAGAATCGCACACACAAGTAGGAAGCTACCAGCTGCTGCTAGCCCGAGGCTCAAAAGCTTAGGCGAGCCCCCTGAGATACCCTCGAAATGCACCGTTGCTAGATAGAGCGCAACAACGCTACCCGATAACACTAGCCACTCAACTAAGCGGAGCCCCGCTCTTTCTCTGCGAGCGAGCACACTGATCACAAACAATACGCTGCCCAATCCCACCCCCAACACCGCGCGCGATGCTGGAACGTATGACCATAGAGTTATTTTCGCCACTGTTTCCGAAGTGCCGAAGACAATCCAGTTCGATACCCAGACGAGGTATATGAGGAGAGGCACCGCCGAGGCTACTCGACGCCAACCATCCCGCCGAATCATAATCACCGCAACAACTGGCCACAAAAGGATGAAGGCGCTTGCCTCACAGACATTTCCATAAATCCGCGGAAAGGTGTTTTCGGAGAATGCTGCCGTAAAGAAGCCCGAAAAATAGCGCGCGAAATCAAATGTTCCACCGAGCATCACTCGCGTGCCGGGGTATACCGTCTTGCTCATGATCGCAACGAGTGCGGAATTCTCCCGAACAAAAAGTAGCAGCAAGACGGCAGGGACTAGCACAGCCAAAAATAGCGCGGCAACACGACCCTTCCAGGAGATAGTCGAGTTCACGCCCTTATAGTCTGCAAGGAGCGGCAGTAGCACCACACCCAAAAACGCTAGTACAATTTGAAACGGTGGATAAAGAATGAGGCCAAATGCCAGAGCCCAATAACAGAAAGCGAGACTTGAAATCAGCAACGTGCCACGCGTTTGCGCTGTCCAAAGATAACTAAACGATATACACGCCGCCGAGAATGAAAGTAGGAGACTCGCGACACTCGCGAACCACCACTGCGTAAAGGCTGAAAAGTAGATCCAAAGACATCCCGATAATGCGAGGAGCTGCGCGCCGTTCGTCAGTCGTAGACACAGCAGGTAGAGCACCGAAAGTAGCCCTACGGATATCATCATCCACTGCCACGATAGCGCGTACTCCATCGGCAGAAAATGGAACCCCCAATTGAAAGGTCGAAAGAAAGAACTCCAGTGTCGCGCGGGCATTCCAACTAAGAGAGCTGATGACCCAGCTCCAATCGACCTATTTTCAGTCGGAAGGGGTGGATTACTATTTGCTTGCGCCATCATCCAAGCAGTTCCAACGAGCCACTCATCAGAACGAATGCTTCTCGGTTCGCCGAAAATCAAACCAGCAGGCTTCGCAACCGTCCCTTTTACGTAGTGATCCCACATCCCGATTGAGGAGAAATGGAGTTTACAGCACACCCCGACAATAAATATCAGAATGACTGCTAGAATCTGTTTTTTGGGGTTTATCATTAACAACCTCACCACTCAGGCTTCATTGGTATCCCTAATACACCTCTCTGGAAAGAGGCCTTTCCATACTCATTCAGCAACGTTCAACCTGTCTACTTCGACGCAATTCCACGGTCAACTTGACCGCGTCAGATACTCCGAGCTAGGTAGACCCAACACTGACGCCCCCAGTTGAGCCCCTCTCCGTCTTGTGGTCTTATACCCACTATGCGCCGCACATCCGCTGGTCCAGCTACTCAGTCCCCAACCGACGAGGAACTCGTCGCCTCCACCCTGCAGGGCGATCGACAGGCCTACCGAATCCTCGTAGAGCGCTACCAATCCCGTATCCTGGCGATGGCCTATGATGTGGTGCGGAACAAGGAAGACGCTGAGGACGTTGTGCAGGAGAGCTTCGTTAAGGCTTTCTTATCACTGAACAAATTCAAAGGTCAGTCCTCTTTCTACACCTGGCTCTACAGAATCGCCTTCAACATGGCCGTGGACATCAAGAGAAAAACAGGTCGCCGTGGGGGCAACCACCTTGAATATAAGGAAACTTTGGGCGTCTCACCTTCTGGTAGACCTGATGTTTCTGGAAAGGAAGGAGAGTCTCTCTCCACGGTTCAGAATATTGAGGGACCACACGAGGCCTTGGTACGACGACAGGCGGCTCGCAAGATCCAAGAGGTTCTGGCACAGCTTTCGGAGGAACATCGTGCCGTCATCACCCTGCGGGAGATCGATGGATTGAACTACGACGAGATATCGGAAGCCTTAGGAATACCGAAAGGAACCGTGATGAGTCGCTTGTTCTACGCTCGTAAGGCTTTACAGAAAGCTCTCAGTGAGTTTGCGCCTGAAGCGAGTACAGGCAACGATGTGAGAGACAACTATAATCAATCGGAACCAAACAATTCCGAAAAAGACAGAGATGAACCATTAAAACGGACAATTGGGTAAGACGATGAGTACGGATAGTGACCGCGACCTCTCTGACAAACAGCAACTCCTCCTTTCGAGATACTTCGACGGAGAGTGTGGAGTTATCTCTCGCATCGTCGCAAAGCGCCTTATCTCCTCCAACCCCGCGGCGCTCCAGTTTCTTAATTCTCTCCAACATCACTCGGACACCTTTCGATCGCATTCCGACACCTCTCAAGGCTCAGTCGACCTCTGGAGCCGCATCGATGCTCGTATCGAGCAGGAGGAGCGCGCGTCCTTCTACCTCGGCAATCGACGTGTTGAAGAGTCTCAATTCTCTCTGTTTACGCGAGTAACTTCTTCGCACACCATGCTGGGAGGGCTCTCGGGCGCAGCACTCGCTGCGATAGCACTCTTTGTAGTCTATCAGCCAAAAAACATCCTTACTTTTTCAGCTCCGCAAAACGCCGCTTTTAGCGCTTCCCAAGGGTTTCAGCCGGTGGCTTTGAGTAACTCCGCCCCATCGATCTCCGCTAACTCTTTCACGCAGGTCGCAAGTCGCCCCATGGAGGTAGACTGGATGCGATCAAATGGCTCGCTCGCCTTAATCCCCGACTCGCATGGCACATCAACCATAATCTGGGTACGCCGCAAGATGCCACGAACGGGGACTTCCCTCGCAACTTCACAGCTACAACCGACACCTCTCGGGCGCGCTGAACCAACAGCGACCATCGGGGCTGCTGGAGAGTGGCTTGACGAATCCCCCCAAGCCGGTGCCAAATAGTTACTATGGTATTTCTTCCCCGTTCCGTCCTACTCCGCAAGCCGCTCATAGCAACGATACATGCAGCGCTCTCCTTATGCGCGTTTCTCATCGCGATGCCGACCTC
>JBIJBZ010000153.1:0-8479 GCA_044344945.1 Bdellovibrionota bacterium | reverse complement strand
TTTTTTGGACCGAAAAAGCACCATTATCGGCGCTCGCAGTAGCAGGCTTCATGAAATATGCGGGTTAGAAGCATCAGACAATTTGGGAGTAATGGGCAGGAGTAGCCATGACAGATATAGAGAAGATACCAGAGAAAAAGCCACGTGGATTCGCCGCGATGGATCCGGCGAAACAAAGAGAGATAGCTCGACGGGGTGGTAAGATTGCTCACCTCCGCGGCAATGCACACGAGTTTACTCCTGAAGAGGCTCGCGAGGCCGGCCGTAAAGGGGGTCAATCGGTGAGCCGGGACCGTAAACATATGGCTGAGATCGGACGACTCGGTGGAGAGGCCCGCAGTCATGGCCGTTCCGGAGCTAGTTCAGAGTCTCAACCTGCAGGGGAACGTTAGCACGGACAGACCAATCGAGGTGTGCTGTCATATCACGAGACGCCGTCCAGGGATGGCACACCTCTCCCGCTTCTTACTCTCCCGAAGAGCTACCTCTTTGCCAATCCTAGCGCCCCCTCACCTCAAGAACGAGGATGCAAGTTATCGCTCTGCTTCGTCGAATTAACTGCTGAGTTCCTTGCCGATACCAGATAGTCCAGCTCTTTACTACAGCATAGGCTCGGCTCGCTTTTCTCTGAGATAGCTCACAGCAAGAAGAATCCTGCGTGCTTATATTCGAGCCTCAACCCTATCATCTACGAAGGAGATCGGTATGAACGTAAAAGACCTAATGACTAAGAACCCCGTAACATGTCTACCAACTGCCAAGTTGAATGAAGTTGCGAAGTTGATGGATGAACACGATTGTGGAGAGATCCCAGTAATTCGCTCGAAAGAGAAGCCTGAACTCGTCGGTGTAATTACCGATCGCGACATCTGCTGCAGAGCAGTTGCACAAGGCAAGAACCCATCCACTATCGCTGTTAGCGAGTGCATGTCGTCTCCTGTGTTTACAGTGACCCCAGATTCGGATATCGCGAAGACCTGCAAAACCTTCGAGGAGAAAGAGGTGCGACGACTACCCGTGGTCGATAAAAGTAATCATGTAGTCGGGATCCTCTCCCTTGCTGATGTTGCAGAGCGCGCGCCAGAACAGTACGCCAAGGAGATCCTCCGACACGCCGGTAAAGCTGCAGGCACGACGGGTGCTGCCGCGCATTAAGAAGGAGCTTGGTGGGACCTTAACCGTGAGGCCGTGTACTCACGGTTAAGGCCCTTTTCTCACATCGAACGCATAACTCGTGTACTCCCATCCCATATCTCCCCAGATAGATTAGGGATTTTGACCGACGAACAGCACTACCGATCCCCCGTTTGTGCTAAAGGAATCAGGCAGTTCACCCTTTAAACCGACTCTCTAGCCACCCCTACACCGTTGCGCTCCCCCATGAAATGAGTACTCTCAATACTCGAGTTCGCATGAGGCGAGCGACGGTTTTGTGAGTCCAACGTGCGATGCCTACCCCCCCTTTTCACCGCTATTATATGTGCCCTCACGCTTCTTCCCCTGACCTCTCGAGCACAGGATGCAGCGCCGGTTACACCCACAACAACCCCAGCTGGTATCCTGCCAGATAACGATCTGCGCTCACCGCGATCGACCGTCGCCACTTTTCTTGCATCAATGGATCCCTCTGATGGAAAGGTCGAGATGGAGCGCGCTGTTAAGACCCTAGACACTTCTGGGATTCCAGAACTCGTGCTACCCGAGCGTTCCGAGGAGGCTGCCGTCAAATTGTATGCGGCGCTCTCACATGTTGATTTTAACTCCTCAAAGGCACCGGCAAGCGCAACCCAAGACGCGATTCAACTGACCGACATCGCTGGTCACGGGATTTACTTGGAGCGCCAAGGACCAAACTGGCATTTTAGCAAGGTCACCGTTGCTGATATCCCTAACATCTTTCGCGAGATCGAAGGAAACCTCTCCAAAAAAGATATGCGAGAGCTCGCTGATGTAGCGAACCCATGGCTTGCCATCCGAACACACATCCCCGAGCGCCTCAAGAACACTACCCTTCTTGTGGAAGACTGGCAGTGGATAGCGGGGCTCCTGGCTATTTTCGCGCTCTTCCTCGTGCATCGCCTCATTATCCTCGTTTTCCGCTGGGTCATCATCGTCACGCTCTCGCCCCGATTAGGGCTACCGCCGACCATCAACCTGCAGCCTCTCGGACGCCCTGTTGCAGTAGCGCTCCTCGCCACCGCTCTTCAACTGTATCTCCTGACGATTGATCTACCGATGGATGTGTACACCCGCGCCGTGGAGTGGATCTCAACGATACGGATCGTTGCGCTTGGTGTGCTCGGAATCTATCTCGTCGAGGTATTCGGAGAGCGCCTGAGCGCCCGCGCCTCCAAGACCCCATCAACCGTGGACGACATCCTCTATCCACTCGTTCAAAAAGCGTTGTGGGTCCTGGTAATCGTGATCGCTCTCGCTCAGATCCTAACGGTTCACGGAGTTGATGTCTCAGGGCTTGTAGCCGGTCTAGGGCTCGGAGGTTTGGCCTTCGCCCTTGCTGCCAAGGATACCGTTGAAAACATCTTCGGCTCGGTTGCAATCCTTCTCGATCAGCCATTCCGGGTCGGCGACTCGGTGAATATCGGAGGTGTTGTTGGCACCGTGGAGCAGATCGGACTGCGCTCGACACGTATCCGCACGCCGGATAACTCGCTCGTATCGATGCCAAACTCCAAAGTTATTGCTGGCCACGTTGATAACCTCGGCGCCCGTCAATTCGTGCGCACCAAGATCGTGCTCAATCTTGCCTACGATACGACTCCTCAGGCGATCGAGGCCTTATCAGCTGGAATACGGGAGTTACTTCGCTCGCATCCGAAGTGCAAACGCGACGCGATCGCGGTTTTTCTGAATGAGTTTAACGCTTCTTACTTAGGACTCCTCGTTCAGTTTCACATTTCGGCCCGTGATTGGAACTCAGAGCAGGCATCGAAGGAACAGATCTTCCTTGCAATCCTCACGTTAGTGCAGGAATTAAAGATAAAGCTCACCGCAGCCCCGCTGGAGATCAAGACGTCCTCTCCAAGCTCTGGTCCGGATGAGCTACCTGAAACACCAAACTCAGAGAAGGCGATTGAAGTGGCACGAAAGATTCCGGTGGGCTGGACACGCACAAACGCCTGAACGATCTAAATATTCGGGCGCGCGATGCCCGTTCAGTGAGCTGAATCCGGGTATTACCTCTGACGGACTCAAGGATGCGAACAGCCAACGAGTAGAAGATCGCATTATTCAACTACTCTGTGACCAGGCGAGAAATCAGCTATTATCTGCACCCCCAAATTGCTCACCTGTGTGGCGAATGGTATTACTGTGGTGGTGTCCCACATAAAAACACGAGGGTTCTATGACAACAAAACATCACGATCTGGTTCACGAGTTTCCTGAGTTTCGAGATCTCATTCACGATCTCAAGACTAGTGACGCGCACTTCCGTAAGGGTTTTGACCGGTACCACGAGCTTGACCACACGATTCATGCATCGGAACAACGCGCTGTACTCATGTCTGAGCTTGAGGAGGAAGGGCTCCGTAAAGAGCGTGCACAATTAAAGGACGAGCTGTATGCAACACTCGTAGCGGCCCAAAAGCAGAGGAGCGCTTAATATGAGCAAGAAGATCACGATGGAAGATGTCATGACTCCGACGCCACACACCGTGGGACCGGACCAGTCGCTCGCTATAGCACTTGAGCTTATGCGTACGCACAATATTCGTCACTTACCGGTTCGTCACGAGGGACGCATCACCGGTATCCTCTCAGAGAGAGATATCAACTTTGCGCTTCGAATCGAGCGTACAAACGCAGAGGGCCTGACAGTCGAAAGCGCACTCACACCTGAGGTTTTCTCGGTGTTACCCTCAACACCTGTAGCAGATGTTGCTGCCCGGATGGGGAGCGAGAGGATCGGATGTGCACTCGTTGAGGATAACCTTGGAAAGCTTCTTGGGATCTTTACCTCAGTCGATGCATGCCGGGTATTGGCGCAGCAGATTAACTGACCCTCCTGCAAAACATTCCCCGAAAGTGTGCCGAGCACTTTCGGGGAATTCCCCAGAACGAGCAGATGTCTGCGCTGAGCCCACCAACAAACTCACAACACACGCCCCTCATAGACACCCCTCAATACCCCAGCTATCCTTTCGGAAAGATTCCAGGAGGTCCTGATGCCCACCACACCAGCTATAGATCCGAACGTCCGGATCGGCCACATGCACCTCAAAGTCGCAGATATCGATCGCAGTCTGCACTTTTACTGCGGGGTGCTCGGCTTCTCAGTGGTTGAGCATTGGGGAACGATGCAGCATTTATCGCTGCAGGCAACTACCACACCATATCGTGCTCAATATCTGGCAGAGCCGCGGCGGAACGCCTCCACCCGCTGGCACAACCGGGCTGTTTCACGTCGCTATCCTGTACCCCACTCGAGCAAACCTTGCTGATGCGCTCCGCCGTTTGACGCAGGCAGGAATCCCCCTTGTGGGAGCTAGCCCCCATATTTCATGAAGCCTGCTACTGCGAGCGCCGATAATGGCGCTTCTTCGGTCCAAAAATCGTCATTCTCGCCCCTCTTGCTACGCAGTTTCATGAAAAATGCGGGCTAGCGATCACGGAGTAAGCGAAGCACTCTACCTAACGGATCCAGACCACAACGGCCTTGAGCTGTATTGGGATAAACCCCGCGAGCTGTGGCCCCGAAACGAGTCAGGCGAGATCGCTATGCACACAAAGACCCTGGATCTAAGTAATTTACTGCGCGAGCAACCTCTCTGATGAGCCTCACACCCGCAGCGCATACCTCTCCAGCACAGCAGCGATATCATTCAGCGGCACTACTTCGTCCTGACCCCTATACCGCAGCGTGACACTTCGCTGTGTAACGTCTCTCGGCCCGCAGATGAGGATAACCGGAATCTTTGCAACTTCAGCATCCCGAACCCGGCGTGAGAGTGACTCTCGTCGTGCATCGACCTCAAATCGAAGTGGACTGTGCTTTACAGGATTATTAAACACGACTCCCGAAAGACCCCTACGCACATCCTCAACATAGGACTCAATACCATCTTTCACTGGCAGCAGTCGCACTTGCACGGGCGCCAGCCAGAGCGGCAGCCGCCCTGCGAAATGCTCAATCATGATCGCGATGAATCGCTCAAGACTTCCGTAAATAACTCGATGAATGACGATCGGCGTCTTTGCGGATCCGTCCTTATCAGTGTACTCAAGCTCAAAGTTTCGCGGGAGCTGAAAGTCAAGCTGAATCGTTCCGCACTGCCATTCACGGCCGAGCGAATCGCGCAGATGGATGTCGATCTTAGGCCCGTAGAACGCCCCATCCTTCTCCTTAATGCCATACTTCATCTGAGATGCTGCCAATATTGATCGTAGCTCCTCCTCTGCCCTATCCCACGTTGCTTGATCTCCCATGAAATCATCTGGTCGAGTCGACAGGTACAGTTCAACGCTCTCAAGTAGGCCGAGGGCCCCATAAAAGTCTTTGATGATCCCAAAAATCTCTTGGATCTCAGATGCAATCTGTTCCTCTGATATAAAGTTATGTGCATCGTCCTGACAGAAACACCGTGCCCGAAATAATCCTGCCAGCGAGCCTGAGCGCTCATTACGATGCAAGATGTCTGTGTCAGATAAACGCAAGGGAAGGTCTCGGTAACTTCGAGGCTTAAACTTCCAGACCACCATCGCATTCGCGCAGTTCATCGGCTTTAAGGCCCACTCCTCCTGATTGCCGAGGTCACATCGGATCATGTCCGCATGGTAGTGCTTCCAATGTCCGGAGATCTCCCACAGATCACGCCGATTCACGAGCGGCGATTGGATCTCCTGATAGTTGCGGGCCTGATGATACTGACGCCAGAACTGAATCAACGTATTCTTGAGTATGACGCCTTTCGGTAGCCAATACGGCATACCGGGACTCGTTGGATGGAAGAAGAAGAGCTCAAGATCTTCGCCTACCTTGCGGTGATCTCTCTGTTTTGCTTCCTCTCGACGCTGCAGGTAGCTTGCAAGCTCCTCTTTAGCGCTAAATGCAAGTCCATAAACCCGACATAGCATCGGGTTCGCTTCGTTGCCCCGCCAATACGCGCCGGCAATCCGATCGAGACAGAAGGCCATGCCACGTAGCTCACCCGAACGCTGCACATGAGGGCCACGGCAGAGATCGACGTGCTCTCCGAACGAGTAGATGCTTACCATGCCAGAGTCATTACGGTTGCGTAGCTCCTCGCTTTCTAGCGACTGCTCGCGATCTGCCCGCGATGTACCAAACGCTTTAATATTCTCCAGAAGCTCAATCTTGTAGGGCTGTCTATATCCCCGAAATAGGTCAATCGCCTCACTCACCGGGACTACTTGCATCTCGACAGCGATATCCTCGTCGATGATGCGCCGCATCTCACTCTCAATTGCCTCCAGCTCCTGGGGAGTGAACGTACGACTAAAATCCTGATAAAATCCATCATCAATAACGGGACCAACGCCAAGATGAATATCAAATCCAAAAAGCCTTCGTGCCGCTAAGACCATTACATGCTGAAGGCTATGCCTCCGTACGGAGAGATTACTGTTCATAGAAAAATCCAAAGAAACTAAACGTGTTCTGGCCTGTAACCAGAAGAAAAAGCATCAAAAATGAGGGGAAAGAAAGAGTATGTGCCCCTTACGGGGTGGTGGTCGTGGCGACGGCGGCTATGGAGATGTGCTGCTGGATCATTCTTGTATGCTACAGCAGTGCTGTTATTAGTCAATGAAAAAATCGGGCACCACGAATCCAGCGTCACTCACCACTGATACTCCCTAACTTCCGAGGAATAGCATTACAGCTACATTCCACGAGGAGGTCAGCAAATTAGGTAGTTGGGGTGTACCAGCTCGCCGCCCGTTCAGGCTCTTACTGCTTCTTTGGCCCTGACATCATCATGCGGGCGAGCAGTCCACATGCAACGGCCCAGCACATCTTAGCGGCACCCACTGCTGCACTACCTTGGAGTAGGCTCGCGACGCCAAACAGCCCATTGGCGGCTCCGTTGAGATACACTGAGGCCGCCTGCCCTTTCGGCGATTCCGTGCCGCTGAGGAAGTTCTTAACGGTTGAAACTAGTCCAAGGCTAGAGATCGCCAAGCCGAGGCCAAGCACGGTGGTCGCGATTGGCTCAGAGGTGAGGTTCTGAAGATTCATTGTTCCAACTACTAAGGAACCGTTACCGAGCGTCATATAGAGTCCCGGGTCTTTTAGTAATGTTTGCACTCGGGCGGGAAGCATCCCCCACATTTTCTTGAATGCCCACTCCGGTAGAGTGGTTGTCGTACGCGCGCCACTGTATGATTGGTTCAGAACCGCTACAATGGTCATGCATCCGACGAAATAGCCAGAGAATACAGCGCATTCAAGGGGGCGCCCTCGTATGCCGGCTTCCAGTCCGGCACTAAGATAGGTTACACCCATCGCAACTTTGTTAAATCCCGGCGAGTAAAGCGCGTCGAGAGCTACACCAAGGTATCCGGGCTTACCAACCCGTTCCGTAGAGGCGCTGTTAGTATGTAGCGTGCCCACCTTTTCGCGCAGTTCATTCCGGAACGTCCACAACGTGGATAACCCGTGCCCGAGCACTCCTACGATTGAGCTATCAAGACAGACAACAGAGGCTCCCACCCCTGACCACACAGCGGCGGATCCTACCGCAGTCTTTGCAATCTTCCCGACAGTTAATGCCCGGAGAGGAGCTTCAGGTTCTAGTGGTATCGCTGCAGTTAGTTCTTTTCTTGTTTCAGTACCCGCCGGGTCGCACGAAGGAGCAGTTAGCTGGTCAAAGCCCTTAAACGGCAACCGTGAGGAAGCTTCGATTGCTCCTGTTGAGACTATAACTGCTGGAAGCACGGGAGCATCGGTTTGATTTCTTTGTTTCTCATTGAGCATACGACCTCTTTTTGATCCTGACCGCAGAGCACTCCACTATAAGGAGCACCGTTGCTCCGCGGAGAGTAACAATTTCGGTCTCATTATGCCTGCCAGGGGTAGTGATTCTGCTTTCACCTCTGAATGCTACAAACCGTAAGAAGCTGCTGTAGCTCGATCCCCTCGTCCATCAGCGGTCACCTTCAACGCCCCTGATGGGCTCCTCTCGGCGGATAGGGGGAGTGCTTTTGAGGAGTTAGCGTACTCAGTGACTCTACCCTCCAAGCGAATTACATCTAGCTCCACTCGGTGCTCGCTCGGTAGATTGGAGGGATGAACTACCAACAACACATCACCATCTCAGAGCGAGACCACAAAGTTCTCCAGCTCATCCAAGATACGGTCTCAATGTCGGCCGCTGAGATTGGAAAAGCTCTAAAGCTGAAACCGCACGTTGCGCGCCGCAGCATCGAGCGGCTTCGTGAACAGCAGGCTGTTCACCCATACGTGCCTATTAATACCTGCGCCCTTGGCTTCTCAGAGTAT
>JBIJBZ010000061.1:0-16282 GCA_044344945.1 Bdellovibrionota bacterium | reverse complement strand
GTTCAAAAAATTATAGATCACGATCATGTGCCGTTCGTGAGTGAGCTCGCCGGGAAGCTGCAGTTCGCCGTTTGGGCGCGGGACGCGGCGCACCTGGGAGATCTCCTCGATGATATCATCGGCGCGCTCCCCCCTGGAGTTTCCAAAACTGTGATTCTACGCCGTTGGTTCCACGCGTTTGTGGTGACGTTTGAAGGACCATCATCGTTTCAAGGCTATCGTCTCGCCCCAAATAAAGCCCCGATATCTTTTGATGAGACCGACCACCGCATCCTCAAATCTGTATGCGAGCTCAACCACTTCTCATCTCAGCAGATAGCTCGGGCTGCAGGAATTCCGGCATCAACGGTTGATTACCGCATCCGTCGACTTTTAAAAGAAAACGTTCTACTGGAGCCTCGTTACTTCATCAATGAATCGAAGTTTGGTTTTCATCGTTTAAACGTGAGACTTCGGGCTGAATCGCCCGCTGCCGTTCGAGAGAGCTTACTCACAGCAGCCCGTCAGAGTGGAGAATCAAGTTCGCTTGCCGAGGTGATCGGACCGTGGGACTTTGAACTCTCTTTGGCACTTCGAAGTGACCTAACTACGAATGCCATCCTAAGCAAAATTATCAACGAGACTCGCGGAAAGGTGAACGTACTTGAGATAGTGCCTCTCATCCGCTACCTCAAAATATCAAACTATCCGTTTAGCCGTTTCAGCCAACGCTCCTGTGGTTGATAGTAGCCCGGGCTCTGAATATCCGCTGCCCTCGCAGGGTGGTGAAAAAAGACTTTCTGTTTCGCATTTCGATAGTTTGACTGCAGCTGCGTTTTAGCCGCCGAAAAAATCCTCAAGGTGTCTCAGAGGATACGCTTCCGGTTTTTTCGTCGCATCCGCCTTGTTTCAGCAAACTTCTCAAAATGTTCACTACGGTATCTTTTTTCACCACCCTGCTAGACTTGCTGCGGAATGTGGCACAACAGCGCTACCTACCAAAAACTCCGGCGGCACCCCGCCACTCAGCTACATCGATTAGGCATTCTTCCACGAGTAGATATTGATGCTCCCCCCTGAACGGATCACTGCGATAAATTTGATGTTTACCGCATTGCTCTAGAGTTCGTCGTCACTACTGTTGAGATTTGAGACCGGCTACCCAGGGGAAACGGAGAACTCCAGAGCAATACGGTAAACATCCAATTTTTCGTAATCCAGCATACTACTCGATATCGATCGGCGGGGCAGAACGTTGCTAGATCGGGTACGTTTAGGTGCACGAGCATGTTAACGTCCGAAAACACCAGTTTTACCCACTCGATTCCACGAAGAGCACAATTTAATTACTCCCTTTTACTGTCCGTCAAAGTGGAATACTCAGGTACCAGCTCTCTTGAGCTCGGCAGTAGATCGGCAATCTGCATCATGCTACCAATGCGGCATGGGAGGTCTGTTTTGCCAGCGCTGCCTGATATCTCCGTGGAATCCTTGAGCGTTGCATAAGGTTACAACAGGTATGCCCATCTACCAGCGATTACCCGTTGCCCTACCATACACAAGCGCATATCTACTGCCTTATGCTCTCAGAGATGTGCCGCCCCACACGGGTATGGGAGCTACATCGGGATTGAGAAGATTAGGATCTGCTCGCCGTCAATAAGGAGGTGCTTGCGCAGCGAGAGATCTCCGAGAGCCCGCGTTACCGACTCGCGTGAAGAGCCGATCATGCCCGCAAGCTCTTGGTGTGTCGGCGGATCATGAACAACGTGGACCGTGACCCCATCGATCTCAATAGGAGAGCTCAGCTCAAGAAGCGCCCGAGCAGCGCGACAGGTTACATCGTAGAGCGCGAGATCTCGGATGCGAGCCGACGCGGAACGAACCCTCGCAGCGAGCTGCTTTAGCATCACGTGCGCAAGCCCGCCGAACTCTGCAAGATGGGCATTAAAATCATCTCGAGTACACCGATACACCCGACACGGACTGATGGCGATAACATCTGCAGTGCGAGGGCCCCCACATAAAAGCGAGATATCGCCCACCGGCTCTCCAGCTCTACCGATCGCCAAGATAGCCTCCTTGCCGTTATTAAAAACGGCGATCTTCACGGTACCCTTGGCGATGAAGTACATCTCTGTCCCCTCGCCCCCGTGTCGGATCAGGAATCGCCCGGCCGGGATCTCTTCTACGGCGAGCCGCTCTCGCACCTTCTCTCGCTCACGCTGAGAGAGGCGCGAGAACGGCTCAGTGATGGAGAGCTCATCTAGTTCGGGGCGGATGACTTCCATTCTTTTTGTTCTATAAAAATGGGCGCTTGAGTATTACCAGCGAGCAGCCTTTACCTTCGCTTCGTCGATCGATTACATCGTTATGCAACGACCGAGCGATAGCTACAACATCGACATCCAGGGTATCGCTGAACTTTGCGACGATAGTACCACCATCGGCCGTAACTCGAATAGCCTCGCAAACGACATCCAGATTCGGCTCGTGCACGATCACCGTATCACAGAGCTCATCGGGGAGCGAGAATCCAGTTTTTGAACCTGGAATAACGAACACCACGCTCTTACTCTCATTCGCTACCGCAGCGACATCACACAGGGTCGCCCGTCGCCGCTCCTCATCGGGGTCAAGCCCGATATAGAGTGTGTGAGGTTCGATCCCATGCGAAGCTATCGTTCCTGATGAGGAGAACTCCGCTACCACGCGAGCGCTTTCTCTAAATGTATTTCTCCAGGTACGACTCAGATTACTCATCGCTTGTGTATGCCACACTGATCGCCCGGCGGAATCGCGCGCTTCCGGAGTCAGCTCAAGGAAGGGCCACAGAAACTGACTCAGAAATTGATACGATCCTTGAAGCCACTTCTCGAAGGGAACCTCTGCCCCCCGCGCAAGTTGCATCTCTTTGAAGAGCGCTAGGTTTGCACTCATGAATTCGGAATGCGGGCCACCTACATTCCAGAGATCCGCCGCACGGATGATGATCTGCTCTGGTGTTATTGGGCGCACATCTGGGTGCGTTGCCATGACGATATTTGAAACGAAAGCCGCAGCTTCTTCGCTGTACCCCGATGAGCGCAGGAAGTTGAAGGCTAGAGTGGATGCAAGATTCTCCGAACTTGAAAAACCAAGCAGCTGCGGATTGATGTGACACAGGGAATCATGAAGTTCAACGGCATCGTGGAGGGCGTGTCGATTTACGGGAATTCCCGCGCGGTCGCAGCGGTCGCATAAGAGTTCAGCATGAGACCACACGAGCTTTGGGTGCGAGGCGCCATGGTAGGGAGCCTCGGTGTCGGGAAGATGCGTTCTCTCTCGTAGCCGTTGTATCGCTGCTCGGTGTACGCTGTTATTTTCGGTAGTGACAGTGCTCGGCATGGTAACTCCATCAGTTCGATTACAGCGGGGTCGAGTCGGAATCGACTCGAAGCCCCTACTCCCAACAATCCTACTGTTTGGAGAGGTATTAACGTAGGATTTGTGACGTATCTCACAAACTGCGAAAGGGGCCCATAACAGCCTGAACTGGCTATAATTTTCTCAAGATAGCCGTAAATGGGATCCCCTCGCCGCGGACGTACCCAGGCACAAGGCAACCCGGCGGGACTACCGTGTTCCTCCCCAGATCACTCATACAACCCATGTTGCACGCTATCGTGAATAAGGCCCTGCGCTAGCTCCCAGAGACTTCGCGAAGTCTTCTCGATGTGGCTCTTTCGGCGCAACACATCATTTCGGCTAGGAGCGGGTTCATCATCTCCCTTTTTGCCGGAGAGGAGGTGATTAGAGAGTGGCTGCAAGGCATCGATACTCGCGGCGAACGCAGCCTCTGGCGTCGCTCCCTCGTCAAACTCTTTTCGGAGCGCTTCGAATTCGACGGCCTGGTCATCGGGCAGCAGCGAAAAGAGTTTTGCAGCGGCCCTATCCTCTCTCTCCTGCTGCGAAAGGTTCCCAGATATATCATACGCCCACGTATCACCGGCATAGACCTCAACGATATCGTGAAGAAGAAGCATCTTCACTACCTTCCAGAGATTGATCTCATCGGTATCAACATGCTCTGCAAGAACGAATGCCATGACGGCGATATGCCACGAGTGTTCAGCGCTTGATTCGCCACGTGAGCGATCGAGGACCTTGTTCCGTCGATATATCCCTTTGAGCTTCTCAAGTTCGTTGAGAAAATTCATCTGCGCCTGTAAGCGATTCGCCATAGCTCCCCTACCCTTATACCGCGTAGCCCCCGGTCTACCTTACGTGCCGAGCCCTGGGAAGCAAGGCAAAACCCCTCCCTGCTGTGAAAGCTGAATAACTACTCTGACTCCTTCGCCGAATCTTGAGAGTAACATCCTGCTTCGACGACCATCGATTGCTGTCGCGCAGGCAATAAAGAGGGGCGGGTTGCTCCGCCCCTTCTCCAGGTCATGTGGGTAAACGACTCAGCCCTGTTTTGACTGCCGAACTACCTGCAGTCCTTCGTCCCAACCTGCCTACCAATCACCAACTTACCAGGAGGGGTGTTCTTTCCTTGAGCGAGCACAAATTGGTTCGAGTTCGCTCCGGATACAACTCCATGGTCATCAACACTTGGTCGATCAAACGGCGGAGGTGTCGTTTCAAACCCTGAATCCTGCGAGTTATTGAAGGCGTCAAGCGCCTCAATACACCCACTAGAACTGATCTGCGTTTTATTCGCCGAGCAGAATCCTCCGACAAGAGTGCCGCCTGTCATGGTTCCCTCACACAATGCGATCCACTCACCTATCGTTTTGCCTCCATACGTCCAATCGGTGCAGATAGCGGATCCCGAAGGAGCAAGTACCGTTGTAGCAGCGAGGTTAAGCTTCGCAGCCGTCAACTGCTTGATGAACGACACGTACGGCTGGTTCGTTGTGAGCTCCGTTCCAGGGTTTGAGCCTAAGCCCTCCATCACAGAGTCACACGTTCCTGCCGTACATGACGGATTGGATTGCCCATCATCCGGATCGTCACAATCAAGGGACTTACCACAGACACTGATCGGACTAGCATCCGTAGCATAGTTGCTTGTGATCCATGCATGAGTACCCCAGAACCCTAACGTCCGGGTCAAGCAGTGATTAGGCCCCGGCTCATCTTTGTCGCACCGCTCACACGATGGCCCAGCCAAACAGCTCGACGTACACGTAGTAGCTTCCTTATCCACTACAACCGCAGCACCACTCCCTAATCCCGTGGTCTCGCCAGCGATAGTGATGGTCATATCGATACAGTCACCCGGAGTAATCGAGGTATCATCACATTTAGCAACTGAGTTTGCACCGCCGTCGGCAAAACAACTACTATCCCCCAGTACAAAACTACCAACAGTTGGAGCGATGCCATCGTTATTTTTATCAACCGGAGAACAGCTTCCACTGATCTCCGTTCCCGACGAAAGGCACGTACTGGCAAGCACATCGGGGAAAGTCGCATCGAAGTGGCTCAACGCACGAAACGAGTCTATCGCGCACTCCCGACTACATGTTGCGGTAGGGTCATAACTTTGCCCCTTGCTTTGACAAAACGAGTTGTCAAGACATTGCTCTCCGAAGCGAAGAGACCCCGTACATGTACCTGGGGGAGGACTACACACCTCATACACGTACGTGGCTGTCCCACTATTCTGCGTTGACGCAGGCACGTAGCTCTTCAACGCGATAGCAAACCCGGCCCCACTGCAAACCTCTTTAGCAAGCTCTTGGCACGTCACCCCATTACACACGGTCATATCCGGGGGCGTTATCGCCTCGGATGAAGAAATCGTTCCCGCTGTCCATGCGATCTGCGCGAGAAGACCCACTGCTACCTGTCGCCGCCAACTCGGCGATCCACTGCTATATCTCTTTTCCATAAAACCTCCATTGCGATACCCGAATCGTTTCACGTTGTATGCGAGTACCGCGTGTTACGAATCCGGCCAAATACAGTTACACCCCTTTAAGTAACGAGTAGATCCAACGGCCCTACTCACTACTCCTCTCGACACGCGCTACTCTGACGCCTTTAGAGTTCAAAATTCTATAAGGTTCATCATGACGATTCAGACACGAGCGATCAGCAGGTGCTGCCGCAATGGGTTACAAAGTGAAACAGCTGTCAGTGGCTCTGATACTGGCTTAATCTGGTTGACGCAGAACTTGTTGAGCGCTCTTTCTTCAAGAATGTGAGTCGCCGAGGTCTTCGGTATGCTTTTCCATCACTCACATGGATGCAGAGCTACAGAAGACACAGCATGCTCACAAGCGACGATCGTGTATCCCCCATCTCAGAGGGAGAGCCTGCCGCCAACAACCGTGCAGCAGGTTGCGCTTTGAGCCGGGGTACTACATCGTTCGAACTGTAGCAGAGGCTTCGTCACACATATCACGCAGCATGCCTTTGTAGCGCTCGATCATCTCGCGAATGGGCTTGGTAACACTGGCATCAAGCTCTTCAGGGCCGACAAGGGGAACGTGGGCATCTCGTTCCAGGCGGACGATGGCCTCAAGTACCACGGGAGGAAGTCGCGAAAACTGCAGCCCGACGATAGCTCGCGAGAAAAGTCGCTGTTCGCTGTTAAGGTCAGTGAGACGATCCTCAAACACAAAACGTTTCGCCTTGCACTCACTGTGAAGATCTTTTGCTGCTCGAACCCGACTGGCGCCAACCAAGTCAACCGGACATTGCACTAACAAACCCACCTGCCGCTCAAGCAGTGCACACGAGGCTATGGCTGTCTGAAGCGTCGTAGTTTGCCCCGCGATAAACTCAAGTCGTCCCTCAAAGTTAGCATGCATCCTCCGAAACACAGCCTGAGATACGGGGTCGGTCAGTTGCGCCTCGGGGCGAATCCAGCTCTTAAGCCGGCCCCACATCGCTGCGAGGTTGCTGGGATTCGACGCATCGCTGCTGACGGAAACCCTATCTGGTAACGAGGTGCCTTCACTACGTGCCGACGGTTGGGTCAGGAGGTGCTGGGAAGTAATAGCTGTTTCTGTCATATGCCGTACCCTAGCGCCTCTTCGTCTTGCTAGGTTCCGGGTTTAGATTCTGTTTAGGATTCGGGTCGGGTCCGATGCGTGGCGAAAGTGATTGCACAACGAGATGTCCTGCGCGACGCACGCGCATTCCTTGACTCTCGTGGTATCTCCCAGAGTAGCCAACGTAGCAGATGCAACCCGCATTCCCCTGCAGTCTACGGGCGGCAAAGCCGTGATTAACTCCTCTATTTCTATTCCTCCTAAGATAGGAAGGTAGACGGATGATATCGGTCATACGCCGCATAACTACTACCAAAGTGTCTTCGACCGCTTGCCCACAGAGTTGTACCATTAAAGACGCGATGGGCAGTAAAATTAAAGGTGTCATAAGAACCACATGGGGTTCTGTTACTCATAGTATCGTGCTCTCAGTTGCAATCTTTCTCGTTGCAATGCTGGGCCTCGAATGGGAATCGCCACACCGAATTTACTCGCCAGTAATGCCCGTCGCTGGCCTTGCGCTTGCTGTTCTATTTCTGAGGGGAATTACCCAGTGGCCGTGGGTCGCTTTGGGATTGATGCTTGCCCGCTGGCTTGCTCGACCAGAACTACCTACGAGTATTAATCTCACGCTCACCGTCGTTCACACGTCGGCGTACGCTATCGGAGCGTTTTACTTACGATATCGCGGCCTCAATAGAGCGCTCTCGACCCTAGTCGATGTGAAGACGCTCATTACCGCGGCAGTCATCGTCAGCACAGCATCGGGACTCGCTGTAGTGCTTGCTGAATACCTTACGGTGCAACATGAGCAGCTCGCGCTTGAGCCTCTAGAGGACTTTGTCGGGATCTTGTTCAGTCGATTTACCGGAGTGCTGATCGTGGGCTCCCTCATCTTAACCTTCTCACCCTCTCGCGTAAAGGCTCAATGCTCGCGTGAATCGTGGCGGATCTGGCTGTGCTTATCGGGGGTCATTACTTTAACTTCAATAGTATTCAGCTCGTTGAATATTGAAAGACCTGTAACATGGATGCTCTTTCCCCCACTCATTCTGACAGCGTTAACAGGAAATACCTTTCTGACCGCTCAATCCCTGCTGATTGTGGGGATAGAGGCAGTATGGGGAACAGCCAATGAACTCGGCCCCTTCGCCAATGAAAAAGACAGTATCGTGATCCTTCAACAGTTCTTGAGCGTTTTCAGCATCAGCGGACTCGTGCTCACAGCCGTAGCGCAGGAGCGGCGAGAGAAAGTTGCCGCGCAACAACGGGGCGAAGATCTACAGTTCCTGTCCGACACCGCCGCCGACCTCCTTCCCTCAGCAACGCTGCTGGCTTCAGTTCAGCGCATGGCACCCCGACTCGCCGCGCGTTGTAATGTAGAGATCGTAACCTACCACACCACTCCAAACGGCACTGATGGACCACTCCAGCCCCTCATTCAACACGGGCTACCGTCGAAGCCGTTGGGGGCCTGTGTACTCGCTGAGCTTGAGTCAACGATCGGCCGAATTCTCCGCGACACGTTCCCTGAGGTAACCCTATGGGGTGAGGAGCGCAACGACGCGCCCACGCATGAAGCTCGAAGCATCCGCAGCTGCGTATGTCAGCCGATCGTAGATCAGGGAAAGCTACTCGGAGTACTATCTATCGCCTCCACAAAGCGCACACGAATAGATTCCGGCGAGGTAAAGCTCCTTGAGACTGTAGCCTACGACATTACAACCGCCGCTCGGCGCCTACGACAAGAGGGTCAGCTCCGGGAGAGTGAGTCGCGATTTCGAGAACTTTCTAACGCGGTGCCCGATATCGTGTGGGGCACAAAAGCCGATGGCACACCTGAATTCTACAATCAGCGCTGGTATGAGTTCACCGGCGAGACGGAAGCATCAGAATCTCGTATTCCTTTCGTAAGCCTCTGCGAACCTACTCAACGCGATGACGTCGCACGCCGCTGGAACACGTGCCTGCGGTCCGGCGAGCGGTTTGAAATGGAGCATCAGCTCAAGCACCTTTCGGGGGCCTATCGTTGGGTTCTCACCCGCGCTTTGCCAACTCGTGCTCCGAATGGAGCTATTGTACGATGGGTTGGAACCTCTAGCGACGTTCACGACAAGAGAGTCGTGGAGGCCGAGCGCGATTCCCTGCTTGAGAGCGAGCGATCTGCTCGAATGGAGGCAGAGCGCGCAAATCGACTCAAAGATGACTTCCTCGCAACCCTCTCGCACGAACTTCGAAATCCCATCAACATTATCGTCGGCTGGGCTCACCTCCTATCTCGCGCCAAGGTCGAACCCGCC
The DNA here is from genome assembly GCA_044344945.1 of Bdellovibrionota bacterium. Classification (GTDB taxonomy): domain Bacteria; phylum Bdellovibrionota_C; class UBA2361; order UBA2361; family OMII01; genus OMII01. The sequence goes on along the minus strand of JBIJBZ010000061.1, from coordinate 7,014 downwards.
AAAGCCGCGCAGATCATCGAACACAGTGCTCATATGCAAGCACAGTTAATCGATGACCTTCTCGATCTGAGTCGAATCGTGAGCGGAAAGCTCACTTTGAGCCGAACGGTTGTACGATTAAGCGATGTCGTTCTGAGTACGATCGACTCCATGCAACTTGTTGCTCATGAGAAGGGCGTCGAGTTGACGGCTCGCGTTGAGCCAGATGTCCAGCTTGCCCACGCAGACACCGCGCGGATGACGCAGATCGTCTCGAATCTCATTACAAACGCAATTAAATTTACTCCCCGCGGTGGGCAGGTTGTCGTTACCTTAGCCTCAGCACATGAAGAGGCAGTCCTCGCAGTAAGCGACACTGGAGAGGGAATATCCGCAGAATTTCTACCGCACATATTTGACCGATTTAGGCAGGCCGATGCATCAACAACTCGTCGCCACGGTGGCCTCGGAATCGGACTCGCTATCGTCAAGCACATGACATCACTCCATGGTGGGAGCATATCAGCCATCAGCCCCGGCCTCGGGCACGGAGCCACGTTTACGGTACGTCTCCCGTTGCGTTTTACAGCGGCGGGAATATCGCCAAGCCCTCATGAGCCCGGTACTCTCACACCACGAGCAGCAGCTGAAGCCCTCCACGGTGCGAGAGTAGTATTGGTTGAGGACGACCTTTCAACACTTGAATTTCTCGAGCGATTTCTCTCCGAAAAGGGTGCCACCGTAGTCCCGTGTAGCAACGGAGAAATGGCTCTCGAAAATGTACGAGCTGGCAGGCCTGACATCGTCATTAGCGACATCGGCATGCCGGATATGGACGGGTATCAGCTCGTGAAACACCTCCGTACACTCCCTACTGAAGGTACTCACCTCCCGATAATCGCGGTGACAGCATTTGCTCGACCCGAAGATGAGACCAGAGCATTACAGGCAGGCTTTGACGCCCACGTTGCAAAACCAGTGGACCTTGAGAAACTAGAGCACACTGTTCTCAGTTTGTTGGGCGGCCCGGATAAGGCAGCGGCGTAGGTGAAGACATCCACCCAACAATGCTTACCGCCCAGGTTAGGAGATCTCGTCTGCGGTACTGTACCCCAGCGTGAACTGCCTCGATGACTGGGTAATCATAGACCTCGTCGATTCATGCACGATAGGATTCTGCGAGGCTCTCCGCACTGGTGCATTTGTTCCGCTCAGCGATCAGCGTTTTTTGTGTTTTTTTGAGGTCCGTCGGGGCGCCATCTCCGAGGTTTGATACTACCATTGACTTAGAATTTGACGACTATTTCTCGACACTGAAAAACTTTTCCAACTCTCAAACCTCTCTAATGTCGAAACCTCATGGAAAGAACGATTCCGTGCCGGCCGAGATTTGAAATCAGGCAATCCCCTCGGAAGTCGAAATGGCTTTGATTTTGGGATTTTATAACGCTTTGAATGATTTCGGACTGGCTCGGAATCCTGAGAGCGGTGTGGGCCTTACCGAGATATCCCGTTCACTTATCGAAGCGACCAAGCAAAGAGGGGCGAAGCTCGCCATGTTCCTGTTCCCGGTTCGAATGCAAGTAGTCGCAAAGGACTCGCTGCTAGACACCAGCCCCCAGAAAACTTTTAAGCGCATGTGCAAAGAGCTCTCCATCCCCTGCTTTGACCTTCTACCACCACTGCGGGCAGCAGCAGCTCAAGGAATGACGGATTCGAAGCTTTTCTGCGACCACTGTTATTACAAGAAACAGGGGAACGAAATTATTGCTCAAGCTGTAGAAACCTGACTCTTAAACGACAAGCTGGTGCAAAAGTAGCGCCGCTGAGGAGCTGTACCTATTTGTGAGAGGCGCTCCCTGTTTTAAGATATTGCTCGCGTCACGGTAAACGGCAGCATCAATTAACCCCTTGAGTGCCAGCTTTGAAGTCGTTTCTTACCAGGCTCTTTCGTAGTCTACTGCTAAAGTTCGTATCAACACACACGACCAACCGACTCTTGTAACACTGCCCTACTTCGGCAAGCGCAGGTAAGCGTATAGAATAGGAAAGCGCATGACGAGATTCGATGCGTGCATGAAGATAATGCTCCAGGCCCCTGCGCCCAACTGGAGCCCAAACATCAAGCCACTGAAGTCCTTCCCATACAGCATCGCGTGCATCGGCAGCGAGACGGCACCTCGGTGACCGGCTCGCCTCAACATCCGGTACTGAGCAAGACACCCTTGCGCCATCATGACCGTTGCAGCGAGCACTATCCCCTCAGATACAGACCTTGAACCAGTCGAAGTACGAACACCTGCAATCACAAGAGCTATCGGAATAAGCGCCGATATCGTGCACGCCCACAGAGCCAATCGAGACGATCGGTCTCGTCGCTCCCGGTAGATTTCACTGAGAACCCAATAGAGCAACACCGCGGCAACAAAGCGTGGAATGGTCAGAAAGATGTCGGGCGGATCGAGTACGACACCGAAGAGAAAGAAGCTGTATACACCACAGTACGAAGAGAAGACCTGATTAACGGAGATACTCTGCGTCGCCTCTGCCTTAAGCTCGCCCCGCGCACGGAGTCTCTTTCGGGCGTAGATCACCCACAACTGGTGTCCGATCGCAGGAACTGCGGAGAGGAAGAAAAGAGAGCTAACCGAGCCCCAGAAAAGATAGCTATTCATGTGAATTCCTCTGAACACCATACGCCAAAGGATCCTCGTAGGGAACGAAAATCACGAACAACATAACACGCCCAAGATCTTCCACCGCTTTGTTTAGGCGATTAAACAGTAGCCGCCAATAGTAGGCTCTTTAAAAGAGTGCGCTTTCACCGCCGCGCTAAGGGTCGAAAGAGTCGACGGGTCCTGCCTCAACAACTCGCTAAGCAGACTACCTCTCGCGCATCACATCAGAGCGTCCCCCAGGAGGTCCTCGATCTGCTTGAGAGCTCCGCTAAGATTCCAACAACTATACGGCATGCGCCTGAGCATGCCCGCAAGCTCCGGCATAGGTTTAAGCGACATTGTGGGTTGATTCGGACACGGTCGTAGTTCGAGGACAACTTCAGACGTCAGTAGCGCAGCCCTGCTTTAATCAGCCCCTAATTGGCGAGCATCAATCGTCCACTTGAGAGTCGCAGTGCCCCAGCATCACCCCCTGTATTATCAGCTGATTGGGGACATTTAGCGGCATGCTCTTCAGTCATCTAGCGCGCGACAGCTTTAAGCGGAAATATCACATCCATTCGTGAAATCGTCATACCTCAAGCAGTAGGTCTAGAGGCAAGGTTTGACAGGGAGACTCCATATGCCAAGTTTCAGCGCGGATAGATCCACTAGTCAGGCGGCTCAAGTCCCATCAGCCAATCAAAACACTAAAGTCTCGACATCCGAATTTGACGTCAACACCCTCTCAGCCTCGGGCAATGTTTCCGAGATGCGTAGATCCATCAGCACTGCGGCTGCTACTCGCCGGGAGCATGGCACTGCTCCATCCACGATTAATCTACAGACGGGAAGTATTGAAGCGACGAAAGATCAGGTTACCGGCACAAGCAAACTTACTCGTACCACGACGATTGTTCCGACTCCTGCGCAAGACAAGAATCCTGTGGGATTCGAATATTCGGCTGTTCATCATCTGCCACGAGACGCTAAAGGGTCCACTGGATATGCTGGAGTTGCTGCCGCCGCACCGTCCGCAACGTTAGAAACCATGCCCCCACAGGTCAAGAAAACGACCAATTCATACGTTCAAATTGACCGAGAGCAACTGGAGCTCAAGGTAAAAGCATTCCGCGAGCAATTATCGCTTGCTCAGAGCAAGTTATCCACCGACGTGAAGTACGATTTCGCAAAGAATCAGATGGATTCCAAGACGAGGGCGGCTTTAGGCGAGGTGGCAAAAGCTATTGAGATGCTTGATGGACTACCGGGCCTTGAGAACCACCAGCTCACGATACACGGACACACGGATTCCAAAGCGGGTTTGGTGAGGAATGAGCAAGGCCAGATGGTTCCGTTTGATAACCAAAAGCTCTCTGAGCAGAGAGCAAACGACTTACGAGATGCTCTTATAGGTATGGGGGTTAATCCAGACCGGGTCGTCGCCGTAGGGCATGGGGCGTCCGACCCGCTGGCACCTAATAAAATAAACATCGGCGGTCGCATGGTTGACAATCCAGCGGGGCGTGCGCGCAATCGACGCGCTGAGCTCGGCTTTTCAATGGACCAGGGGCAGTACGACGCATACCTGCTGAATGTGGAGTCGCGTTTTGAGCGCGAATCGAGAAAAAATATTACGGAAGAAACGACCAAGGCTTTGCCACGGCCCGTTGTTGAGCATCTGAAGACGACCCCTGGGGGTGATATGATGGCATCGAGCATGGGATTCGAGTCTTCCGAGGCCAGGGCAGCCAGAGAGGCTCGCGAAGCTGCAGCTCGTGAAGCTCGTGATCGTCAAGCTCGTAGACTTGCCGACGCCCTTGAGCAGGTGTGCAAACAGAACGTGGATCTCAAGATCTCCGAATATAACGGCGAACCCTCTACTCTCGCTCTGAGAGTAGATAAAGACAGCAAGGGGAATTACCTTGTCTCTGTCTTTAATCCCGAGAGTAGCCAGGCTCTGCAGACCTCAAAGTATACGCCGTCGGGATTCGTGTCCGAACGCTCTGGCTATGGCTCAAGTCGCGAAATTTCATCCTCTGCTATCAATGACGGATTGCTCAAGTGGGCAGCGCGACAGCGATAACGCCGTTGTCGCTCCCGGTCGCACCACCTCGGTCGACCGCATCGCTGGCGGCGCTCTTCGGATCCCGCCATTTCTGCTCAAATGATGCCTCCCAACATCCTTGTGGACTGATTGCTTTTGGCATTTTAGCAGTACTGACATGCCTGCACAGTTAGAGGGTACCTGCGGTCATTACGTTACGACGCAGATCCTCGAAGGCCCTCCGCGCTCTTTGCGTCCTTCGTGTTAAAAACCTAATTTGTCCGCATACTTGACGGGCACCAGGGCTAATAAGGTAGGAACACCCTCTTCACCTAATGCCGGTGCGTCTACTTCCATCTTATCTCCGCTGCACAATCGGATATGCCGAAGGTAGCTCGAACCCGAACAAGGTATGGCCAATGCCCCACGCCGTGTTACAATTCCAGAGGATGATGCTTCGATCCTTAGTCTTACACTCCTCTGCCTGGCTGCTTGCAGTAATTCTAAGCGCTGTTCCGCACTGCGATGCGCAGACGATTACTCGCGGGCCATACTTACAGCGTGGTACCCCTACAAGTGTTATCGTGCGGTGGCGAACGGATGTAGCAACCAACTCGAAGGTACTCTATGGTCTGACCCCTGGCTCCTCCTCGTTCTCAGCAACCCAATCCGGAAGCCACACAGAGCATCGGGTCGAGGTGTCCTCCCTCACCCCTGGGACTCGCTACTATTATCAGGTTAGCTCCGATGCGGGAGTACTCGCGGGCGGAGATGCAGAGCATTTCTTTACTACACCACCCGATGGCGGTGATGAACCGTTTCATGTCTGGGCGCTCGGAGATGCTGGATCGTCAGGAGAGCAGGTGCAAGGAGAGAACCCCAATCAAGCCGCAGTGCGAGATGCATTTCTCAATCGCTATGCGGTGAGTGATTTGGCGTTCATGATGATGTTGGGTGATAACGCCTACAACTCCGGCACCGACACGGAGTACCAACGTGGTTTTTTCAATCCATATGCCGGAGCACTCCGGTCACTAGTCGCCTGGTCTACCCAGGGTAATCACGACGTACCGACCAACGCCTACTTTGAAGTGTTTTCACTGCCGAGAAATGCGGAAGCTGGCGGAGTAGCATCGGGAACAGAGGAGTACTATTCCTTCAATTATTCCAACGCGCATTTTATCGTTCTGAACTCTGAGATTGACGCCGCGGGTGTACGAGCAGCGATGCGTACCTGGCTCGCGCAGGATCTTACTGCAAATACCAAGCCCTGGACCATCGCCGTGTTTCATCACCCGCCGTATTCGAAGGGTTCTCACGATTCCGACTCGGTGATTGATAGCGACGGTCGTCTAACCTGGATGCGAGAGAATGTGCTGCCGGTGCTTGAAGCGCACGGAGTTGATATCGTCCTCTCGGGGCATAGTCACGGTTACGAGCGATCAAAGTTTATTGATGGGCACTATGGCCTTTCATCTACCTTTACCGAAGGATTTGTAAAGATGCCTGGAAACGGACAAGATGATGGCGATGGAGCCTATACAAAAGCTGCCTTAGGCCCAATTGCACACTCCGGGACGGTGTATATTGTAGGTGGAAGTTCAGGCAAGCTCACAGCAGCAGCAGGAATGAATCATGCTGCGATGCTGACCTCGTTTCTAAAGTTGGCTTCTTTGGATATAGGAGTGAATGGGAATGAGTTAGTACTGAAGGCGATCGGAAGCGCTGGCGCTGTCGAGGATTATTTTACTATTCGTAAAGATCCTTCGCGTCCACGGCAAGTCACGGGTGTTACGTCACAGGTCACTGACGCAACGTGTTCGACTCAGATCTCTTGGCAATCGGCACCACAGGCACAGTCCTACACCATCTATCGCTCAGACAAACAATACGCGCGCGGTTTAGCGATTGCAGATAATGTGGAGACCACCTCGTTCTTGGATTCAGGTGCAGCTGGGGGTACACTGTATTACTACTCCGTTCGCGGCAAGAATCCTTCCGGTGTTGGGCCCTGGAGTGATCGTGCTAGCACAGCAGGATCCGGGGTCGATAGCGACGGCGATGGAGTGCATGATTGTGCAGATGGGTGTCCACACAATAAGATATATAAGACGCCGCTTGGTCTCTTTTCCGATGGTTCCTCCAACTGCTCGCGAGCACTCATGCAAACATTGCGGCCGCGAGCCCCAAAGCTCACTCGAAATGGCTCCCAAGTGGGAATTGTTCTCGATTCGTTCCATGGGAAGTCGCTCCGCTATGAAGTTATTGTTCGGAGCGGCAAAAAGATTATTCGACGGAGCCTCTCATCGAAACGTTCCTTTACGCTCCGTA
>JBIJBZ010000043.1:0-19770 GCA_044344945.1 Bdellovibrionota bacterium | reverse complement strand
CGTAACGCGGACGAATAGAGCCTTCGGCCGCAGGCGCTTTCTATTTACGCAGCGACCGGCGGGCGACACGCCCGCCCTCCCTTTGATGATGATGAGGATTTGGATGGAATGGTCCCGCCTGGACTTGAACCAGGTATCTTTTGTTCGCTGCAAGCTCGGGTGCTGACGCGCCCTCGCGTCGCTCGCCGTTCGTAACGCGGACGAATATAGCCTTCGGCCGCAGGCGCTTTCTATTTACGCAGCGACCGGCGGGCGACACGCCCGCCCTCCCTTTGATGATGATGAGGATTTGGATGGAATGGCCCCGCCTGGACTTGAACCAGGTATCTTTTGTTCGCTGCAAGCTCGGGTGCTGACGCGCCTTCGCGCCGCTCGCCGTTCGTAACGCGGACGAATACAGCCTTCGGCCGCAGGCGCTTTCTATTTACGCAGCGACCGGCGGGCGACACGCCCGCCCTCCCTTTGATGATGATGAGGATTTGGATGGAATGGCCCCGCCTGGACTTGAACCAGGTATCTTTTGTTCGCTGCAAGCTCGGGTGCTGACGCGCCCTCGCGTCGCTCACCGTTCGTAACGCGGACGAATACAGCCTTCGGCCGCAGGCGCTTTCTATTTACGCAGCGAACGGCGGGCGACACGCCCGCCCTCCCTTTGATGATGATGAGGATTTGGATGGAATGGCCCCGCCTGGACTTGAACCAGGGACCTACCGGTTATGAGCCGGCCGCTCTAACCAACTGAGCTACAAGGCCTTGAGATAGGCTGTGGATAGTATCAATTCTACTGCCCCGTGCAACCCTTTTGCCGCATAGGGTTGAGGACGGTGTTTCTGAAGCAACGGCACCAATTTAGGGTAATTTTTTCGTGCGCTTTAGCTGGTTTCGCGGTTTACTAGGCGGGTAATCGCGAATTGGTACCTTTTCATGGCAGATACTCAGACCCCGGCTCCTGTTCTCCCTATTATCGTTGAAATTAGCAAACTTGATGTTCAGATCGCTGGTCTAAAAGCCCAGCTCGCGCAGATCGAAAGCGAGCGTAAGAACCGCACGCAGGCGATCTCAGCGCTTGAGTTAAAGAAGGATGCGCGCTCCAAGGTCTTGGCCGACAAAAAGGCTCTTAATTCTCGTGAGGAGAAGGGAATTAAGTTAGAGCGTGAACGCATCAACGATCGCCGCCGTGCCCTGAGTACTCTCAATAATTACAAGCTTCAGCAAGCTGCCGAGCGTGAGATTGACTTCGTCTCCAAGCAGGTAGGGCAGCGAGAGGAGCTTCTGCTCGGTTTGATGCGAGAGATTGAAGTTCTCGAAAAGGATGTTAAGGAAACTGAAGCTACTCTTGATGGGCTTCGACAGGAGCTAACTGCATTTGAAGCAGCCTCCGCGGAGACAGTACAGGGAGTTCAGGGGCGCATAGAGGAATTGCAGGCTGAACGCACCAAACAGGCGCAGCTTGTTGGAAATAATCAGATTTTAGTGCTGTATTCACGGGTTGCCGCGCGCTTGCCATCGGATCCTGTCGTTGATGTGGCCAATCGGGATAGTTGCTCTGGGTGTCACGTGCGGCTTGGGCCCCAGGTGCCAGTTCAGATTTCGCGCGGAGATGTGGTAAAGTGTATCGGCTGCGGGCGCATTCTTAAGTTGCCTGCAGAGGCTTGATGAACTGATTCAAGCAGGAAGGAGTTGAGCGGACGTTCGCTTGAGGGAAACCTCGAGAGGAAAGTCGGGACTTCACAGAGTGAGTTGGCCGTTAACAACGGCGCCGGGCGATCGGCGGAAAGTGCCACAGAGAAGAAGACGACCTGTTTCGGCAACGGAGTAGGATACGGTGAAACGGTGAGGTAAGAGCTCACCAGCGCGAGGGTAACTTCGCGGCTTGGTAAACCCCAACTGAAGCAAGACCGAATAGGAAGGCGCTCTATGGCAACATAGACGGTGTTACTCGCACCGGTCCTTCGGGTAGTGTCGCTTGAATCCGTTGGCAACAGCGGATCCAGATGAATGGACGTCTACTACAGAATCCCGCTTATAGCTCGACTCCTTCCTGGTTGAGGAATCGATGTGGCAAAGGCCTTCGGCTGAAGGCGCAGATTTTTACGCTTAACAAAGGGAGGGCGAGCGACATCCCCCTTCGCCAAGGCTACGGGGGACAGGCTGCTCGCCCTCCCATTCGTATCGCACATGGAAAGCCTTCCTACAAATTCTGCGCTTTGTGTCGCAGGTAATGATCAATAATAACGAGGGCTGCCATAGCATCAACGATTGGCACCGCGCGTGGAAGTACGCACGGGTCGTGACGACCGGACGCAGAGAGCTTCGTTGCTTTGCCATCCGTGGTTACAGTGTCCTGCTCTTTTGCGATCGTTGCCACGGGCTTAAACGCTACTCGGAACGTAATATCTCCGCCGGTTGAGATGCCACCGAGAACTCCGCCTGCATGGTGAGAGGTGGTGTCGACTTTGCCGTTCTTTACGACAAAGGGATCATTGTGCTGGCTGCCACGGAGATGAACCGCATCGAAGCCACTTCCGATGTCGAAGCCCTTAACTGCATTAATGCTCAGCATCGCTTTACCGAGATCTGCGTGAAGCTTATCGAATACTGGCTCTCCAAGCCCGGTTGGTACGCGGCGAATGACACCTCGAATAATGCCACCGATAGAATCTCCATCAGCTTGAATCTCTCGAATCAGCTCGATCATCTTGGATGCTGCCGTTTGATCTGGACAGCGGACGATGTTCGACTCAACTTCTGCTGCAGTTACCGTGTCGGGTTGTATCGTGGCTCGGAGCGTGCCGACCTGCTCAACTTAACTGAGAATCTCAATATTCAGCTTCTCCTTGAGGTATTTCTGAGCAACGGCTCCCGCTGCAACACGCGCTAACGTTTCGCGCGCTGATGCTCGACCACTCCCGCGCCAATCTCGGTGTCCGTATTTCTCGGTGTAGGTGAAGTCGGCATGCGAGGGCCGATAGAGATCCTTGAGGTTGTTGTAATCCTGCGATCGCACATCCTTGTTGTGCGCAAGCATCAAGATAGGAGTTCCCGTGGTGCGCCCCTCAAACACTCCGCTCATAAGGTGGATCGTGTCTTCCTCTTTGCGAGGAGTCGTTATGTCGCTTTGGCCGGGCTTGCGTCTATCAAGTTGCGCTTGAATATCTTCCGTCGACAGGGCAAGGCCCGGAGGACAGCCATCGATAACCACGCCAACGGCCCCGCCGTGCGATTCCCCGAAGGTGCTAATACGAAAAAGGTGTCCGAAATTGCTGCCTGCCACGGTGGTATCTCCTGTGGGGGGAGTCTATCACCCGAGGGCCTGCATGATCGAGTCCAGTTTGTCGATTGTAATCTGGCCTGGGGCCGATTTTTCGGCCGCCTCAATAGGGGTAAAAGACATCTCGTTCCCCCACATAGGCCCGAAAACCCGAGTTATAGTGCCGTGCTTGCCCATGCCGAGAACGATGCACTTTCGGCCAGCCTCGCGTAGGTCTATTAAAAGCGACATCAAGCGCAGGGCATCTCGCTGCATGGTGCAGTAGGTCGCAATCTTGGTGATATGGGCCCCCCAGCCATCAATACGCTCAGTGATTGAACGAAGCTCCGTATCCGATGGGGTAAATGCGTAGTTGTGGTACGAGAGAATGCTCCTTACCGGGATGCGCTCCGTCTGGAGTCGGGTGATGTCCTCGGCCTGAGTCGATATGTCCAGGTCCACTAACACTTGCTTGCGAGATAGATTCTTTATGATCTCAAAGCGGGTGTCTGCCGACATGCGCATCGGCTCAAGATTCTGTCGACGGAAGATCATGACAAGGCGGTGGGGGTAGAGCCCAACTAACGAGGGCGCAAAGCCCGGGTCTATGTCGTCGATGTAATCAAGCCAGATCTCAAGATATCGAAACCGATCAATGTTGGCTTCAATTGCTTGTTGAACTTCTGAACGTGTACGCTTGATGATGGGAAGGCAATACTTGTTATCGATTCGCGTAGAGCGCATACAACCCGTAACTTCTTCTGAAAAATGGACCCAGGCAGAAAAGTATACGCCAAACGACGCCTGAGGTCACGAGGGTAGGGAATTTTGCAAAATAGTTTTCATAACTGCCCGCGGGGCCTTGACACCGGTGTGAATTTCAAATTGGGCAGCCCCTTGCTCAAGAAACATCTCAAGGCCGTGAATACAGGTCGCTCCGCGCTCCTGCGCTGTTTTGATAAGAGTTGTCTCAAAAGGGTGGTAAATAGTCTCAAACACGATCTGGTGCTTTGAAATCTGGTGTGCATCGATCGGCGATTGAGTTGCTAACGCTCCCATCCCAACAGAGGTTGTGTTGATAATAATATCGAAGTGATCAAAACGCTGAGTCTTGTCGAGTGGGAGAACCGCAACATTGTACGCCGCCCCCAGGTCGAGCGCTTTTGACACCGTTCGATTAAATATAGTCACATCAGCTCCGTGTGATGAACATGCGTACAGTGCTGCTTGCGCCGCACCACCAGCGCCCAAGAGGGCGACTTTCTTCTTTTGAAGCGAGGTACGCTGCTCAAGGGGACGGAGGATCCCCAGCCAATCGGTGTTGTAACCGATGAGCTTCCCATCCTGGTTCACAACGGTGTTTAGTGCTCCAATCGTTCGCGCGACGGGGTCGAGTTCATCTACCAGTGACACGAGCGCAACCTTGTGTGGCATCGTTACTGCGAGCCCCTTAATATTGAGTGCGCGCACCCCCGCAACTCCTGCTGCAAGATCTCGCTCAACAACGCGAGCTGCTGCCATGACGTAGGCGACTCCTGCCGCATGGTATGCCGCGTTGTGCATCCGGGGGGAGAGGCTGTGCGCAATCGGGTCTCCGATTACGAGGCATACTGACGTTGAGCCCTGTACCTCAAGGATCGTCATACGCGCGTCTCTGTAGTTGCGACAATTTCTGCGCAGACCTGCTCGGGAGTCTTACCATCGGTCGTTACAGCGATGTCGGCGTAGGATGTGTAGATCGGGAAACGGGCCTGGTAGAGGGCTGCTGCCTGTTTGGGATCCTTAAAGAGTGGCCGGTCCTCAAATCCAGCGAGCCGTCGCTGAATCTCCTCAAAGCTCGTCATCAAAAATACTACGAGGCCGCCGGCGTTCTTTAGAGCCTCCATATTTGCGGGGCGTCCGATAATACCGCCGCCTGTCGAGATCACTACGTGCTTAGAATCACGGAGAGATTGCGCCACCTCTGACTCGATATCTCGAAATGCGATCTCTCCTTTGTCGGAGAAGAGCAGGGGGATTGAAGCAAAGCCCGATCGTTCGAGGATCAGAGAGTCGGTATCGATGAGGGTACATCCCAGCTTATGAGCAAGCAGGGGAGCGACCGAGCTTTTGCCGGAGCCCATAAACCCGATGAGTGCAATCTTAGCCATGGAGCAATGGTAGCGCGCTCAAGTCAGAGGTTCAACTGTTGAAGGCGTCTGAGCTCTCCGGGAACCTCTGATACGTCGTACGAAGTCCCCGTTTCGCTATCCCTACCCGTAGTGGCTCCCGCACTATCGAAATCTTCGGAACTGATCACACACGGCGTGCCGCTCCCGTTTCGGAAGTGGGCGTGTGCTCTGCCGCTGGACTCGGTTCTGAACGAGGGACGTTTGGGCAGAGGCAACGGTTGAACCATTACTGCGTAGAGAGAAGAAGAGAGCGGTCGATCGTCGTCGTGGGCTTGGCGCCGTGCCAGAGAGGATCTTGGTTCTGTTTGCGCTCGTTTTCACCGTGCGCAGCGGCGTTGGGCAGCTCTTGCCATTGACAGAGAGGAGGAGCTGCACCCGTTCGGGTTCAGTAGCACCCTCGATCTTGATAGCGAGTTGTGCTCGGGATCCTCCCCGAATTTTGGCACCATTAGGCCCCCGTGTTTGTAGGTTGTAACGCTTCCGCGGGCCTGAGTCGATCGGCACCTCTGTGTTGTCCGGTAGCGGATGGTCCTTGAGGTAGCGCAAGAGGGCGCGCAGCGCTTCAGGTGGATTCGTGGGAGATGGGCGTCCCACTTGGTCCGTCGAATTCGCACCGTGACATCCTGCGCAGACTCTAACCTCTCCTGGTTGGAATGTGAGCCAGTACCGCTCACGAACCACACTCGAGCCGTTCGGATCGGTAAGCTGCCAAGTGAGTGCCCGCCGAGCGGGGACTATAGCTGCTACGGACCCGTCTGCAGCTACTTCAACGCTCGACATCGGCGAACCCGACACTGCGGGGTTTCCGTTCATCGCATCGTGCATGAATTGCGGGATTATGCGTCGACCGGGTTCTGGAGTTGGTTCGCCACCGTACCCCCGAATCTGATCGCCCTGAAAGAGCTGCAGGTAGGAGACAAAGTAGTCCTTGCCGGGAAGTTTAATGCTTTGCGCTGTGCCATTTGCAACCCGCAGATTAAAGGGCTGTTGCAGATCTGCCTTATCGCGGCTCGTGACGTTGCGCATCACGATAAGAGCGAGATTGCGTTGAGCCATACTCGCTTTGAAGGTATCGATATCGACCCCGAGATCGCTAAACACCGAGAGTTCAGGCGATTCAGTATGCTGCACGCTCGGCGGAGGCACAGCCCGGGGTGTAAGCTCGACCGGCTGCAACTCCCAGAGGGGGCCGGTGTATGATGCAGCGATATCGGGAGTGAAGTAGGAGACAGACGCTTGAATACCCGCTGTGAGAGTTTGGCCGGCGACCCACGTTCCACCGCTTTGTACCAAGGTTTTGAGCCGGAATGCGTAACGAGACTGCGGTGTCGAGTCGCTTCCGATATTTTCGTCGGCTACTTTCGTGCTTGTGTGTGCGACTGCGAGACTACCATCTGAGAGCGGAAGGGGATCTCGGTAGAATCCGGAGTGTTGTGGGGCGATGTTGTCCGGATCAAGCGCGGCAGTAGATCGATCCGTTCGATAGGAGATGGACATCTGATCCGCTTTGAGTATTGGCGATCCATTGAGAGTAATAACCTGACCGGCCGCGTGTGTGCGAAACTCGGGAGCATCGATACCAAAGTATAGTCCCGGATGTAGTGGATCTTCGGCGATGTGAAGAAAGTTCTCAATCTCACTCTGACCTCCATTGATGTCGGGCTCATAGTGTTCAACGAGGTTGTCATCATCATTGAACGATCGGTCAAAGTAGCCGTGAAGCTCGTGACGTCCAATATGGTTCAATGTCTCATGACCTGTGCCATCCTCGTTTACCTGCCACGGAAAGAAGTGGTTAAAGAAGTGGGTATTAACGCGCGGCTCTGTAATTAGCTGTCGTATGCGCGGTTCAGGGAATACCTCACGGGGAGTGCTTGTTCGCCCAGCATTTGCAGCCTCACTCGTAAAATTGAAAGCCATCTGATCGGTGTTTTCATCGGCTTGTTGATCGCGTTGCAGGTGATCCCAGCGGGTGTAGACAATCCGACCGAATGAATCGATCAGCGGCTCAAAAGCACCGGATGGAGCGTGATCGAGGAGCCTCAGCGCGCCTGTCGTAGGATTAAGATTCCAGATCCCTGTAACAGTTGGTTGAGATTCGTACTCATCGCGTTGGGGATAAAGGTGCAAGGCCCCGCTTCGGGGGCGATCTGTCGTAAAGAAGATTGTGTTATCCGTGCCGTATATCGGCGAGACGTTGTTGAAGTTCTCAGGCTGATTCGGGACTTTGGTAATTACTGGTGTTTCGTTCTGTCCGAGGCCGGTGATCTCATACAGCTGCCAAATACTCGGGCTCTCTTCGTACTGCTCTGTTGGAGCGCCAACTACCATACTAAAGATTACCTTCTGTCCATTCCAAGCGACAGACGGATCGCGCACAGCGATTGAGCCAGCTCCTTGGAATCCCGAGTTGCCGAATCCTGCAGCACGCGTCAGGTTCTTTACCGTGCCGTTTCTGTAGCGGATAAAGAGATCTCCTCCTCGAATAATCGATTCCACCGTAGCCAGGTGATTACCGAAGGTCGCATTAGCGGATGCAAAGTCAGTTGGATTCGGTATCTGCCCGACGAAGACAATATCGGCGTTGGGAAGCGCGGATGCTTGTGGGGCGCAAAAGATGCATAGGAGCGCCCAAAGCCATGCAACGTCACCCCTGTAATGTCGAGAGATTAGAACTCCCATAATGCAAACGTACCGTGTGTTGTAGGGGCAAGCAGCATGGAATATGCCAACTGAGGTTCCCAGGTGCACTGACTAGCGTTGTACGGTTCATGAGGCTTGGATTTACCGGCGTGATAGTTCAATATGCGAGGTTGAAAAGCAGCTCGAGAAGCGAGGCGAGAAGCGGCGTGGGCGTCGGGGCATCGCTTGCTCAGTATAAACACCAGCATTGTGTGCAGGAATGTTTCGATGAAGATAGTATTCTGGGATTGGAACGGAACCTTAGTAAACGATGCACCGGTTCTGTGTGATGTGTTCAATGCGGTTGTAGAGCCGCGTGGCGGATCGCCGCTCTCGCTTGATCAGTATCGCGAGGTGTATCGACATCCGATCCGATCGATGTACGAGATGGTAGGCTTCGATTTTGACCGACATTCCTTCGAGGAGGTCGCCCACCTCTGGCACCAGGAGTACCAGGCTCGCGTTCCCACGATTCAGCTTCATCACGATTCGCTTGCGGCACTCGAATCCCTCAAGCGTCGGGGGAGTCGTCAGTTCGTTCTCTCCGCGCTCCCGCACGACCTGTTGGTACAATCAGTAGCGAGTTTCGCTCTTGGGCACTTCTTTGAGGAGGTGTGTGGGATCTCCAACAGTCTCGGAATAAGCAAGGTAGAAGAGGGGAGAACGCTCGTGGAACGTCTGCAGATCCCCGGTTCTGATATAACGATTATCGGTGACTCGTCGCACGATGCCGAGGTGGCACGCGAAATCGCAGCGAACTGTATCTTGGTTGCTCGTGGCGGTGAGAGTAGGACGCGGCTTGAGGCCAGTGGATTCCCGGTTGTTGATTCGTTTGCTTCACTCGTTGGTGTTGTGTAGAGCGGCGAATACCGTAGGTGACTCTGGCGCATAGTGAAAGGTCGTGTGTGGTGCTTCCTATCAGACGCAGAGGCGCTATCGCGGACGCACAGAAGTGTTCTCGGGGAGAGATTGTAACCCACTTACTGGCCAATAGTGCAGCGTTCAAGTGATCTAGATACTATAGAGGTCCCCTGTGTTAGCCGAACTAGCTTGCGGTTCAGCTACGGAATGCAAACGTATCCGTAGCATGCTCAGCGTCGTTGATAGTTGTCTGCTTCGTCAGACCAAACTCAAATCAAGCGTTAAGGGCCTCTTGGCCGTATGCTGATCGGTATAGAACGGTGGCTGTTACTCCTTTGGCGAAAGTATGTTCACCTCCACATGCGCGCCGGACTTGTAGGGGTTGTATTCAGCCCCTCTGTTGTTTACCTCGATGCACGTGGGGTCTACTCCTGTTGCTTGAAGGATTGCATCCCGTACGGCTGCCGCGTTTGCGTCGTTCTTTGCATGCTCTGCATCTGTGAGGGTAGGGGGCACGAGCGGATCGGGGTATTTGAGACCACCGGCGGGGGTGGTCGTTACGCCCTCGATTAAAATAGTTGTGCCCTCCGGAAGTTTGCCACCGTTTGTAGCTTTAATCCTGTTTATCTCGTCAACAACATGCTGAACCTGTTTCTGCCCTTCTCGTGTAAGGGCAGGATTATTGGTGTTAGGACGTGTCTCTATGCCGGTGACACTGAAATCTTTTGCCGTCAAACGCTGGAGCAGTTCATCCAAATTCACCCTGTGCGGAGCGATTCCCGATTGTGGATCACCGCCGTTACGAGAGTTTTTGTGATCAAACCCGGGCCAGAATCCCGGATCGATATCCCTGCTCCACTCTGGCACCGAGTGCTGTGGCGGCGCAAATCCCGGATCGATATTCCTGCTCCACTCTGGCACCGAGTGCTGTGGCGGCCAAAATCCTGGGTCAATCTCCCCGATTCGTATCTCGGAGGGAAATATTCTGAGACCCTCTGTCGGATTGATCCCCCCGATTCCCATCTTGGAAGGATATATTGTGGGAGTCCCCCCTTCGGCAAGCCCCCGCTGCGTGGCAATCTTCGGACCGTCGTCTGATGAGGAGGTTAGGCTTTTAAGTTTTTCGCGGAGCTCAAGGCGACCCGTGATCGCTTCTTTGTCGAGCCGATTGTCTGCTTGTGGTGTGGCGCTCGGTCCTTTGTCTCGCTTGTCGAATTGCATATCAGTTTCTCCCCAAGCTCTCTCCGTTAGTCTCCCGTGCTGAGCCCTAGTCCGTACATGTAGCTGCAGTGGTAGGCGCGTCTGCGCCCCCGCTAACGGGGTCGTCGGCCGATGCCGTGCGGTCCTTAACAAAACTGGGCTAAGTCTTTACGCGAAAGTCTATTTTGCTGTGGCAGCTTAGAGGTCCGGCAAAGTTATGTGAGGGATTACTGGAGCTTAGGCGATGAGAGTGGATGCCCAGCAAAAGCGGCTTGATTGGAGGAAATCAAGGGGCATATGGGAAGGGAGCTCCGCAGTCACTTCAGGCAAACGCCTTCTCGGTTGTTACTTTGCTCGCGTTACCTGTCGCTGTGACGGACGTGGGCAAACACTCTGCGCGCCCAGAGCACAAAGCGAAGGATTGTAACGGTGCTTCCAATGACACAGAGGGCGGCCGAGATACCTTGAATCTCTACTGACCACGCACTGATGTGGGTCAAGAGATCGGGAGTAGCATTCGCTGCACACACTTCGCAGGTTCCAAACGGGCTGCCGGTGCGTGCTACTGGTACGAGTCCAGCCCCACACTGCAGCGGAGAGTTAGCACACGGGGTGGTGAGGCGCATCAGTAGGAATCCCATACTGAGTACCGCAACTGTTGCTGAGGCAAGAACTTGAAAGGTCCAGCCTGCGATCTTTTTGGCGGGCTTGCAGACGATTACTGCGCTGATGATTACGGGGATGACTGCGAAGAGAAGCTCCCAAAGCTCCAGAAGTAATCTCATACGAGCCCTCGTTACGGATGGAATTCGCCGGAGATCCCCATCGCTGCAAGCGTCTCCCAAAATGATGGGAATGATTTATCTACTACACGAGGCTCCTCGATCTCGATAGCGGGGATCTTAGCTGCGAGGGTAGCAAACGACATCGCCATGCGGTGATCCTCGTAGGTTGCGATCCGGGCTCCGTGCGGTTCTCCGCCGTGAATTATGAGGTAATCCGGCCCGGTCTCACTTTGAATCCCCATCTTGAGAAGCTCCTGGTGTAGGGCGGCAATTCGATCCGTCTCTTTGACTGGCAGCGTATGGAGCCCGCGCAGTACCGTTGTTCCGTGCGCACACGCCGCAACAACGGCTAAGGTCTGTGCGGGGTCCGGCATGAGGGTCATATCCGCCTCAATCGCATGTAACTCTGCGGGGCCCGAAACCGTTACAGAGTGCTCACCGTAGTGAACCTCACAGCCCATCTGTCGGAGCAGCTCGGGAAACTTGATGTCTCCCTGGGCTGAGAGGGGATTGATATTCTCCACTGTTACGGTTCCGCGCCCAATCGCTGCGATCGCCCACAGGTAGGAGGCTCCGGAGGCATCCCCCTCAACCTGATACTCTCCTGCGCGGTAGCATTGTCCGGGTTTAACGGTGAAGTGTTGGTACCCAGTATGCGATGCTGTCAGTCCAAAATCCCGCAGGCTTTGCAGGGTCATGTCGATGTATGGGGTGGATGTTTGAACCCCTTCGATAGTTACCTCAAGCCCGGCTTGAAAGAGGGGAGCCGTCAAAAGGAGTGCGGTGATGTACTGACTACTCGTAGAGCCGTTGAGCGTTATGCGACCACCTATGAGTGATTTCGTAGAATGGATGCGCAGAGGAGGACAGCCGTCGGTTCCTAGATAATCTATCCGAGCGCCGGCTTGACGCAGGGTCTCGACAAGGTCGCGTATCGGTCGTGCGTGCATCCGTTCAGTACCCCGAAGAGTGATGTCGGCTCCCGGAATTCCGGCGCAGAGAGCGGTGAGGAATCGCATAGTCGTTCCCGCAGGGCCCACATCGATAGTACCGATGTACGGATTAAGGCGACCGCCGCACCCTTCAACGACGAGGGTCGTGTCATCAGGAGCATGAATGCCGATCCCTAGTGTGCGGAGCGCTGCAACAAGCGCTTCACTATCCGAACTCGGAGAGACCTTTGAGAGACGAGTGACACCGGTCGCAAGCGCCGCCATCAGCAGCCCGCGGTTGGTGTAACTCTTTGAGCCGGGAACGCTCACTTTGGTCTTAATAGGTGAGGTGGGTGGGGTGAGGGTAACGTGAGTCATAGCTTGAAGAAGTGGAGTAATTAAATAGCGTGTTTTCGGTTACCGCGCCACATCTCTTTTCTGTTAGGCGGGTTGAATCAACTTGATCGCTTCGTGGACCACCGAGTCTTCAACCTCCTGATCGTACAGCGCGTGGCCGAGCGCAGAGAGTAGGGTCCACTTCATTTTGCCCCCTACATTTTTCTTATCGAGGGTGATGAGATGCATCAATCGTTCGGGACTCATTGCCACTGAAAGATGGGTAGGTAATCCAACCGTCCGGAGTCCATCGACAACCGTTCGGTAATCAGCCTCCGAGAGGAGTCCCTGCCGATGCGAGATAAAGCTCGCGGCGTTCATCCCGATTGCGACCGCTTCCCCGTGAGTAATCGAGATTCCGTCATGGATCCCATACGCCTCTATCGCATGACCAAGGGTATGTCCGAAGTTGAGGGTTTTGCGAATTCCCTGTTCCGATTCGTCAGCTTCGACAACGTTTCGTTTTATCTCACATGAGCGGAAGATTATATCGACCAACTCGTCAGGACTCCACGTGGTGCACTCTTTCGTAATTACCCGCTCAAAGTACGCCCGATCTACAATAAGTCCATGCTTTACGATCTCAGCGAAACCGGAGCGTAGATCGCGAGGTGGAAGGGAGGATAGAGTGTCAACATCAACCACAATCCCCTGGGGTTGCCGAATAACACCCAGGATGTTCTTGGCACCGCCAAAGTTAATCCCTGACTTTCCGCCGATACTTGCATCGACCTGAGCTAGCAATGTTGTTGGAACTGGGACGTATGTGATACCTCGCATATAAGTAGCAGCGGCAAAACCGACGAGGTCACTCACAGCCCCGCCACCAATTACGATAACGAGGGCGCGCCGATCGAGCCGTTGTGAGGCAAAAAACTCCCAAACTCGTTGTAGCTCCTCAAGGCGTTTGCACGATTCTCCCCCCGGAAGTATCAGGACCTGTTCGGTAGCAAGCCGTAACGATGAGCGCACAGCCTCCGTTACGTGCGCGGCGCCAGAATCGCTGACCGAGACGATCTTCGTATACGCAGAACTCTCCAATAACGAGGGTAGGGAATGGAGCAGCCCACGACCTACCCAGACGGTTGAGAGCGTTGTGATTCCTTCAACGGTGACGGTTAACGATCGCACGCGCTACACCTCCGAAACAGGCTCGATATCGCAAGCTGGGTAGCATCCGAGAACCTTGATGCTCCGTACGAGCGGAGTGATCTCCGCAAGTGCGCTCGTAACCTCTTTTGATTGGAGGTTTCCGATAAAGTCGATGTAAAACATCTCCTCCCAATGATTTAATGGTATCGGACGACTCTCCAGCTTTGAGAGATTTATTCCGTGTCGACGGAAGACCGTAAGTGCCTCCACTAATGCCCCTGTCTCATTACGGGTGTGCAGCACGAGGGAGGTCTTCGCTGGTATGCGACCATCGACCCGTACAGGCTTCCGTGCAATCACGAGGTAGCGAGTAAAGCTCTCTTCACAGTTGCCGATATTGGGTTGAAGGATCGAGAGGCCAAACATCTCGGCAGCCTCTTCGCTCGCAATGGCGGCATGGAGCCGCTCTCCGTCCTCCTTTAAGCGCTTCACAGCGACAGCAGCATCAGTCGAGAACTCCAACGCGCACTCAGGGAGTTTGCCAAGGAACTCGCTGCATTCCGATACAGATAGTGGTGTGCAGTAGATACGCTTCAGGTGCGAGGATGGCACACTCTCGATCCCTATCAAGCAGTGTTGAACGAGGAACTTCTCCTCGCCTACGATCGATACCTGTGAGTTCACAAGGAGATCGTACACCTCGTTCATAGCCCCTGAGGCAGTGCTCTCTATCGGAAGAATGCCAAAATCACATTCGCCTGATTCCACGGCCCGTACTACGGCTTCGAAGGATTGGCACCCGACGAAAGAATCCAGGGAGAGAGAAGGCGCACCACTACGAGCAGCGCTCGCATTAAAGAATCCCTTACCGGCGATATGAGAATATGATCCATCGATTCCCCGAAATGCGATTCGAACCGGCGAGTGTACGGGGGAGCCGTTGAGGTTTCTCTGCAGAAAATCCTGCTGAAGACGGAGCGACTCTCCGATTAACTCATGAAAGATCTTCGTCACAAAATGAGCCTCAAGGCCGAGGGGTTGCGCCTCAGCGATCCTCTGCCTTATTACATCTCGCTCCCGAGCTTCATCTCGAATGGTGGTCATCGACCCAGCAGCGTGCTTGGCTTTTATCACCAATTCGGCGAGTCTCTGCCGCTCGGCAAGGAGCCCAAGGAGCTTAGAGTCGAGAGCATCGATCTCGGCACGTACCTCTGGCAGAGATGGCGGGTTGGTGTCGGGGATTTTGCTACTCAAGGTGCCTCCTTCATCACAGTCTGGCTGACCTGGAGTAGATCAGCCTAGGAAACGAACGTGAGGAGTCCATAGTAGCGCGGATTTCGTCCGTATACTACATCAAGGTATGCATCTCTAAGCTTCTTAGAGATCGGCCCGATTGAGCCATCGCCAATCGTATGATCGTCGATAGTTTTAATCGGCGTAACCTCGGCTGCGGTGCCGCTAAAAAACGCCTCGTCTGCCTGTAGGGCTTCATCGAGCGTGAGGGTCCTTTCAACTACGGGAATACCGGAATCGCGGGCAAGTTCAAGGACCGTTCGGCGCGTTATCCCCGAAAGGATCGTCCCCAGTGGTGGTGTCGTCAGAACGCCGTCCTTCACGATAAAAAAGTTCTCGGCCGCTCCTTCAGCGATATTACCGTCTGCATCGAGAAAGAGCGCCTCGTGGTACTTCGTGCCCCGCAGCTCTAAAACTGCAAGGATGCTATTGACGTAGTGCCCGCATATCTTGGCATCGGCTACGGTCGAACGAGGGTGGATGCGGATGTAACTACTAACTTTGATATCCACCTGGTCAACTGCATGGTATGCGCCCCATGGCCAGCATGAGATAGCGATATCGGTCGGAGAATTTCTCGGATTGAGTCCCATCACTCCGTAGCCGTAGTATGCAATCGGACGAATGTAGCCCTGCTCAAGACCATTTCGTTTAAGGAGTTCGCAAGTCGCCTCGCACAGAGCATCAGCAGAGAACGGGATCTGAAGGGCGATCGCCTCCCCGGAGTAGCGCAAACGCTCCATGTGTTCTTTGAGGCGAAAGACCGCAGGACCTTGATCGGTTTTATAGACCCGAATCCCCTCGAACGCGCCGCCACCGTAGTGCAGAGCATGTGTCATTACGTGTACCTTGGCCTCTTCCCAAGGAATAAAGCTGCCGTTCATCCAGATGTATTTCGTTGGTTGCATCAGTTGTGTCTCCCAGTGCCTTATTATCGAGGGTTAATCGATTCAGGGAAAGATTTTTGTGTGCAACAGAATGAGTGGTTCTGTAAAATGGCGAGAGGTCCTAACACATTGTTGTAAATGACAAATCCTGGATTTTTACGGCAACGTGCTCGTGCTCGTAAACGTACCCGAAAGAGAATGTTTTTTGCGTACCACTCGTAAGAGGGAAAGTTCTTTTTCGGGCACGTACACGTTCACGAGCACCTTCACGCTGGAATATCGGGAGAATCGGTCTCCGTGAGGTTTCTCGAACCGGTCTGCGTGAGGTTCCTCAAATCGGTCTCCGTGAGATTCAGGGTTTGTCGCTGTTGGATCCCTGTCAGGTATACGAGTGCCGTTTGGTCGTCGATGGCGCCGGTTTTCTGTGCTTGGATAATCCCTTGAGCGAGGGATTCATCGGAGATTCCGAACTGCTGAATAATCGTGTTTACGTTATCTCGGACGTCACTAAGGTTTTTAGCGTTACTGACGGCTGCATTGGCAAAATAGCCAACAAAGTCGGTCTTGACCTTCTCATTTCCCTGGCTCACGAGATCGATGAGTGGGTCGAGCCACGATACTGCGTACCGTGCGAGGGGGTTGTTGAAATCGACCTCGTACGGGCGTCTCCCGCGAAGCTCGGCCTTAGGTCCGCCATCGATCCCTATGTCATAGCGCGATCCGTTCGCCAGTTGGATCGTATAGTCCGGCGCGAGAACCCCTTTTTCGACCAGAAATGAGCGTACGGTGTCCCGAACCTTCTGATCCTTGTGCTTGCCGACCTTTATGCATCCAAGGAGCCCGCCGATGACGAGGCCCGCGGCAGCTCCGATTGCAGTGCCGATTCCAGGGATAATCGACCCGATCATCGCTCCAGCTGCCATGCCGTTAACAGCGCCGGCGGCCGGAGTGGATTTACCCCAAGACGTGGCGATATTTGCCGCGCCGAGCACTCCGTTAAATATCCCACCGACTGATCCGAGGCCTGAGGTTGCGGTTGAAGCCGTGCCTGCCATGGCCGTAGTTGTGTGAGGAAAAGCTGTATTCCCCCAGGAGGAGCCCGCTGCTTTAGCCATGGTGGCGTCCTTAAACAGTTGTGGGAGTACATCGTTCGCAAAGCTCTCGGCCTTCTCGCGTCGTGTAGCCGAGTGAGGCGTTATCGATTGCGCAGAGGATTGGTGGTGCAGAAAAGCTTCGAGTGATTGTGAGATGTTCATAAGTGCTCCAATTGTCTATCCTATTTCGTTCGTGGCGAGGTCAGTCCACCGGCCTATGAGGCGGTGGCGAGACGACCTGTGAGGGCACACGGGGCGCATGTCTGACCGTGACCGAGTCCTGTGACGGTAGTTGTAGTAATCGAGAAAAAATCGAATTAGTTGCGTGGATCTGAACCTGGGACCCTAGTAGTATTCGTAGTACGGGACTTGGACAGCCAGGTACCGGCCAGCCGTGCGACTACACTGTATCAGTTTCCCAGCTATGAGGTTTCTTTTCGCCTTACTCTTGGCGGCGATTATCTGTCCGATGGGTTCGGTGTTGGCAGCTCCTACCAGCGTGACCCCGAATTCGTTTAGTCAAGATTACGCCAACGACGTGATTAATGTCGCGGTGAATACGAACACGCTCTTTGCATCGCAGGATCTGATCTCCAACGGAAAGTTTCTCCAACGGCGGACCGATCAACCTGATACGCAGTATGAGACATTCCGGTTGCCGGTTGAGATACCTCTCGGAGATGAAGATGCAGTCGTGCGGCCGTTCTTTCAATCCGCGGGTGCGCTTCTCAAGGTGACATCCGGCGTGACGGCTCCGCCTGATGCAGGGGAGGATGACTTTTCAATCACACACCTGTTCTCGGTGACGGCGGGCACGGGAGCATATGTGAGGCTGGCAGATAGCTTCTTTTGCGTTCCCGGCTTGGCGGTTTCGTTCGCACATCTTCGCAATAATTACGATTTCAATAACTCGTATAGCCAAACTGTGCTTGAGCAGGAGAATCGAGAGTTCTTCGATTGGAGCATGGATCTCTTTACCTACTCTCCATCGATGAAGTTTATCTACCAATTTACAATCGGCGAGGGAGAGGGGAGGTATACCGTCGGATACTCACACCTCTTCAACAACTCCGTGTATTCGACCAGTAACAAGATCGATGTTAATTCAGCATCAGGTCTTCTGATCAATCGAGTTGAGTTCTCACAGCCGCTCGGTGTTGAGGTTGCCAACAGTAACCTTGCACTGCGTCCCTTCTTTCAGTGGAGTAATATAAATGGAAAAGCCGCGTCGGGGCTCCGTTTTGTGAACATGTTCGAGGTGGGTGCAGATCTCATCTCGAAACTAAAAGAGACATTTGTGATCTTTTCGGAGGTGTACATCGGGGCCAGCTATGTGTCGGCCGATAACTTTGAGGGATATCACATCGGCTTCGGCGGGCACTTCTGACCCAGCCTGCATTTTTCATGAAACTGCGTCGCGAGAGCGCCGAGAGTGGTGATGTTTCGGGCCCGAAGGGCGAATTCAACTAAGTATCTGCAGGGCGGAATCGTATCGAGATACCTTCCGGTCTGAAGGTAGTATTTTGGGCCGAAAAAGCACCATTATCGGCGCTCGCAGTAGCAGGCTTCATTAAATATGCGGGCTAGCATTGTAGGGAGCCTTATCGTGCTGTGCGGCCCTCGCGGGTACGAGCACGTTCACGTGGAAACTGGTTTCTCGCTTTGAAAGCAGGGAGGCAGAGCCAGCTCGGCTTCCTGCTGCTCGCTCATTTCCATGGAGAGATACGATCATTGCAGAGTCAGGCGATCCCAGACCTCATCGGCGCGTTGTTCGAGATCCTGCAGAGTGCCATCGTTAGCGATGACGTAGTCGCTCTTGGCGATCTTCTCTGAATCTGGAAGCTGAGCAGACATACGCAGCTCCGCCATCACTCTGGTAAAGCCATCTCGATCCATGATGCGCTTAACGCGCGTCTCGTGCGGAGCTGTTACGAGGACGATCGCTTCAAGCTCCGGCATCATGCGCTGTGACTCGAAGAGTAGGGGGACCACGTACACCACCACCGGAACGTGTCCGGCGCGGAGCTCTTGGAGCTTTGTGAGCCACCGCTCTCGGATGCGGGGGTGCAGGATTGATTCCAACAGCTCTCGCTTCGCCGGATCTGAGAAGATGATAGAGGCGAGCAGTGGCCGGTTTAGCGAGCCGTCGGCGAGTACAAGATCGGTTGAGAACTGCTCCACGATCGCCTGAAGGCCGGGACTGCCCGGCTGAACAACTTCGCGAGCGAGGAGATCGGCGTCAACGACCGACGCGCCCCTCGATTCGAATAACTTTGCCACTGCTGACTTACCGGAGCCAATTCCTCCGGTGAGCGCCACTACTTTTGTCATACGGTCACCTACGTGCTGCGCACCCTTTGGCGAGAGCGGGGAGAGATTTCGCATACGCCCCAGGGGACTACTGAGTCCCTGCCCGCGGAGGAGCATAGCAAGTTGTATCGACCCGTGCGAGGCGTCAGATTGGAGGCTCCCGGAATCGCCGGAACGGCCATAAATGGCTCCTTTGATGGGATTACCACCACAGTTTTTTGAGATTCCCCTGGCGCAGGAAGATTAGTCGAGTAGAATAGACCGGTTGAGCGGTTCCCTCATGTACTTTTGGGGTAGAGCCGGGGTATGGTGAGGGGCGAGTCACAGCGGTGAAACTACGGGGAAAGGTATGTCGGACGAAAAACACGAAGAGCAGGTAGGACCAGATGATCAAGAGGCTCAACCGCTTCGGATTGAAGAAGCGGCGGACGATGTCACTCGCGCTCCGCGTCGCCGGAGCGGTGACGCCGAGGATGAGGATGAAACCTGGACCAATCAGCCAGCCCGAGGCTCAGAGGAGGATCTAGAATCTGAGGATGTCGACGACGAGTCGGAGGAAGAGGAGGAGCGTGAGCAGCAGCGAGCGCCCCGTAAAGCCATTAACAACGGCCGGGATGTGCTCTGTGAGGAGCTACCGGATCGGGCGCAGCGAGCGGCATTACGCCTCAAGCCATACCTGACCAGCGCCATTATTATGGAGCTAACAAACTCAGGAGAGCGATTTCTCTTTGATTGGCGCGGGGATGCTCCAGCAGTGACTCCGATTGCCCGTGAGACCGCAATTTCTACCGACGAGGCACTGGGAGTTCTCGTTTCC
>JBIJBZ010000196.1:0-5627 GCA_044344945.1 Bdellovibrionota bacterium | reverse complement strand
CCCGGAAAAAGTGAACGCCGAGGCCCACGTCCTCCTCTCAGAGGCGCACCTTATGTCGGTTCGTTCGGGGGATCTCAATCCTCAGGTGGGGATGTTGACAGAGAAGATCAAGGTGCGTGGGAAGGTCTCCCCAGCCGTGTACATTTTTAATCTGATCGCACCTCGTGCGCGACCCTAGTTAGCACCCATCGAAGAGCCATGAATGTAGTTTTCCCGATCCCTAATGAGCCCGATGAATCACGGTGTCGCACGCACAGTCTTTTGGATAGGCACAGCGCCAAGCTGCACGCAGCCCTCGATGAGCTGAGGTCTATTCAGCACGGACGAGTGCTTGATGGACTCACAGTCTGGGATCTGTCAATGGTGAACCCCGATCTGCCGCCACCGCGCCTTGTTCTCGATCGGTTGCTTGAGTCGGTGACAAAACCGACGAATCATCGCTACGCCGTTTCGCGAGGAGTTCGGCGTTTGCGCGAGGGCTTTGCCGTCAAATACTCTGAAACGTTCGGGGTTAAGCTCGATCCAGAGAACCAAGTATGCGTTTGCCTTGGTAGTAAGGATGCAACCTTTCATGCGTTGCGTGCTCTGGTGCAACCGGGCGACGCCGTCATTGTTGCAACTCCGTGGTACCCAGCACATCCATCAGCGGTGGCTCTCGCAGGAGCGCAGACCGTTCCGTGGAGATTAGTTGAAGAGCCAGAGATGGCCGCGCAGAGTCTTACGTCTGTTCTAGATCGTTCGGGTGCAAGGATCGTGTTGCTCAACATCCCATCCAATCCAGCAGGCATGGTAGTTTCAGACGCATGGTGGCGTGCAGTAGGGGCAGTATGTGCGCGGCACGGTGCAACTATCATCAACGATTTTGTGTATGGCGAGATGTGCTTCTCGGGAAATCCTGCTGTGAGTGCGTTGTGCGCTGCAGATGTTGGCGCTCGGTGTGTTGAGGTATATTCGTTGTCGAAAGCGTACAATCTTCCTGGCTGGCGGGTCGGAGCCCTGGTCGGAGATGCAGAGATAGTAGGGTCGGTTTCTCGTTTGAAATCCCACTCTGATTACGGGCTCTTTCTACCCCTGCAGTACGCAGCGGCAGTTGCGCTCACGTGTACCGAGGATATTGTTCGACCAACGGTGGCCACCTATGAGCGCAGACTCAAGGTTCTCAGCAGCGGCATTCAGAGATTAGGATGGTCCGTTGTTCAACCTAAGGCAGGCGCGTGCTTGTGGGCACAGTATCCAGAGGAGCTGGGCGCACGGCTTGAGGGAGCGGGAAGTCGTTCCATCGCCGTGGCGCGCCATCTCCTTGCAACAACTGGTGTGGTTGTCACGCCGGGTATCGTTTTCGGTGAAGAGTTTGATGGCTTTATTCGTTTTGCGGCTGTAACAACCGAAGAGCGATTGCGGGAAGTTGTTCGGATGTTGGATCAACAAGTACAGGGTGCTTAGGATGGAGTGTTGGTGGCAACGATGTGCAACGGGCGAGGCGGGGAAAGCCCTGCTCGTGTGCCTCGCGCTGCTGTTTGCGGCTTCCATGGCCTATGCAGAGGATGGATGCATCTCGTCCGCCGGTCTTATCAAAAAGGCGCTGGAGCTAGGAGAGGGATCGGATCAAGAGATCGATCTTTATAAAGAGGCGCAGCGCCTCTGCCCAAAGATGCCAGAGGCGCATTTTAATCTCGGATTGGCGTACCAAAAACGGGGAGATCTCAATACTGCGGAGAAAGAGCTGCGGAACTCAATAGCGCTTAAGGATGAGACTCCGTTTCGTTTGGGGCTCGCAGGCGTATTGCTCCAGAAGGGTGAAGTTTCGGCAGCACGTGAGCAGTACGATCTCGTTGTGCAGAAAGACTCCAAGAGCGTGGCGGCCCTGCAGGGAATCGCAGTCATCTTGGAGAAGCAGCAGAAGGTAGATGAGGCCGTAGAGACCCTTGAGAAGGCGTGCACACTTGAGCCGACGAATGTGGTAACATATTTCAATCTTGGAGTTCTAAACGAAAAACTTAATCGACCAGAAGCAGCGGTTGCTGCCTATAAGCGCGCGGTTGAGAACGATCCTAAGCACTTTCAAGCGCTCTTCTTCCTTGGTTCTTTGCAGACGCGACTTGGAGAATTCAACGATGCGCGACGGACCCTCCAACGAGCGGCAGAGATTCAGCCCGATGATGTGCGGGTGCATCTTGGATTAGCAGAGGTGTATGAAAAGCTTGATGATCATCTTCTTGCCGAGGCCGCTCTACGGAGGGTTGTTGCGTTAGCGCCGCAAAACGTCGTGGCTCAGGTAAATCTGGGAATCCTCCTGATTGAAGATCATCATCACGACGAGGCCGTCCGGGTTCTTGAAAAAGCTTCGGCTCTTGAGCCGAGTAATGCACGCGTGTGGAGTGCGCTTGGGCGGGCGCAGCTTGAGTTAGGTCAAACCGCTCCAGCGGAGAAGAATTTGAGACTCGCTCTCTCGCTCGACAGCTCAAACCCGTATGCTCACAATAATCTGGGTGTTTTGCTTCAACGGCTTGGGAAGCGCAGTGAAGCTCAAAAGGAATTCGCGCTCGCGCTTCAGCTTCAGCCGGACCTGGAGGTTGCCAAGCGCAACCTTGAGGCGGTAGGGGGGAGTCTAGAAGAATAGCGGCTGCTCGCTACAAGCTCTTTCCCGCAGCGTCCCTCCCCCAATACAAGCTTTCATGGCTCTCGTACGGCTGCGCGTGTACCTTAAACCCGACGTGGGCACGCGCACGTTTACGTGCAGGTGTACGTTTACGAGGCCTTTTAGGGTGACTTGATGGAAAGAGGGCGTCTCCTGGTTACACTGTTTCACTAAAAAAAACGCGCCGTCAGTCCTCTCCAAAAAGCCAGATATGTTGAGTGATAACAATGGGTTGCGCGATTTTAACATTCTTATACTAAGAACTTCGTTTGCTAATCTCTCGGTAGTGTAGAACGCAGCTCATCCCTATATTCGTCTGTACGGCTTTTGCTCCGGCCCCAGACCTCGTGTGATGGTAATCAGCACGTAGACGGGGTGTAAGGCGGCAAAGAGGTTTTTATAGCCTATTAGTGCGGAAATATGGTGAACTGATAGTTGCGAACGCTGACTATCGTCTTCGCCGGTGTTAAAGGTAATACGGTTAGGTACATATTCATGTCAGCAGTTTTAAAGCTTGTTCAGGCACAACAATTTAACGAAGAGCTCGAGGTCGCGCTTGAAGGAGCGGCAGGAAAGAGCCATTCTTTGCAGTCGGCGTTCCTCTACGCCTCTCCCTGGCAGCCAACGCTCGCCCGCTATGTGATTGAGCGCTTCTCCAAAAAAGGTTCCCTCGTTCTTGATCCCTTTTGTTCCACCGGCACCGTAGGGGTAGAGAGTGCCATGGCTGGTCGGCCCTTTATCGGCTGCGCGCAGGAGCATGGACTTGTCAAACTTGCGCACGCGCGACTCTTTCCTGCTGATATAGCAGAAGTTGCTCTCCGACTTCAGTTCGTGAATTTTAAGAAGCCCGTGGATATCCAAGGCTATCGTGAGCCGTTCCCTCATTTCTTTGATGCAGATACGTTTCGTGAGCTGGTGAATCTCAAAACGAGTATTCGTGGTTCAAGCGATCCTGCGGGCGACTTTATCTCGTTCATAGTAGCAAGCATTCTGCACGGACATACGGCAGGTCATCTGTCTTCGTACACATCGCCGTCGGCAGCTCTTACGCCACAAGCGCAGGCCAACCTCAATAGAAAGCGCGGTGAGGTGCCCTCATACCGTGCAGTGAGTGCCCGAGTCTTGAAAAAGGCGGCGTTACTGCTTCGGGATGGAGTTCCATCGGCTCTTCACGATAATCGCGCGCAGCGAGAGGTGTTCCATGCGGATCCGTCCGCGATTAATCAGGTCAGCACAGGCACTGTAGATCTGGCGCTGCTCGCGCCGAATCAGCCCGGTATGTTCGCTCACGGATTGCACTCATGGCTCAGGACGTGGTGGCTCGGGGTAGATCTGCCGAACCAGTCTGTAGAATATACGGACATCACGGAGTGGCATCGTTACTCAAATGAGATCCTGCTTGAAATGGCGCGTGTGGTTCGCAGTGGTGGTCGGGCTGTCATTCGTACTGGGCAGGGGCGAATCGGTTCAAAGACGACGAATTACAAGAGTGAGCTTGAGCAGATAGTATCGAACTGTCTCTCCAAGTTCTGGCGAGTCGAGGGGTCTATCTCGGAGCGTTATGTTGATCCCTCACAAGGGGCTCGAGCCCGAGCAGAGCGCTCCGGTGCGCCAGCAGGCGAGTTGCTCGTTCTGCGGCGGGTTTAGTGCTCCAATCAGTGAGAATTGCTGCGAACATCGACCTCTGTTTTCTGGCTCTCAGTGGATCACGTGGGTACAATTGTTGTTTCCGGACGTGAACATTCTCGTGCACGTAAACGTTGCGTAGCGCGCGGGCAATAATCGGCAGCGGGAACTTCTCTAAGGTGCACGCACTCCTTTGGCGCAGTGTGTAAGGCGAGATCCGCAGTGGCTCGATAGAAAAGTTCGCGCTGGCGAGCTGAAACGATTTCCCGGAGTGGTTTTCCTTTGTCAGGCACCCACTTCTCTACCCCTGAACATCGATACCTCATGACTCTCAGTCGATACACCGGTGCCGCAGGTTCTCTAACTCTCTGATCAACACCCGCGCAGTGCCAAGAATATCACCTGAAGCCAGCTACTAAGAGTTCCGTTGAAGAGTCTTCTTCACCTCACAATCGAGATGAAGGATGCCTAACACCAAGCTCGCAAGCAGCTCTCGCGATACGCAATCGATCGGCGTACGCGCTCGTACTGGAGCACTACGTTGCCTCTCCACGACCGTGATATTTCGCCTAACCACAGCGGCGCTGCATACAATAGCAGCTTCAGCCCTTAAATATGATAATCGATACAGTATTTTTGCTATAGCCGTATGGATTGTTAGTTCTCTCCCTACACCAAAAGGCAATCAGGCCTTTTGATTTGAAGGAGTGAAGTATGGAAACTAACATTTCAAAGGGTACTATAGAGCAGGTGTCAGACGTTGGTAGCTCTCTCAAGGGGATCTCCGCGGGAACCACGGCTGTGCGCATGGCAGATTTGGACTTCAGTAGAGCTGCAACAGTCCAGGGGATAGGCTTCAGGTTTCTGATTCCGATTCCTGATCTTGGATCAGAAAATAAAGTCCTTACCGTCAAGAACTGGAAGGGGGAAGATGAAACGATAATAGGCTACCCATTTAAAAACGCCACGGATGGTGCCGATCAGGCAGTGCGTGGAGATGGCACAGGGGTAATTATAGTTGGTTTGAATCCTGAAGCTGTTTCTATTTCAGTCGTGGCTCGAAACATTCTGGATACAATAGCTGAATTCGGCGGGGTTGACGCGCTAAACGTATCGAAGCTCAATCAACTACTGAGCCACATCCATGATACGTTGGGCATCAAGGATACCTATAATTCCACGGACAAAGTCGCGGCTAGCATGGTTTCTCAGGCAGGTTTGTCTGCCGAGAGCGGAAGGCCATTAGGACTGTACGAAAAAGCAGAAAAGCCGGGACCGTTGGCTGTGTTTGTATCGGGAGCATGCGAGGTACTTGATGGGCCACATGCTGGCACGGCAAGTTATCCGGCCGGCTTTGTGGCAG
>JBIJBZ010000158.1:0-8022 GCA_044344945.1 Bdellovibrionota bacterium | reverse complement strand
TGACGACGAACTCCAGAGCTATGCGGTAGACATCCAGTTTTTCATAATCAAGCATACTACTAGCTATCGACCGCCGGGGCAGAAAGTTGCTCGATCGGGTACGTTCACGTTCACGTTTACGAGCACGTTCACGCGGAAACACGTGATTCATCACTGAAAAGAATCGGTGATGCCCCATCAGCAGTCATTTGGCACCCACTCGATTCCGCGATGAGCCCCAATTCATTGTTGCTCTGTGTTGTAGCTCCTATATCGTCACTCAATAGTCTTTTTGAACCACAACCTCTGTGTGCCTCTGAGTCGTCTGTGGTTCCAGCCCTATCAGTAGTAGTTGCCTACACAAATGGCCTGAGGGAAGATTAGAGGTAGAACAAAACAAGGCAATCGGACCACCTTACGCTCACGCTCCAGGCGTCCGCTGCTCGAAACCTTAGACAGCTGGCCCAAGCGGCTATTCGAGGTAGAGCACAACAAGGCAATTTTGACCAGCGGACGCTAACGCTCTGGGTGTTCGCTGCTCAAAAACGTTGTGATTCCTCAAATTAGATTGTTACCGAAGGTGAGTCACACTTCCTAGTCTCATGACCATAACAACTGAGATGTGAGTTTTTGTATGCCAGAACCTAGTACCAGCCGCCCCGTGGGGGCAGTCCAACTTGACAGGAAATCCGGTGACCTAATTAAGGGAATTTCCGGCGCAGTTGAGATCTCACATGCTGCGCAAGCATTGGGAGTTGAAGACGAGAGCAGTAGGGCTACGACTGACGCGCTCCGTGAGCTTGCCAAAACGTGCCTCATTAGATTCGGTGTGCACTCAGCAGCTCAGAAGACCCTGGCCCAGGCGCTCTCCCTCTCCTTAGACGCGGTTCGCACTACCAATACCGTTGAGACCTCGAAGCTCTCAAATGAGGAGTGGCGGCGACTCGCAAGTAAGATGCGGTTTCCAACGGATGAACCACTACTTGGCGCGCACTTTGAGGTAACTTCAGGTGAGGATCTGCGGCGACTTCTTGGCGAGATATCGAAATTGCGAGAGGAAGTTTCAGTGCTTGTCCCCCTCGATGCCCAACTGGCGCACCACGCGGCCAACGCTCTTCCCCGCCTGCGTGAGATGGTGCACGTCGGGGATCCCGATCCAAAACTTGCTGAATTCGTGGCTCACTGCGCGCGACAGATAACTCTAGCAGAGAGGCTGGGCGTGGGATGGACTCGGGTTCACCCGCGCGAGCGCGCGTTTATGCAGATCCTCCTCAATAAGGGGCTGCTCAAGCCAAAGGAACCGAGCACGGAGCCAATACAGGACCCGATCACGGACCCTGAACTGTGTAACCGCTTGCTTAATTCAGTTGGAATGCGAGTGGAGTTTGTAGAGGAGCGAGGCCAACTTGAACCCTTTGCAAATACCGGTCGCTACAAAAACGCAAGCCTATTCAGCTTGAGTTCCGTCTATTTTAACCGAGTGCTCAATAACAAACACGCACCGCGATCGCCGGCAGTTACTCGCTTTTACCGAGCCCTGTACGATGCCCGTAAGGCCTACGAGAAGGGTTCAAAGATGGATGAACACTGCCTCCGTAGGGCAGAGGATAGGGCACTTCAAAAGCTCTTGAAGGCGCTGGGGCATCGAAACGCTGTTTGGTAGTATCGTTCGGTCAGTGGCTGAAATATCAGCCGACTAGGCATTGCAGCTACACGAGCAAAAGACGGGGCTATCGCTTCGGCCTCATAGTTGGCGATTTTCCGCCGAAATAACCCCCGAAAGGCATCGCTTTGCAAATCCTACCTGCCGTTATTTTCATCATAAAGCAATGGGGTAGCGCTACATGTTGCCCCGCGGAGAAAGTGTTCGTGACCGGCAAGGCTCCCCCCATCAATCCTGGTACTCCCTCCGACTTCTGCGTCCTGAATGGTCGTGAAGATGCGCGCTTAAGTGATGTTGAGCGACTGACGGTGCTTGGGGGTGCGAGCCTTGACCGGCTTTTGGGGAGGTTAGGTAAAAGTTTGTCTGCGGTAACGCTCAGTACTTTTGCGCCCGGCCTCGATATCGGCGCCCTTAAAACGGCCCAGATAAAACTGCATATGCTGCGCACTACCGGGGAGATTGAAAAGCTATTTGCGATCCCGACCGTTCCCGCTTCAGCAACAGTCACCCATATCCACGGTTTTCCAAACGGCGGTGTCTACGATCTGGAACTCACATCGCAGTTCCCTCAGCGCGACTGGGCGCAGGACCGAGAGTATCTTGCGTCAGAGGCGAACACCACGTCGTACGTTCGGTTGTGGGAGCATGCGGGTGATCAGGCTAAGCGCACAACAGTCGTTGCGATCCACGGTTGGACGATGGGCGACCAACGGGTGAACTCCCTAGCCTTTCTGCCAGGGCTCTTTTACCAGCTTGGGTGCAACGTGGCGTTGGTAGAGCTTCCGTTTCATGGTCGGAGGCGTCCAGCGGACATACCCGAGGACGTTCCGCTATTTCCAAGCGCTGACCCGATCCGCACCTGTGTCGCCATGGCGCATGCGTTGTACGATCTGCGACGGCTTCGAATGTATTTGGAACAACGGGGACATCAGCGCATGGCGTGCGTTGGTATGAGCCTCGGCGCCTATGTAGGAGCACTGTGGGCCGCGCGGGATCGACTTGCGCGAGCTGCTCTGCTAGTGCCGCTCGTTTCGATGGGTGACATGGCGGTTGAACTCTTCAAAAGTAGCGGAAGTAGCCAGGTTCCGGCTGAGTTTCTGCGGGATCTGTTCGAGGATCATTCTCCGCTAAAACAACGTCCTGCAACACCCCAGAGTTCAATCATGGTGATAGGGGGCGAGGGTGATCACCTCGTACCTCGGAGTCAAATTACACTCCTGCAGAAGCGGTGGCCGCATGCTACCGTAGAATGGGTCCACGGCGGGCATGCAGCTGGAACAAACCGAGCGCAGGTGTTCGACCGAATTGCACAGTTTTTAACCGGCGAGGACAGTCCGAGCCGCTCATAATGGTTACCTATGACAGATACCTCTCGCACACACAGTCCTGATAGCCCTGCAAAAGCTCTCTTCGCCGGAGAGATCAAGATGGGCTGCCTGACACCTTTTCCGCAGATAAGCGCTGCCGAGAGAGAGACCTTGGCGCTCGTAATCGAGTCCATCGATCGTTTTATGGCTGATAAGGGCGACGACTTTCGCGGCTACGACGTCAAAGGTGAGCAGCCACAGGATTACATCGATCAACTTAAGGAGCTCGGGCTCTTCTCGTTAATTATCCCAGAAGAATTCTCCGGGCTCGGATTATCGAACTCAGGCTACTCGCGGGTGCTGCAACAGACCAGTCGCTATGACGCATCAACGTCCCTCACGATCGGTGCGCACAGCTCGATCGGCCTCAAGGCGCTACTGCTGTTTGGCACACCGGAGCAGAAAGCCAAGTACCTTCCGAGGCTCGCAACAGGTGAGCTGATAGCCGCCTTCTGTCTCACGGAGGCGGGCTCCGGGTCGGATGCAGCATCTGTAAAGACGCATGCAGTAAAGAACGCAGACGGCTCTTGGACCCTCAACGGAGAAAAGATCTGGATCACGAACGGCGGCACCGCGGGGTTCTACTCGGTCTTTGCAAAGACCGAAGGTCTCAGTGGCAAGATGACCGGGTTTATCGTCGAGCGCGACTGGCCGGGTGTCTCGACCGGTCCCAAAGAGGACAAGATGGGAATCCGCGCCTCCTGTACAACGACCGTGCGCTTTGACAATGTGCGGGTACCCGCTGAGTGCGTGCTTGGCGAAGAAGGTAAGGGATTCAAGGTTGCCATGGCGGTGCTCAATAATGGGCGCACGGGTTTAGGTGGTGGGTGTGTTGGTGCAATGAAGCGCTTGATTGAGCTTTCGGTGTCACAGGCGACCCAGAGAAAGCAATTCGGAAAGAGCATCTCCGAGTTTCAGTTGATCAAGGATAAGATCGCGCTGATGAGCACCCTCTGCTTTGCGTCGGAGAGCGTGGTGAGTGTCGTTGGCCACCTGATTGATTCGGGTGTGGAGGACTTCTCAGTTGAAGCTGCGATGAGTAAGGTCTACGTTTCAGAGGCCCTCTGGACCGTTGCCGACGAAGCACTTCAGATCGCTGGCGGGAACGGTTTCATGCGCGAATTCCCGTATGAGCGCGTGGTGCGCGACTGCCGTATTAACAGGATCTTTGAGGGAACAAACGAGATCCTGAGGCTTTTCGTCGGACTCTCGGGGGTTAAGGAGCCGGGAGAGAACCTCGCTGACGTGGCGCGTAGCGTGAAGGGGATCTTTAATGATCCGATCAAGGGGTTTGGTGTGCTCTCAGAATATGCCTCCAAGAAGGTAGGGCAGATAACCTCTATCGGCCGCTCGCGTTGTGAGGGGATCTCTGCCTCGCTGCAGAAAGAGACAGTCGCGCTCGAGCAGGGCGTTGCAGCCCTCGCTCAGTCTGTGGAGATGGTTCTTAAACGCTATCGGAAGGGAATTATTGAGCAGCAGCTTGCTACGAAGCGTCTCGCTGATGCTGCGATGGACCTATTTGTGGGGATGTGTGTGCTCTCCCGGGTGTCGAGTCTAATTGCCGAACGGGGCGAATTCGCATGCAGAGACGAGATCTCGATCGCCAAGGTATTTACACACCACTCACGGGGGCGGATATCCGCTAGCCTACGCGGCTTGGTTCGTAATGCGGATGGTGAGGCCATGAGCCTCGCCGATTCGATCCTCTCGAAGGGAGGGTATGGTTGGGACGTGCTGTAAGGCATCGTCCGGATTACACTGATCGCCGTGGGTTTTTTTGAGCAAATTCCTCTTGTAAAACAATGCGGCTCGCCGTACCGTTTTACCCTGTCTCGGTATCGTGAGGTATTGCATGCAAAAGTTGTGGGGTGGTCGTTTCTCTGCTTCAGCAGATTCATTCGCCGAAGAGTTCGGTGCATCAATTAGCTTCGACAAGCGGTTGGCTCCGTTCGATATCCAGGGGAGCATCGCGCACGCGACGATGTTGGGAGCCACCGGCATCATCTCGAAGGAAGAAAGCGATGCCATCGTTGCGGGCCTCGTCAAGGTGCGAGATCGACTGGAACGGGGCGAGCTAGAATTCCGTCTCTCGGATGAAGATATTCACATGAACATCGAGCGCTACCTGACCGAGGAGATTGGACCGGTTGCCGGCAAGCTGCACACGGCGCGCAGTAGAAACGATCAGGTTGCCACCGACTTTCACCTTTTTATCCGTGCGGCACTCGTTGAGACTGTACACCTGTTGCATGAGCTGCAGCAGGCTCTCACGGAGCAGGCTACACAGCACCAGGGAGTAATCCTTCCTGGATATACGCACCTGCAGCGCGCTCAGCCCGTTTTCTTTTCGCACCACCTGTTAGCCTACGTGCAGATGTTCCAACGCGACAACGATCGGGCGGTTGATCTGTGGAAGCGAGTAAACATCTCACCCCTCGGTGCAGGGGCGCTCGCCGGTACAACATTTCCGATAGACCGGGAGCTGGTAGCAAAGTTGCTCCGCTTTGATGGTGTGTACGAGAATAGCATGGATGCGGTGAGCGATCGGGATTTCGTACTTGAGTATCACTCGCTGAGCGCCATTACGATGATGCACCTCTCGCGTATCTGCGAGGAGATTATTATTTGGACTACCGGCGAGTTTGGATACATTGAGCTTCACGACTCGTTGTCTACCGGCAGCAGCATGATGCCGCAGAAGAAGAACGCCGATTTCGCAGAGTTAGTGCGCGGCAAAACCGGTAGAGTGTACGGTTCGCTGCTTGCACTGCTAACGACGATGAAAGGCCTTCCGCTCGCCTACAACAAGGATATGCAGGAGGATAAGGAAGGGGTCTTTGATAGCATCGATACGCTCGTGGGTTCGCTTACGGTGGTTGCCTCAATGGTGAGCACGTGGAAGGTCAAGGCTGAGGCGATGCGAGCGAGTGCAGAGGGTGGTTTTACGAATGCGACTGACGCTGCCGACTATCTTGCCAAGAAGGGCCTGCCGTTTAGGGAAGCGCACGAAGTGGTAGGGAAGCTTGTTCGTTTCTGTATTGAGAGGCGAAAGAGCCTGCTTGAACTTACACTTGATGAGTTCAGGTCATTTTCGCCCCTCTTTGACCAGGATATTGTCCAGGCGCTCTCCCTTGAGGAAGTCGTCAATCGGCGCAACAGCCGCGGCGAAACCGGCGATCTCTCTATCGCCACCCAGTTAGAGCTGAGCAAAAGACTTCTGACGCGAAGTGCGCAATGGCTCTCATCGGCGCGAGCCACCATAATGGTGTAGGCCACTCAGTTTGCCGGCGTGCTCG
Source organism: Bdellovibrionota bacterium (assembly GCA_044344945.1). Lineage (GTDB taxonomy): Bacteria > Bdellovibrionota_C > UBA2361 > UBA2361 > OMII01 > OMII01. Next base: position 1,717 of record JBIJBZ010000158.1, on the reverse strand, counting down.
CTCTCAAGTTTCTACTGCATTGTGGTTGGCTGCTGCGACAGATCGACGATCTGGTTATCCACGGAGCGAACGCCCGGGATCTTTTCAACTGCGCCAACTACGAGACCCGTTTCGTGTGCTTTGAGGGCACCGCGCAGCGTCACCCGCCCCTCGTGAACGGCTAAATCAACAACGTGAGGTGCTGGAACAACGCGGCCTATCGCTGAACGAATTCTATCGCTCAACTTTCTGTCGCTGACTACGCCGCCCTCAGTAACCGCTTGCGTAGCAGAGGCGAGAACACCCTGCACGCGGTTTCGAAGATGGCGAAACGTTTTGCCAGCAACCACCCGCGATTGACGCGCGAAGCTTAGTGCCTTGTCCTTCGCAACGGCTCGGCGTCGATTGCCCATGCGCTGATCGAAGAGGAACATCAATCCGCTTCCAATGGCGATTCCGGCGAGCAGGACTACGCCTGCCCGAGCGGGATTAGACCGTCGTAACTCTCTTAGAAATGGGCGTTGCTCGTTCATATCAGTAGCTCCTGGATGAGGGGTTTATCGACGCGAGTCTCTCTAGCTGGCCAGAATCTGCCATGACCTTGCTCACCGTGACTTCCTGCATACGAATTCCGCCTAGGATGCGTATGATAGTGGGAAAATTATCGAGGGAGGAGATTATGACAGAGGCTGCAGGCTATCGAGGGGAGAGAGCTCCGGGTAAAACAGTATCACCATCCGGTGTAAGTAAGGTGATAGAGCTATGGGCGGAATCTCCAAAAGGGTGGGAGCATGCGGTCCAACTCTGTGTCGCAGAAGCCGTGCGTACAATCCGAAATGTGACATCACTTTCTGTTGATGAGCTCTCAACTGTCATCAAAGACGACTCAATCGCAGCGTTCCGAGTGCGGTGTAAGATCTGCTTTAGCATTGATGATGCGCTGCGGGCGCACTAGAAACCAGCTTTTACGCCCGAGCGGCTTCGACAAAGTAACCATACTTGGAGAAATCGAAGCATAGTGGTCTACCTATAGCCTGCTCCAAAAAGCGGACATCGTCGGGGCCCACGGCATAGCGGTCGAGCATCTCCGGATCGGTCTTGGTCGGCACATCAAACTGCTCGGCAAACGCCTCAAGCGAGAAGTTCTCGATCTCAAAGATCTCGACGAGTTCCTCCGAATCTCCATCGAAGACTGAGAGGACGTGGCAGATAGGTGCTCGGGCTTGGTGGGGTTCCATGGTTTAATAATACCCGGGTTTGCGAATAATTCCAGTGCCCCCGCGGCCTGGACGCACAGGTACATTTCGCGCTGTTGTATTACTTACGTGCCCCGTTGGGCGATTTGATATTGCAGCTCCGCCACCCTAAGGATAAGAGAGGAGGGACAGCCACATTCAACAGGAGATGGGTTTTTCCTGAAGTTGGGCATAGGGTGCCCGCTAGCGCTGCAAGCGTGAGTAGCGAGCCGGGTGAGAGGCTGCTCTCATTAAGGAATAGTCAATAGATGGGAATCAAGCAGGAAGAACGGGTTCACTGCAGTACCGGGGAGAATGGCGCGGTTCCGAATCCTAGTGCCTGGTGTTTCGGGCTTCTATTTCTATCGTTGAGTTGCTTCCTAGTAGCGCTTGCAACGTTTCCCGGAAACACTAACATTCAGAGTTATTCAAGTGGAATCTTTGATGCGGACGTTTCACGGGTAGTAGGTACAATAACTAGTTTTGCAGACACGCATTGGCAT
>JBIJBZ010000024.1:0-25756 GCA_044344945.1 Bdellovibrionota bacterium | reverse complement strand
TCATTAAAAAGCCATTTTCTTGGCGCACCGTGTGCTACGACGCTCACTGACTTACGCAGTCGCCGCTTCCTTTGAAAAATACCACGGAGCAACCTTGCGATTGCCGCGTCGTGGCATCGACCGAATCTTCTTCACAATTTTCGATGTGTCGAGGTCGAGCTGCTCGCAGATCCAATTGAATGAGAATTGGTTGCGGCTCGCATCGAGATTCCCGAACAGCCACTCCTCCGCTTCGTGAATTTCGCGTGGGTCGTTGCCGACATAATCGAGGATAGCGCGTTCCAAGATCGCCAGAAGGAGGCGGCGCTCCGGGCTTCCCGTGTGATTGGGTGCCCCAAACACGTGGTCAAAGTCACGATCAATGTCAGAGAGAAAACTTTCCATAACCTGGTCCTAACGTATTTCGTAAAACAACCGGCGTCAGTAACGAAGGCTTTTTGTCGGATTAACCTTGCACCCCATGTGCAAAGGTCGTTATACCTAGCAAGAGCCTGTTGCTCTGCTGCCGTTTCCGAGCCGGTTCGTCTCGTAATGACGCGCATCAGGGTCGTACAATTCACATCATGCGACGATTTTATTCTGAAATTTCTTCCCTTCTTTTGTGCGGCCTGAGCTGTTTGGTGCCGCGCGTGGCGGCTGCTGAGTTCGTTTGTTCCTCTGAGATCGTCTATAGTTGGCAGCGCCAGGATAGTGGGGATGACAGTGCCACAGCGGCTCCAGTGGAGACTTCCGCCCCCCGGGCTCCGATTAAGGGCCCGGCGGGCAAGGGTAGCCCGGTCCCACCCACTCCGAGTCCATCACTAGAAACCCCACCTTCCTCCGCGACCCCAAGCCTGGTGCAGGTTCGAGTAGCCTCGGTGGAGCGAGCCGGGCGTGATGAGGCTGCGGCTAAGACCGCTTTATTGGTTGAGGTCAATCGGCAGAAGGCGAGAGCCTCAGAACGGTGCAAACAAGAGCATGAAAGCTTTGGAGAGTGTCTCGCTACGAAGCTCTCGGCAAAGGCTTCAGTATTGAATTCATTGAGTTTTTCAACGCGGGCGCAGCTTGAAAAGGCACTTACAAATGAGTGTCAGACCCAGCAGGGGCTCTGTCTTGGGGTGGAGTCTTCGGAGCCTGTCTGCCGCGAAATTGCGGCTGCAGGGGCCGACGCTGGTCAGGCGGGCAAGGATAAGGCTCCAGATGCGGCCGGCAAACCGGCTGCGCAGCCGAAGGGCGCCCCCAAGAAGAAATAGATTTTTACCGCTAAGTAGGGCAGCCTGAGTAATATGCCGTAGTTACTCTTGATTCCTCGCTGGTGAGTGGTTAACCTTCGGGGGTCAACCAGTTCGTCCATAATGGAGGATATTTTTTGAAACCCTTTTCTAGTAGACCCGCTTTTCAGCGTGGAGGGCGCGGCTTCCGTCCCCAGACTCCCCCCGATACACACCGCATCAACGAATTAATCACCGCAAAGGAAGTTCGAGTTATTGCTCCCGATGGCGAGCAGCTTGGTGTATTGGCCCTCAAGGATGCATTGCAGAAGGCACAGGAATTCGAGTTGGATCTCGTTGAGGTTGCTCCGCAAGCGAAGCCTCCCGTTTGTAAAATCCTTGATTACGGAAAGTTTAAATACAAGGAACAGAAGAAGGAAGCTGAGGCTCGCAAGAACCGCTCAGAGACTACGATCAAAGAGTTGCGACTCCGCTACCGTACAGACGTTGGTGATCTTGAGGTGAAGTTGAAGCAGGCTCGTGAGTTTCTCGGAGAGGGAGACAAGGTCAAATTCGTAATGCGCTTCAAAGGCCGCGAGGCGATGTATATCGATCTCGGTAAAGAGAAGTTTCAGCAGATTGAGGAGCGCCTGAAAGACGTTGCAACGGTTGATGAGCGTTCACCAACCTTCGGACGTCAGATTCACATCACATTTGCTCCATTGAAAACATCCTAACACGCAGAGGGCGCATGGCGAGTTCCGATAATGCGCCGGTGGCTGCGCCCTTCAGGGGCTACACCTGTCGCGAGTTGTACAAAGCGATATTTGAAGCAGAGGCTCCAGAGCAGGTAGTTCGACAACTCCCTGTGCAGAGCCTCTTTATGGTGGTGAAGCAGCGCGGCTTAGAATCGTCGAGCGATCTCATCTCAATGGCCTCCCTGGAGCAGTGCCGCATGTTGTCGGATTTTGATCTCTGGCACGGCGATACCCTTAACGAGGAGGCTTTGTGGGAGTGGTTGGCTCTCACTGATGAGACGGATTCGCTTGAGCTGCTGCAGAAGGTGGTGAAGTTCATCGACCTGAAGCTGATCGCCATACTGCTCAGTAAGTATGTGCAGGTCGAAGTGTTTCAGGAACCAACCGAGCAGCCGCCAGGACCAGGTTTCCACACGCCTGATAAAGGATTCACCTGGATCGGAATTATAACCGAGGATGCCGATCGGCATTTCCTTCTGGCGCGGCTCTTGGCTCTTATCTTTGAAACAAACACGGAGCTGTTCTATCAACTTTTGGCGACGCCTACCGTAGCGACGATGACGGTGTTGGAGGAGGAGTCCTACCAAGAGCGAACCAAGCGCTTGGCCGCAGAGGGAGTTCCGGAGCCTGAGCTGGCGATGTCGGTGCATGCTCCGTATTCGTTTGTTGAGGCTATTCGAGATCTCCACGAGCAGGCGACCGTGCATGCTATTGAGGATGTTCGGGCAGTAGAACCGCTGATCTACGAAGCCCGCTCAACACGATTATTTGCGGAGTTAATGCGGCGCATTACGGATCACGAAGCTGTCGAGATGGAGTTTACGTACATCATGAATGCAGCGATTGTTCGATTCGGAGTCGATTTCTCGGATCAGGAACTCGTGCTCGCGCTTTCAGAGAAGGTGAAGGGTGCAATTAATCTGGGTCTTGAGAAGCTGGTTAAGGACAGTAATCGCTCGGTGCTTGAGGTATATCAAGGGCTCGGACTTGGGAAGCTGTATCGTCTCGGACTTACAGACCTGACGGCGTTACGTTCGAGCGCACGCAAGATTCCGCTGGAGGTTGCAGAGGGTATAAAAGATTCGGATAAGGTTCTCTTCTCCGTGCTCGCGTGCGCCCGTGAGGCTTTCCCGTGTATGCCTCTCTTTCTTGATGACGATGGGCGGGTAACTGAGAAAGATGGAGCTCTTGAAAGCGGCGACCGAGCGATTGAGTCGCTTCAGGCGCTTGCGATGCTTCGAGGAAAGCTGGATCAGTTCCAGGCCTCGAAGTCCTCTTCGTTGTGAGTGGATCCCCTCGATAGTACAGTGTGAGAATTAGCTGTCCGCGCTGGCGCGAATTAGGCGATCCATGATCGCTGCGCCCAATCCTATTGGTTCACAGGTATCAACGATAATGAGGTCGAGGTTCTGCCGATCAAATTCGCGTAGGGCGGCAAAGAGATTCGCCGCCACCTCCGCAAGATCTCCGGTTTTACTGAGGATAGTTTCAATCTGAACCTTCCAGGGGAGCTTTCTCTCGGAGAAAAGGATAGCGCCACTTTTATTCGGGATCTGCGTGCGTTGTGCCACTTCGGTAAAGAGCGCGACTTTGGTTTTTGGTGAGTAGTGCTTCGCTAAAAGGCCCGGTGAGAGGAGGGGGCCTCTCTGTTTGAGAGGTGACTGCTCAGGCGTTTGTACCTCACAGGTAAGCGCCTCGGATATCTGCTCGGCGGTAATAGCTCCTGGGCGCAGAATTACCGGCGTTTCGCCAAGTAGTGATAGTACCGTTGATTCAAGCCCGACGTCACATGATCCTCCGTCAAGGATGTACTCAACTTTTTCTCCAAGATTCTCGTGGACGTGTTGGGCAGTTGTGGGGCTGATGTACATCGATGGATTGGCGCTCGGTGCTGCAACGGGGATATTACAGATGCTGAGGAGCTTCAACGCAATCGGATGACGAGGTATACGGAGGGCAACAGTATCTCCTCCAGCCGAGACGGCGCATGAGATTACCGGATTCTTTGGTAGCACAACCGAAAGGGGGCCGGGCCAAAAACGTTGCAGCGCCATCAGTCGCTCTCTGACGACCTCAGGGTTCCATGACTTTGAGAGATCGGTGTGCCTCAAAAGCTGCTCAAGCGAAGGTACGTGAACGATCAGGGGGTTCGACGATGGTCGCCCTTTTACCTGAAAGATTCTTTGCACGGCTGCTTCGTCGGTAGCATCGGCTCCCAGGCCGTATACGGTCTCCGTCGGAAATGCTACGAGCTTTCCCGCTTTGAGGAGGGCTGCTGCCGTGTGTATGTCGGTTCCAATCGGTGCCATAAGGTACTTCGAGGGCCGATTGTAGCCGTGGGAAGTATCAGAGGCAAATCCTAGGCAGGGGCCTTATTTCGGCGCTTTACGAGCGCCCTGAGGGACTAAAAACGAGGACAGCCTTCGACCAGCCACGAGCCCCTTGGGCGGAATCAGCGAGGTTTGAAAACTCTGAAGGTACTCCCTTGTTGGTAAAGGAGCCGTCCAGAAGGAGTCGGATCTCAGTCAGCGATGGGGTCGCCTTTGTAATCTCAACGGGCACAGATGCTGGCTTGCGTTTGTTCATCCAGGAGTACGTTCCGTGTATAAGGTAGGTATCGTTTTCGAGGTGTTCGATCTCAGTACTCTGAAAAGTGCTCGATTTCTGCGGAAATCTTGAGAGCGCTGTTTGAATAAAAACAGCTTGGAGTATCTGGTCCGGTGGAAGTTGTGCAGATGAGAGTGCAAGTGAGAGTTCGATACGAGACCTAGTTATCGAATAGGGATCGAGTGAGACAGAGCCTCCGAATTCTCTGAACGATCCGTTCATCGTCAACGTCGGATTCGGAGCCCGAACGCCGAAGGTGATGCTTGAGGATGGTCGAACGAGCACCTGACGGATCGGGGCGGCGTGCGACGAGCAGAGAGGCGTTAGTAGTGCGAGGGCGACCGCAAACGAGTCTCGAAGAAGCATCTGGTGTTACCGGTGGGAGGTTAGGTCGTTCACCATATCTTCCTCTGCTTTCGAGGGATTGAGCAAGGTGATGTGTCCCAATTTGCGACCAGAACGCGGTTCTTTTCCGTACAAATGGATGCGAGCGTTCGGAAGTGCAGTGATTTCACCTAGTTTGGGAACTGAGCCTATGATGTTGTACATCACAGCACGCGCATGGGGCTCTACCGAACCGAGCGGCATGCCGGTAACCGCCCGAACGTGGTTCTCAAATTGACTACTCACCACGCAGTCAATCGTTGCGTGGCCTGAGTTGTGAACGCGGGGCGCCATCTCATTCACTAAGATCTCGCCGCGCACCTCAAAGAGTTCGATTGCAAGGGTTCCAACGTACTGAAGGTCGTTCATCACCTTGGTGATAAGGTCGTGCGCCGATTGTTTCAAAGCCGGAGTCATATCGGGCGCGGGTAATTCGCTACGGTGCAGGATGCCGTCAATGTGCTTGTTACAGATCAACGGGTAGACGAACACAGCCCCCGATTGGTGCCGTGTGGCGATGACCGATAGCTCCCGAGAGAAGGGAACAAATCCCTCTACGATAAGCGGAGCGCCTTCAAGAGATTTCCATGCAGCGCTAATCTGACTGGCTTTTTCAATTCTTGCTTGGCCCTTACCATCGTACCCAAAGCGCCGTGTCTTTGCGATGCAGGGGAGCCCGAGTGCTTCACACGCTTCGCGTAGCTCAGCTTCGCTGGATGCGTTGCGAAAGCGAGGAGTCGCAATACCAAGGCTCTGCAGGAACTCCTTCTCTGTGACCCTATCTTGAGAAACTTCAAGTGCGCGAGGTGGTGGGAAAACGGGCTTGATACCCTCTAGAAAGTGGGTTGCGCTGCACGGTACGTTTTCAAATTCGTAGGTGATAACGTCGCACTCGGAGGCAAAGGCGCGCAGCGCTGAACGATCCTCAAAGTCAGCAACCGTGCAGGTGCCTAATCCGTGCGTCGATGTGCTGGCAGATACGTCATAGAAATGAAAGGTGTGGCCGAGAGGGTAGCCTGCTAAGGCGAGCATCCGTCCCAACTGTCCTGATCCAAGAACTCCGATCTTCATCGTAGCTTTCTTATTCTTTGCTCCGCGTTGGCGCCGGTTGAGCTAGCACCGCTTCAGTCTGCCGCGCGCGGAGCTTTTGAACCGTTTCCGCTATCTGAGGATGTTTGATGCCAAGAATACTACCAGCCAAAATCGCTGCATTGGTGGCACCAGCGCTGCCGATTGCAACGGTTGCTACGGGAATTCCCGCGGGCATCTGAACAATCGATAAAAGCGAGTCCATACCGCGCAGCGTCTTTGACTCCACGGGGATGCCGATTACGGGAAGATGAGTCATAGATGCAACCATACCGGGAAGGTGGGCTGCTCCACCGGCGCCGGCGATGATCACTTCGAGGCCGCGGCTGGCTGCTTCGGTTGCATACGAGACGAGGAGCTGTGGAGTTCTGTGAGCAGAGACGATTTTGGTCTCAAATGGAATCTGAAGCGATTCAAGGGTCGCGGCGGTGGCCTCAAGGGTCTCCCAGTCGGATGAAGAGCCCATGATTACCCCCACAAGTGGAGTAGTTCTGTTCGTCATGGGGAAAGGCTACCTTCGGGTCTGCGACCCGTCAACCTTATAGCAGGGTGGTGAAAAAAGATTTCCTGCGGCGCATTGCGATCGTGTGACTGCAACTCCTTTGGAGACGTCAAAAAAATCCTCAACGTATCTCAGAAGATACGCCTTCGGTTTTTTCACCGTTTCCGCTTCGGTTCGTCTAAACTCTCAAAATGCTCGCGATGGCACCTCTTTTCACCACCCTGCTAGTGTAGTTTGTGAGGCGAGAACTGCAGTGAAAGCGCCCCCCTGAGCCTACGGGCGCATCATGTCGGAGGCAGAGGTTCGAGCGCACGCCTCAAGGGATTGGCGAAGATTAGCGTAGGTTTCCGGCGAGGGCGCTCCCTTTACCAGGGCGCTCAGCCAGGCGTTGTCAAAGTTAGACACGCAGGATCGATCAACTAGCTGCGGGCCAAGCAGTGAGGGACCACTTTCAGCATCATTCGGGAGGATAGCGGAGAGTTCGGCTCGGCGCGCAGAGAGGTGACTCGCTTCAGAGTCGCGGCAGAAGGGGTGTTTCGATACGGTGACGAAGCAGTTATCACGAGCTGCGCCGGAGTAGGCAAAACACTCCTTTACGAGATCGGTACACTGCGAGGATTCAGCGGCTGATGCGCCGTGCACAATCGTCGCGGAGCATAGCAGGGTCGCAGCGATGTATGTAAATCTAGATACAGTCTTCATAAAAGCCTTCGTGAATACTACCACTTGGCCGGATACTACACCAAGGTTCCTGAATTGGTTCCTGAGTTGTGTCTAAGGCCTTGGATATTCAACCAATTCTGTTAATACCCCTAAAAATGAGGTGGGGGATATGAAGGCGATCCGGGTCCCGTGGGCGCCGGCGCGGGGCGCGGTGTCGATAAGGGTACAGCCTAATGCGGCTAAGCGCGCCAACTCTACCACGATATCGTCTACCTGGTAGCACACGTGGTGAAGGCCGGGGCCTCGCTTGTTGAGAAAGTTGGCGATCTTCGAGGTTGGAGTACGAGGAGCGAGAAGCTCCAGCTTGGAGCCCGCCGTGTTTAAGAACGCCAGCTCTACCCCCTGTGACTCTATAACTTCGCGGCTCGTAATGGTTGTGTGCGCTGTACGCGCATAGTGCGCGATAGCCTCATTGAGATCGCGCACAGCGATACCGATGTGATCTACTTGCCATGTTTGTCCTGGTACCATAGTGGTTTGTATCCCGCATCTCTAGTGCTGGTACAAGAGAGGAACGTTACTCGATGCCGTAGGTGACCGAGATCTGAACCTGCATATCGATAGGGCGTGAGTCAATCGATGGACCTCCTGAAGAGCTATCGCTCATCGCTGCCATCTCTGGCGCGAAGTTTCGAGAAAGCAAGGGCATCGGCCGTTGCTCGCTGCCAGATTCATCGATCACAAGCACCCGCCCTACCTTGACACCGGCGCCGCTTGCCAACCGTTGTGCTTTTGCAGCGGCATCTTTCGCAGCTGCTTCAAGGCACGCTTCACGCGAGCGTTTAAGGAGTTCAGGCGATGCAAACGTTTGCAGAGAGGAGACCTCTTCAGAGCCCATCTCCGCTGCTACCGCAACGATATCCCCGAGTCGAGGGATCTCGGACGTTTCGAATGTTGTGGTGATACGCGATCGGTATCCTTGGCAGATCCGTTTTGAGTTAGAATATGAGCACTCTTGAGAGACCGAGTAGTCAGCTGTCTCGCTGAAAAAATCTTTGAGGCCAAGCGCCTTCACGCGCGCTTTAAGCGCTTCGTGCGCCTTGATCGCCTGCTCGGATGCCTCCTTCGGCTTCGGAGCGAGGCTTGTTGACCCCAGCGAAACCCGCCCTCGGTCCTGAACTACTTTGGTAAGGCACTCTCCGGAAACGGTTATACCCCCAACGACTGCTGGCAGGGCTTGGGGCTCAGCGACGCTCGGTGGCGTGAGCAGTAGCATGCTACATGCTGTTGTGAGGAAGGGAACAATGAGGGGGCGTGCCATAGCGTCTCCGTTGGGAATACTCTACCGTATCAGTACCTTATCATGAATCCGGAAGGAAGATGCCAGTTTTATTGTGCCTTGACCCTGAGCAAGCTCATACGCCGAGTGTAACGGATCTCATACCGTTGCAAAGGGATAGTGCGCGTATGCCGCGGTAGGAAACTCATGATAACCCATACTATGAGTCAGATGGCTCATATTTGGCTAGTGTGTGGTATACCATCAGAGAAGGCAGTGGATCGTGTACGGCATCCTCGTCGAAACTTCGAAAAAATAATGAGTGCCGGGTTAAAAAACGGCAGGTACGTGTGTTAACCAAGCAGCTCAGATTGTAAGTGACGAGAAAGCCGTACTCGAATAACCAAACATCAGCCATCACTGAGACAGCGGCTGCGCTGAGGAATGGGAGTCATGAAATATGTACGGACTTATCAACCAAGCTGTGAAAGAGATGATATGTGCGCAGGGCGGCGATACTCTTTGGAGTAGTGTTCGTCAGGCAGCTCACATTACGACTGATGAGTTCGATTTGCTTGAGCCGTATCCTGATAGCGTGACGTTTACCCTTATTGAAGTGGCTTCTCAGCACATGGGGATCTCTCAAGATGAGATCTTACGCCGTTTCGGTTACCAATGGATACATTTTACTGCGCGCGAGGGGTACGGCGAAATCATGGATATGTTTGGGCGTGACCTCCGATCGTGCCTGAAAAACTTAAATCGCATGCACGGACATATGGGGGCTATGATGCCTCAGCTCCGCCCTCCTCGCTTTGTTGTAGATGAGCGCTCGCCCGACTGTCTGATCGTTCACTACTACTCGGAGCGTGTGGGCCTCGGAGCGCTAGTGTTGGGGCTCTTAGAGGGCCTTGCCGATAAGTATCAGGAGCGGATCGCCCTCAGGCGCTTGCCTCGAACGGAAGCTTCTGATCACGAGCAATTTGAAGTTACGTTCGTCCACGTATGAGCCTCTCCGTCGACATACCTCGACTCTTGGATGACTTGCATCCCTTCAGTTTTATCACCGATGATCGCGGTATAATCATACATGTAGGGAGATCCTTGCGGAAGCTCACCGCTGGAGACATATGTTCTCGGCCATTTTTAGAGGTGTTCTTCATGCGCCAGCCGCGTCTGCCCGGCGAGGAGATTTTACCGAAAGACTTGCCGGGCGAGCTACTCGTTCTCTCGATCCCTCATGATCACAACCTTGAATTCTGTGGTCAGGTTGTTGAACTAGGGAGCCTCACACGTTGCTTTTTATTCTCCATTCAGCCTCGGGTCGCGTCTCCCGGAGATCTTCCTCAGGCAGGTTTGCAGTTTGATGATTTTGTAATAGGCGATCCCGTCTTCGACTATATGCTGTTCACACAATCACAGCGAGTAGCGCGAAAGAGGCTTGAGGCCTCTCGGTGGCAGTTAGAGTGGGAGACCAAGCTTGCCAAGCTTCACTCTCGGCTGACTGTAGAAACATTCGATCTTGCTGATGCGTACACGGCCTACCAGTTAGCCATTCGCTCGATCTGTGAGGTATTGGAGTGGGATATCGGGCATCTCCTTGTGCCCGAGGGAGCGGAGGAGAGCCCCCTGGTATCATCCAAAGTGTGGTACCTCTCTGACCCTCCGAAATTTGAAGCTTTCGTCAAGGCCACTAATGGAATGCGGTTCTATGACGGCGTGGGGTTACCCGGAGAGGCTCTTCAAGCCCGCACCACCATCGGATTCCCCAGTTTTCAGGGTGCCAGTAACTTCCTTCGAAAAGATGCTTTGCAGAGCTGCCCGCACGTGAGCGGCGTAGCCGTACCAGTAATTCTCAACAAGGAGGTGCTGGCGGTGGTTGAATTCTTTACCCTTCGAGAGGTCCCTGACTGGGAAAATACGATTCACTTGTTCGAGGCAGTGGGTTTACAGCTTGGCGGCGTTGTTGCGCGGCAACGGGCGCGAGAGCGGGAAAAAATTCAGAACGATTCATTAGCGCAGGCCGCAAAAATGACAACCCTCGGTGAGTTAGCTGCCGGTGTCGCTCATGAGATACGAAATCCGTTGTCAACAGCATCGCTTTTGATACACCTCCTTGAACGGATGTTGAAAGCCGGCCCAGTTTCTGGCGATCAGGTCCGAGTGCAAGCAGAGCGTTTGAAGTTATGCCTCGAGCAGATAGAAAAAATAGTCTCAGATCTGCAAGGGTTCTCCCGTGATTCATCACGAGATCCTTACACGAGTGCCTCCATACGGGCGATGATTGAACGGAGTCTCTCGCTCTGCCATGCCCGCTTTGCCAGGGGCGGCGTGCGGGTGAGTGTTGAGCCGATTCCGGAGGAGTGGGCGATTGATTGCCGCCCCTCGCAGATCTCCCAGGTAATTCTTAACCTGCTGAGCAATGCCTACGATGCAGCCCTTGAAAGTGAAGCCCGTTGGGTAAAAGTTGAAGTGAGTGATCGTGGGGATTGGTTTGACATCTCAGTTCTTGATTCTGGGTCAGGCATAAGTACCGAAGTCGCCGATAGGATCATGGAGCCGTTTTTCACGACGAAGGAGGTAGGCAAGGGTACAGGCCTGGGTTTGAGCGTCTCTTCGAAGCTAGTTTCAGAGCATGGAGGTCGCCTATTCCTCGATCGGTCCAGCCTGCACACCCGGTTCGTTGTGGCTCTTCCAAAACACTCGTAGGTGCTCTGCGGTTGCCGCACTAGCCCGCATATTTCATGAAGCTTGCTACTGCGAGCGCCGATAATGGTGCTTTTTCGGTCCCAAATACTACCTTCAGACCGGAATGTATCTCGATACGATTCCGCCCTGCATGTACTTGGTTGAATTCGCCCATCGGGCCCGAACAATCACCACTCCCGGCGCTCTCGCGACGCAGTTTCATGAAAAATGCGGAGCTAGAAGCTCCGCGGTCAAGATTTCATGAAGCCTGCTACTGCAGGTGTCGATAATGGTGCTTTCCTTACAAAAAGGAGAATGAGATGCCAAGAAAGAATCACGCGGAGGGGCAGATAGCTCTGGTAGTGAGGGAGCTAGAGAACGGAGCGAAGGTAGAGGATCTGTGCCGAAAGCTAGGTGGATCCGAGGCGACGGTCTACAACTGACGCAAGCTCAAAACCATTACCGTCGACAACGGAAGCGAATTCACGCCAAAGGAGCTCGACACATGGAGCTACCTAAACGAGGTAACGCTCGACTTCATCAGACCCGGAAAACCCGTTGAAAACTGCTACATTGAGAGCCTCAAACGGAAGCTCCGAGATGAGTGCCTCAACATGAATCTCTTCTTTCCCCGTGCACAGGTGGAGCAGACTGTGGCTGACTGGCTGCACGACTACAACCACGTCAGACCCCACAGGTAACTGGGAGGAGTCCCGCCAAGCTGCAGAGGCGAACAGATAACCCTCGGGGTGCCGAACCCAGATTTTTCTATCTGATGGGTGTCCAAAGAGAGGGGTAAGGTCATCCCCCCCTATCCGGCGCTCACATGGTGGCTGTGATGCAGGGTGTGAATGGCAGAGCAAGGCTTAATGACTCTGATGCGTAGATGTAGGCGCGTTTCGGCAGCCCCTCAAGAAATTCGGTGAGCTGTAATTAGGTAATTGTATTTGAGTTCTGCTTCGAGCTTAGCTCTCGGTTGTAAACACGGCGTGAAGGTACCTGCGCTCAGAAAAATATTGTGACTGCGCTTGAACGCGGCGAGGCGGAGGGGGACAGCAGGACAAAAACTACTTCAACGTAGTTAAACGAATAATCACCTTTACGCGGGAATTATGGTGTGTAAATCCAATTTTTGAGTGGGAGATGCAGCAAAAAGACCGCTCCGCACACGAAACTCCTTCATGCGGTGACAGAAGTTCTTACGTGAAAGAACGCAATTGATATCGCACGAGGGATCCTCATCCGGCGGAGCGGATTTCGGGAAGGCTACTTTCTCATCGAGTGTCGGTAGCTGCGATTGAGCATCTCCTCAGTGCGCTGCGAACGCGCGTTAGCCTCTTGCGCGGTCGAGAGTGCTTGGTCAGCAGTGCGCTGAGCATCGTGAACCTCCGTGCGAACCTTCGCTAGTTCTGAGTTGGTCGCACAACCTGTCGAAACCGTCATCATGATGGCACCAGCGAGGTAGCTCAAGGCTCTTAGTTTAGAAGGGAAAACGTGCGTCGTCATAGGTATCCTTTGAATGAAATTGGGCTTCCGCCTTTGATAAACGTCTTGTAGCACCGGGGCCTACGGGGGATGTCTGACCACGCTCATGAGGCGAGTGACAAGTTATGACAGGGGAGTGTAATGAGTAGCCACTACCCAGAGGGCGCGACTTTTGCCACAGTACCGGTGTGGTACCAGACGCTAACATTCAGGAATTGCCGCACTCGTTAGACTCAATCTCCCGAGCTGAGTCGATGGCGCGCCTACAGAACTCAGGATCCTTCGATATACTTGTGGTCGGTGGAGGGATTCACGGCGCTACGTGCGCCCGGCTTGCAGCACAGCTCGGCTTTAAGACGGCGCTTCTTGAGAGAGCCGATTACGCGGGCGCTACATCGAGCCGTAGCTCCAAAATGGCTCACGGCGGCCTTCGCTACCTTGAACTCTTCGATTTTGAGCAGGTATTTGAAGGGATCAAGGCACGCGAGGAGATGTTTGAGCACATCGGATATCTCGTTAAACCGAGTGAATTCCTGATTCCAGTTCCCACAGGCGCATACCTATTTAGAATCAAGCTGGGAATCGGGCTCTTCCTGTACGACCTGTTGGTAAAGAAGAAGTCGCGCAGACACCGGTGGGTTTCGCGATCACGCTTAACGTATTCGGGCTTTCATGCCGGTCGACACGATCTCATGGGGTGTTACGTCTACACCGATGGACTTATGAGCGATGCACGGCTCGTGATCGACAACGTGATCGGAGCACGTCGGAGTGGTGCCGTGTGTCTTAACTATTGTGGCGTAACCGGAATACACCAGCGCCTTGATGGAGAGGTGGCCGTCGCCGTACGAGATGAGAAGCGGGGAGACAGCTTCTCGATTCGGGCACGAGTGGTAATTAATTGCGCCGGGCCGTGGGCATCCGAAGTTTCCAAAGACGTTGGCAGTGGCGAGTATCCGCTCGCTTTTAGTCGGGGCTCACATATCGTATTTTCCAAGAAATGGGATGGCCCGAGCCTCTTTCTGCCGATGCCTGGCAAGGCCCGATACTACTTCGTATGGCCGCACCCTGCAGGTACTTTGGTAGGCACTACTGAGCGGCACGTAACGAAGCTTGAGCTCGATCCGCTGCCATCTCACGATGAGATTGAGGAGATATTTTCTCGTCTTGAACGAGATATCCCCGATGCGGGGCTCTCTCGCTCAAGTGCGTGCTATGCGTTTGCTGGCATTCGCTCCCTACCGCTGCGAGGTAAAAAGGGGGACTCAACGGTCCTCTCTCGGAAACATATCTGGAATTACGAAAGCAGGATTCTTACGTTACTTGGGGGCAAATACACCACGGCAGCATGGACGGGTTTAGAAGGGGTGCAACGGGCGGCGAGTATCTTGAATAAACCGATTGAGTTCAGAGAGGTGCAGAGGCGCCGTGATCTGAAGGAGCTTCCCGGAACATTGCGTGGTGATAGCGCGAGTGCTCTCCGACAGATGCTCCGCGATCGAGGGCTCTCGGAGGATACAACAGAGCACATACTTGGCCGTTACGGTAAGCGCATTGAAGGCTACCTGTCGTATATTGATCCATCGCCGGAGGCGCTGATTCGGCTCGAAACAGCGATAGCTCTCGATACAGAGCAGGTAGAAAGCCTAGAGGATCTGATGCGGCGAAGACTAGAGCTCGAGTACACAAAAGGGCATGGAGAACGCTACGTTGAAGTGATTCGAGAGGTCTTTAAAAAAATGAGACCTGACATCGACTTTGAGAGCGAGCTTGGCGCGTATAGGGCGCGCATCGAACAGATTGAGCGTCTCCTAGAGGGGTAGCGACATGGAGCTTCCGGTTACCCCCACAGGTTCATCGGCCCGTGTGCGATGATTGCCCGTAAGATGTCACTTCTGGTGATTATTCCGATTAACTTACCATCGCCCTCGACGATAGGAAGCGATCCAATCCGCTCCTCGAACATGGTACGAGCGATCTCCCGAATTCGTGTATCAGAGGTCGCAACCAAAACTTCAGAGATCATAACTGAAGAGACCTGCTCTTTGTGACCACGGGGGGAGTCGTGTTGCGCACTCGCCCGGTGGCGGAGGAAGTCTCGATCAGAGATAAGTCCCAACAGGGCGCCGTCGGCACTGACAACAGGAATATGCCGATAGCGCTTATCGGCAAATATTGCACTGACCGCGTGAAGGGTGGTTGAGGGTAGGATGGTAAACACCGGATTCGTCATGATCTGATATGCGAACTCGATCGGTGGCTCAATATGGAAGTTAGCCTTGTTCTGGTATCGAGACAGAGGAGAGCCGAGAGGCCGAGGTATATCTGTTTGCTGGTCCGTCGCCGGGGCTTCGGTAACTGACCCTGTCCTCTGGGCGGCATGTACCTGTCGTCGGTTACGAATCCCTCCCGGTATAAATGCCCTCTGGACTCCATTAATCCCGTGAAGTTGAAACATAGCGTCAGCCCTCGATGCTCGGATCGCATTGTGCTTTGGCTGGCTCCGAGCCTGCTTTCTCCACTAGACGACCACAGTCGCGGTTAGAGGGCAAGCGGCATCTAGTGCACTTTCCACTACTTTGACGCTCACAACTGGGCGAGGAGATTACATGGTTGTCACTTGACCTGAAGGGTTTCTGCAAAGCGAGAGATCTCTTCCGGCTGAATATCGGGCATCCCACCTTCGTAAGTGGCGTTCATAGCTCCCAAAAGATTTCCAAATACGCAGCACTCGTGAAGGGAGCAGCCCTGTAGATA
The DNA here is from genome assembly GCA_044344945.1 of Bdellovibrionota bacterium. Lineage (GTDB taxonomy): Bacteria > Bdellovibrionota_C > UBA2361 > UBA2361 > OMII01 > OMII01. The sequence continues at coordinate 10,354 of JBIJBZ010000024.1, read as the reverse complement.
CTTGCACAAAAATCCAGCTGAGAAGGAGTCGCCGGAGCCAATAGTGTCAACAACGCGCACCGGTACTCCAGGTACTTGTACCTCAGCGCCCGATCGGTCCATGGCGTATACGCCGTTGGCCCCCAAAGTAACTAAAACAACTTTGACCCTAGTCGTAGTAAGCACCTTGCGGGCGAGCTCCGCTGGGGTATGGGCCGATAGTCCTAAAAGGGCAGAGAGGTCAGGGATCTCATCGTTGTTAAGTTTCAGGATCTCAGCGCGCCGTACCGATGCGATCACAGTCTCTCGACTAAAACAGTCCTTACGCAGGTTAATATCAAGAAAAGTAACCGCAGAGTGTGCGGCGTCAAGGATAGCGTGAATCGTCTCTCGTGATTCCTGGTTTCGTTGGGCCAGAGTGCCAAAGCAGATAGCGCGAGCAGTTTGGGCTGCTGTGAGTAATGTGTCAGTTGCTTCGAGGTAATCGTATGCTGCTGGACGGTTGATGGTGTAGCTTGCGTCGCCGTTGGCAGCTTGGATGATATCAACCGTCCCGGTCGGGTGAATAGGATCACGTTGTACAAGGGAGAGGTCGAAGTTCTTGTTCGTGAGGTGTTGTAGGAGTTCATCGCCCAGCGCGTCACGTCCTACCCTCGTGGCGATCTGTGTCGGCACTCCGAGCTGGTGTAGGCGGTGACAGAGATTTGCAGGTGCGCCGCCTGGCATCTTAACGCCATCTTTTCTATCCCAGAGGGATTCTCCGATCGAAACAACATTGTGGCGCTGGCCAGAGATCTTCATCATCTCCTACACCTATCAGCGGAGTACCTCGCAATCAAGAGCTTTGATAGAGCCGATCCCAGAGTAGAATTCAGATCAGGGGAGTGTTCCTACTTGGTTGGCTTATTTGGTAGCTGTGCCCGCGTTCGAGATGTACACGATTCAATAACCTCCTGGTAATAGTCCATCAGATGGTTGGCTCCCAAGATAAACCCGGATTCGGGGTCTTGACGGACTTTGACATACTCTGAGACGGCACGGGCCCAGCCCGTCTCAATGAACTGCAAACCCTGACGAAGGAGCTTCGGAGTGAGAAGAGAATCGAGATCTTGCGCGCGGGTGATGAATGAGCGAAGAGCGCCACCGTGTTGCCGTTTGCTAGGATTGAGGAAGCAATTCGCTAAATCATCGTCGAGGAGCGTAATGGTTGGATCTGGTTTCCTATAGTTATTCGCTGCTCCCTTGTTCCAACACGGGGGAATAAAAACAGCGGCTTGGAGCTGGCTAGCTGGAAAAGCTCGCCAATCGTGCTCGGATTTAGGGTTTTTTTCGCCAGTTATCGATTCGACAAATGATTCTCTTGTTCGAAGGCCACGTACGACCTCTGAGGCACGTTCGAAGATGAGGGCGTGAGCGACGAAGCTAACGCCGTAGCCAAGAATCCACTGCTTAAACGTTGTATGAAGTGCGGATTTGTCGAGTTCAAGAGCCTTAAGGGTATTTGTCGCAGGGTCTGAAAGCCGAGGTAATGCACGTTGACTAATCGGGTTTTGCGGTGCTGGTACTTTAAGTGACGTGAGAGTCTGCGAAAAGCCGTGGCTGGTATGGGTATGAGTTGGCATACGAGATTGAGTTACGACGAATGAATTTTCTACCAGTGTCTCTCAAATGTAGATCTTACTCTACTGACAACCGCGACTATATAGAGTCTTAAAAAAACCGATTCGAACAGCCGCAGTGCGCGCAGTATCGAGTCATTAATCTCGGTCTCGCCAGGGGGAGCCTCGGCCCGTCCTTACCTGCCATCCATTCGCTTCATGGTAACCTATTAGCCCGCCTGCAGGCGCTTAGCTCGTAGCACTTTGGACTCATACCACACGGGTTTTCCGAGAAAGAGTACTTCGTCGTTGCGATTTCGTGTGTGTTCGAGCGAATGGAACGCATCGTTTCCCGTGAGGCCGATGACGGTTACCTGCTTTCGGGTACCGGTATAGATTCCTTCGGCTAGGTTTGCAACTTTGCGAGTTCTATTAGGTGGCGTCTGTGCAGCGCTACAGGTATGAAGTACGACCGTATCGACGTATTGTTGGATAGCTGTAAGCAACTCCTGTTCATCCCTGTCCGAAAACAGTTTGCGGAGAGAGAGCTGGGAGCGGCCGTTACGGTCTAATTGGCCGAACTCTCCGCTGTCGGACGAGCCATGGCCGAAGTAGTGCAGCACTCGAATTCGAGATCCATCTTGCCCGTGTCGGAGGATGTGATACGCCAGCTCTTGAGCATCGCGTACCTCGACGAAATCAAGGTTCCATCCCTCAATCTCGCCCTGTTGGCGAACGTTTTCAAAATCCCACCCTCGTGATGCAAAGGCATCGTTGTGGTCGCCGCTTCCGATCGCACACAGAATTAGATCGCCACTGGGGCATCCATGCAAGGATTGCTCAGCCAGACTATCTCTTAGAAATGAGGGGTCTTCTGCTCCGTCGAGATCTAACCGTCTGAAATTTCGTACACCGTTTCCGTAGTACAGTGCCTTGAAGGACCTGCAGGTTGCGGGATCCGTTAAAGCGGATGCGTGTGCAATATAGTTATTCAGGGGAGAGCTACTCCCCTCAAGCCAGGCGTTCGTAATATCGATCGATTCGCGTTCGGTCGGTGTCCAGGTAAGGCCACATTTTTCAGATGTGTGGGTGATCATGGTGCGGTTGAGATCTGCCAGAAAGAGGGATGCAAACCGATACTCCACAGGCCGAGAAAGGGGCTCTAAGGACCAGGCTCTATCTCTGTTTTCTGCGTCGAGAAGTAGTGAAAGGGCTGGGCCACGTAATATGCGCGCGGCCTTGCTGCACCCGAGTTCGCGGGCAAGAGATAGGAGGGCAAAGGAGCCACTCGCTGTGATAGTGGATGGCTGGTACCGTTGTTCGTGAGGCGTGGCACCGCTTATGAAAGATGCAAAAGGCCCGTAATCTCGGCTTCTAAAAGCGAGGTTAAGGACGAGTTGTTGCAGTGGATATGCAGTGAGAGGTGTATCTCCGTCTACCCAGGCACGTTTTAGGAATGATTCAAGTACCTTCTTCTCAGAGAGAAATTGCTCGTTGATTGTCCCTCGCGCTGCCTTGATAAAGGGTTCCGTCTGCGGATAGAGATCTCGGGGTGCTACGAGATAATTTATCAGCACGAGATCTTGTAGAGGGCGGGCGTGAAGAGGAGAAACTCGCAGTTCTCTTCCTAGCTCTCCTATCAGGTGTGCCGTGTGGGCGAGGGATTTCGACGAGGGCGGTGGATGTGCCTCCGAGGGATCGAAGAGTTCACGAAATCGATACGCGAGCTCTCCAAGCAGGGATGTAGGATATGTCTCGACATTTCGGGCATTCTTACCCTTAGGAGCCTTCAGGGAATCGAGCCCAGTATCTGGTTTGATCGTTGATGAGATTGTACTACCGGGCATCTGTAACACTTCTTTCATTACCCAGTGCCAAAGTGTATCAGGCTGGTGGCAGTAGTCTAATCTGGAGTCCAGTGGTTTTGATTTGAAAGTGCTTTTTATGTAGTTGTATTAACCACATGCATAGGTTTTGCAGATTCTCCTAAAGTTTTTTGCGGGGAGTGCCGATACCCTCAAGGGAAGCAAGTGTAATGCAGGTCTTGGACATTCCGGATACGTGAGTTTTTTTAAGGTAGGTTTGCATGAGGAAGGCTGCAGGTTGGCTAGCACGAGGGATTAACTGTTGTTGTAGGAGATTGAGGGCACGGGAATCTAATCGACTGCAAGACGCTGTGCGTGGTCTTGGCCCTGTTGTGACTCAAGGAGCGTGCATTCTTTTAGGCACTCTCGGAACGATTCTTGTAGTTACTGCTCTTACCCCAAGTCGGTTAGTCGAGGCTCAGATAGAGGTGGAGGTTGTAGTGACAATAACCCCGCCGGCGGTTACCCCCGATACCGCCACTCCGACAGCGACCCCGACGTCTACAGCCACAGCGGTTGATACCCCGACTGATACGCCTACAGCGACTGAAACGCCGACTGCCACGGAGACCCCAACGGCTACCGAGACCCCAACGGCTACCGAGACGTCAGCCAATCCTGATCCAGACACGAACCCTGATCCTGATCCAGACACGAGCCCTGATCCCGATGTTTACATCGGAGGAGGCAGCTCTGGTAGTGGAAACCCACGGAGCCCCGGTGGTGCTGGTGGCCCAAAGGCGTGTCCTGGTGGTGGTGATAGGGACCTGGACTGCATGGGGCCACCTATCTGTGGAACTATGGAGTGCAATCGAAATAGCGGAACATGGCAGTGTGTGAGTTTCGGATTCGCCGGTGCTGCCGCTGACAACGGTGGAGAACCGGTGTGGGATCCAGCGGCCTGGCGGGCAGCTGCGGATCGACAATGCAGAGATACGCTGCTAAGCCAGGATGCCTTCTACGACCACCAGACGTGCAATTGTAAGCTTCGTACTCCAACCCCGGTTCCTGAAGAACCAAAGGAGGAGCCAGCGGAAGAAGTCGCTGAAGAACCTGAAGAGGTCCAAACCTGCGGTCAATGCGGTCCATGTCAGCAGGCTGCAGGCTGGCCAACGTGCTGCACCAACAAATGTGAATCTTGGCAGATATGCCTTGATGGGGTTCAGTGTGGATGCAAGCCGTGTGATCCAGGCTTTACGCTTCACTCTGAAGATTGTAGTTGCACCTGCGACATTCCCGAGGATAGTTGTAGTAATCAGGGCGGTGTCGATTACACGACGTGTTCGTGTATGAACTCCGGGAGTGTAGAGAACAGCGGTGAGCAAGCCAACGGCGACGGGTCAGCGTGGGGATGGCTGAGCATGGAAAATTGGTAAGACAAGATCTCTACTTCCCAACTGAACGTGCTCGTACATGTGCATATCGCATGGCGGGCCACATGAACATGCCTGAGTGGGTATTGGCTCCGCAAGGCGCTACATTACCTTTGACAGGTAGACGTCTAGCGCTACTTCGCAACAGTTTGAGGGGCGGTCGACAGATCTCGTCGTGGTACTTTAAGCTTACATCTCTCATTCCCATGTGAACGTGCTTGTAAATGTAAAGGGGATCTTCGTGGAATCGAGTGGGTAGAATTGGCGTTTTCGGACGTGAGCATTGCTCGTGCACGTAAACGTGAACGATCCTGTCGACGTTTAGATAGCACTCTATTATGCGCAATGGATCCGCTGATGAGCCTTCTACTTAAGCATCGCTCCAAACTGAGATCCAAGCCCAGCCATGAAGATCGCCATAAATGAGACAAAAACCAATGCTACGGGGCCCGTAGCAGCAAGTTCGAGTTTGCGAATCTTTCCCTCAATTCGTGCCTCTCGTTGAGCTGCAACTGCGTTGGCAAGCTCCTGAAGCTGACGAGTGATTTCACCGCCGTGTTTCGTTACCTGCGAGAGAGACATGAACACATGGTTTAGCTCCGTGTGTCCTGCAAGATTCCCAACCTCTAAGAGCGCATCCTCAAGTGAGACGCCCGATTTGGTATATTGCTGCGCGTAGCGGAGTAGCTCCGTCACTGGGTTGTGGGAGTCCCGCTCATCGGCCATCGATACTATCCATCGAATACAGGGGCCGATATCAAGGGAGCTGCTCACGCCGATGACGAGCTGCTCGATAACGAGGGGGAGATAAAACATGATCTCCTCTCCTCGTTGCTCGATTGAGCGTTGCAGGAATGATCGTGGAATCTGTAAGCCGACGAGGATTCCGATACCGGCTCCTATCAACACCAAACTCTGACTGACGAGACTTCCGAGAAATACTCCAAGACCAGTGGCCAAGACCAATATAAGTCTCCTCCACCGCAGGAATCGAGTACGGTCGGCCTCAGCGAATATTCCAGCGTGAAACAGCTGATCGTTAAGGGTCTCCTTCGGTGAGGTTGAGATATGATAGTTCGCTACGGCGTTAATGCCCTCAAGCGCACTCCTATCGCGGTCGTTCGTCATCATCTCTCGTACAAGAGGCGCCGATCTGTGAGAGCTTTTGGCGGGGTCAAGAATTTCGATGATGCGAGATGTTCGTCGGTGATGAAGCACAAGGCCAACAACAGTTGTAGCAGAGATGCTACTTAAAACGAGGATGCTGGCGTTGAAAATATTCGTTGGATCCATTTTAGGCCTTCAGCTTTGTAACTCGTCGTACCCATAGAAACGAAAGTGCTATCGTCGCAATACTAACCTGCCAGATATGCCATCCGACCGGACTTGCAAGGCTATCGAGGACGAGAGCAGGAAACATTATTCCGACATACCCCTCAAGAAACACCAAGATGCAGACAATCACGATAACTGAGCTCCTCTGCAGGGCGACCGCCGAAACCGCGGATGTTTTGAAGTACTGGCGTTTGCGAACCTGCTTTGACAGGCGTTCAAGCGACTCCGAAAGATTTCCCCCGATCCGATTGCTTAAAAGTAGGGCCTGAACGAATAGCTCAATCTCGGGATGATAGATATCTTCGCCGAAAGCGCCTATGGATTTGTCTTCAAGCACTCCTACCCGAATCCGTTCAAGAGCTAGGAGCGCCTCGTATCGTACGAGTGAACCGGCTGCAAGACCGCGCGCAGCTGTTTCAAGGGCTCCAGTGGCGGTCATGCCCGTCTTAAGGAGCCCAACCATCGACATCAGGAATTGGGGGTAATCGGCGTCAAATGCCTTGCTGCGCCTCTCAATAGAGCGCTCAAGGGCGAGGTTCATAATGATCGGCCCTGCAGCGAGTGCGAGGGCCTGTATAGCCACGTTAAAGTGGATTACGGCCAGAGAGAACAAAACGCCGCCTATACCCGCAGACGCCAGACGGAAGGTAAGTGGTGAGATCTTCCATTGGGCATACCGCAGGCGCTTTGGTAAGGTGAGCCTTCCGGTCCGGCGGTTTGCCGTCTTCGTCGCCTTGATGCTTGTTAGAAGTCCCTGTGCCGAATGACTTTGTGGATCGCCCATGGGAGCTTGGTTTGCAATCACCTTGTGAAGCTTGCTCCGATCAGAGGGCAGCAGGGTCGGGAAGAGGCGGCGAAGCGCTAGCAGCAGCGTATGCAGACTCACTGCTCCAAGTACAAGGGAGGAAATCGCAATCATCATAGTCGAGTTCATGTCCTACGGTCCTCGACTGGTCGAGATTCAGATGTATGTGAGTCCCTCGACCGTTTCGCTAGTGTGAGAGCCGTATTGTGCTCGCCGAGATGAATTCCGTCGGCCAGAAGCACTGTATCAAAATAGCTGCTCCATGATTCCACAAGCCAGGTTGGTTCACCTTTCGAGTAATCGAAACGAAACATGGGTTTCACCTGAATACTACCCTCGACGAAATGGCCAACTTCAATTATCTCGCCGATACGCGGCTTGCCATCACGTTTGTCGCGAAACATCCACACTACGACATCAACGGCGAGGGCGATCTGCTGCCGGATGATATCGATCGCCACTGACTTCTGAGCCCGCCCAAGCAGTGACTCAAGACGTACGAGGGTCTCCTTGGCGTTTCTTGCGTGAATTGTTGACATGCCGGTATGTCCCGTTTGAGCACTCTCAAGAAAGGCTTCGGCTGCAAGAGGGGTGCGCATCTCTCCGAGGATAACCCGATTGGGAGTCATTCGAAGCGTAGCTTTAATGTGTTCCTGTAGGGTGACTTCTCCAACTCCTTCGACATTTGGTGGCCGCGAGACTAACGCCCGCAGAAATGGATGATCGAAATGTAGTTCAGGGGTATCCTCGACTGTTACAATCGACTCAGTCGGTCCGAATTGAGTTCCGAGGCCCTTCAGCAGCGTTGTTTTGCCGGTTCCAGTCTCGCCGGCAACAAGCATCGTCACTTGGCCCCAGCGGGTGAGGGCGGCAAGGTAGTCAATGATGAGCTGCGGTGCCACACCGAACTCGGCCAGCATTTCGAGTGTTGTATTGGTTAAGCGCGGTATGCGGATAGAGAGCAGGGGACCGCATCCGACGCATACGCTCTCATGCATAGCACAGATGCGGATGCCATCATCAAATGCGCCATCGATAGTGTGTTGCTGCGTTGAGAGCGACTTTCCAAGCCTCATCAGCAGTCGATCAACGAATGCTACATACGCCTCTTTCGATGGCCAATGCAGGCCAGTATTCTCACTCACCTTGCCGCGTTGGCAGACGACCGTGTTGGAGTCGTAGACGTGAATATCAGTGACGTGGGGATCGTCGATCAGTGCCTGGAGAACGCCCCATCCACTGAGATCTGTCCACAGGTGAACAATGAGGTCAGCCCGTTCTACCTCACTTAGTTGCTGTTTCTGGTTACCTATTACCCGGTCGATCGCGGTTGCAATTGCAACTTCGCTCGCCCCAGCATCGAGAGGTGTTTGTTGCATCTCAGAGCCACGACCGAGTTCGCCACGGGCGGCTCTAAGGATCTCGGAGGCAAACGGTGAGAGGGGCTTGCCGTGGTGAGCTCCCATGTGTCGCCGATTCGTGGGCACGGGGCTGGTAGGATTGGGTGTGCTGGCGATCTTTGTTTGGCTCGACTGTGGTCGTCCGGCTTCAGTGGTGTTCCTTGCGGGGGCTTGCTCTTGATCACGTGCGGCGGCTGTAGGCGATGGTGCTCCGAATAAATCGAAGAGTACCTTCGCGTCGTTGTGGTCTCTTCTTGTCATTCCCTTTTCGCCTTGATGTTATTGCATTAGTACACGTGCTGGTGGAATTCGCGGATCCGGTTCCGTATCCACGTCCGTTATCCGAAGAGTTGCACTCCAGTTCTGTCCATTGCCTTGTTGCGAGACGAGATCAACCCGAATAAAGCGGAGGATCTGCACGACACCATTTCCATTTGGAAAGTCGCTTGTAACAGCGAAGACCATACCGTGCCACGCATACGGCGGGGTTGAATCGGACAGAATCGTTTGAAACACATCAGATATCTGAGCATTTCCGGTTCCGACAGACACGATATTGCCAGCCACGATTTGATCATCACACAGATTATTGAGCATCAGGCTCGTGTATTCGGTTCCCGAAGAGGCATTGCCATACAGGTCAATCTTTCCCCAGTTGCCGGGCCCTTGAGTTCCGTTGACTGTGAAGGTTGCTCCATTAGTAAGATTAAGCCTGGTAAGATAGGAGTTTTCTACGCCGAAAGGGCGAATGCAGTTTCCCGGGGTAAATGTTGGTCGGTATGTTACGGCGCGAGCGGAAATAGTTACTGGAACGAAGGCTATAAACCTTGCGAATGATGTCGAAACTGACCTTGTAAGCGTGACTTCGACCGCTGTGGATGTTTTGTCGCAGAGACCATCAGTTCGGGGAACAAACGTGCCGTTCTGCCATATGCCACATCGAGGCGTGGGATTGCTCATCTCTTGCTCAGTAACGCTGTGTGCTCCCGCGATGTTTGAGATAAAAGCAGATACCGAGGGGTAATCAGCACTGGGGCCTAGCGCGTTTGCACCAGCTATCGATAGAGCGTCGGCACTGATCTGGAGCCGCCGGTGCTCGGCAAGGAGATTCACTGAATCGAGTGCAAACGCGAGGAATGCGAGCGTGGTAGACAGGAGCAGGCAGAACAGTACGATCACAAATCCTGAATTCGATTGGTGTTCACGGTAGTTGCTGTATATCTTCATGATACTCGTGCCCCTATTGCATCGTGGTGTGGGCAGTTAGGGTCGAGTTCGCGGGACCATTGAATGCGGAGTACATCGAGAGCGTTGGAGCAGGATAGGTCAGAGTAACGGTGACGGGCGTATTTGCTACCGTCGGCAGGATTGCTGGAGAGGTCTGGCAAGTAACGAGCGATGTGTCCAGAACGCTAGCGACAGATGAGCGAGCGGCGTCACATACCTGAACAGCAGTCAGACCGGAGCCGAGAATCGCAGCTCTTGCTCCTACGGATGCAGCAGATCGAAGGTTCATCAGGATCCCAAACAGGTATCCGAACTGAAGAAGTCCGGCTATGAGGAGACAAAAAATAGGTAGAACGATCGCCGCCTCGGTTAGCGCAGTGCCGCGCTGACGCTTCCCGTGGGATACCGCGATAATAAGGCTGTGATTGCGATAGCTCCCCACCATAGTTGCACGTACCCTCAGTTACCTATGGGTGCTCCCGTGAGAAGTTCCTTCACGGGGACCAATCGATTTTCGTAGAGAGCATACTCCTCGCCATCCATGGTGACTCGGCCTTTGGTTCCCGACAGTGGCTTTCGCCCGACCAGCAGCGCTTCGGAGGTGAGCACGCTGCTTCCGAGGGCACCGCTGTCCTGGGCTCCCCGTAAGCTTAGGTTGAGGCTGCCGGATGCCTTTGCCAGTTGTATCTTCTGGGCATCAGCTGGTGAAACGAGAAGCGTGATGTGGTTTGGAACGGCAGCGGGTTCCTGTTTTGCAATTTGGTCGGATTCA
>JBIJBZ010000171.1:0-7214 GCA_044344945.1 Bdellovibrionota bacterium | reverse complement strand
CCAACGAAAAAACCGGAAGCGTAACTTCCAATATACGTTGAGGATTTTTTCGGCGACTCCAACGCAGTTGCAGTCACACTATCGAAATTGGCAACAGCAAGCCTTGTGTCACCATCCTGCTATGGCAGTCCTCAACACGCCAAGGCGTCTGGCCTAGCAGGGTGGTGAGAACAGTTTCCAAAGTGAGCATTTTGAGAGTTTTGAGGAAACAAGGCGGACCCAACGAAAAAACCGGAAGCGTATCTTCTAATATACGTTGAGGATTTTTTCGGCGACTCCAACGCAGTTGCAGTCACACTATCGAAATTGGCAACAGCAAGCCTTTTTTCACCAACCTGCTGGTGTCACCCCTTTGGACTCAGGACTATGACCGCCGCCAGGCTCACTGCGAGAAGCCCGTACCACCCGCTCTGAGCCCCCTATTCCCCATGGTACTCGCCGAACACCTCGCGTAATGAGTCAGAGATCTCTCCCAGCGTTGCGAGGCTTCGAACCGAGGCCACGATGTGCGGCATGAGGTTTTCCCCGCCTTGCGCTGCGCTTTTAAGTGCCATTAAAGCTGCTGTAACCGCACCGACATCCCGCTGCGCACGAAAACGCTTCACACGCTCGCACTGATCGCGCTCAACTGCCGAGTCTATTGCGAGAACCGGTGGCGCCGCACGTTCAGCATCTGCATGCATATTCACACCAACGACGCCGATCCTACCACTCTCGATAGCCTTCTGCGCTTCGAACGCGGAATTCTCGATCTCCCCTTGCGGGTACCGTTGCTCAATCGCCTCAAGCATCCCTCCCATGGCGTCGATCTTCTCAATTCGCACCCGTGCCTGCGCCTCGATCTGATTCGTCAGAGACTCGATCATAAAACTGCCACCGAGCGGGTCGGAGGACATTACAACACCGGATTCCTCCGCGATAATCTGCTGCGTACGGAGCGCCAAACGAGCGCTCTCCTCGGTCGGCAACCCAAGCGCCTCATCAAAACCGTTTGTATGTAATGATTGCGTTCCACCAAGCACTGCTGCCAAGGCCTGAATCGTTGTGCGTATAATATTGTTGTGCGGCTGTTGTGCAGTCAGGCTGCTACCGGCAGTTTGGGTGTGAAAGCGCACCATCAGCGAGCGCTCGTCCTTCGGATTAAACCGCTCACGAACTAGAGTAGCCCACAGCCGCCGCGCAGCCCGAAACTTCGCGATCTCTTCAAGGAAATTGTTGTGGCAGTTAAAAAAGAAGGCCATGCGCGGCGCTACATCATCAACATCAAGCCCGTGCTCCTTGGCAGCAGTGAGGTATGCTAACCCATCGGCAAGGGTAAATGCGACCTCTTCTACCGCGGTGCTCCCCGCCTCTCGAATGTGGTAGCCTGAGACACTAATTGTATTCCATTGCGGAACGTTTGAACGGCAGAACGAGAATATATCGGTCACGATACGCATCGCCGGCCGTGGTGGATATATGTACGTTCCTCTGGCGATATACTCCTTGAGAATATCGTTTTGAATCGTCCCACGCAGAGAGCTCCACGCAATACCTCGACGCTCAGCTAGCACCAGTAGCAACGCCAACAAGATCCCCGCCGTTGAGTTAATCGTCATCGAGATTGAGACCTGCTCAAGCGGAATACCCTTAAACAGACGCTCGATATCCTCTATCGTTGCGATTGAAACTCCAACTCGACCAACTTCTCCCTTTGCTAAGACATGATCGGGATCGCGCCCCATCTGCGTCGGCAGGTCGAATGCAACACTGAGTCCGGTGATTCCCTGCTTTAAGAGGAAGTGGTAGCGCGCATTCGTATCATCGGCGCTACCGAACCCGGAATACTGGCGCATGGTCCACAACTTTCCTCGATACATCGTTGGGTGGATACCGCGGGTGTACGGAAACTGCCCGGGAAGCGACACATCACCACCATTTGCGTCAGCGCTCGTGTAAACCCCTCGTATCGCGAACCCGGAAGATGTTTGAAACTCGCGCTTGGTATCACTCATAGAGCCACAATCCTACCGGATGCTAAGGGTCTGCTCGACCGACCGAGCAATCTCATCAACTTGGGCGAGCTGGGCGGCTGGACCGATGACCGTGATGGCTACTAATCTGCGGTCGAAGGAAGCTGAGATAACATAGCTCACAATCCGGCCACGCGAAGAATCACTATCAAACTCATGCTCTAAAAGGGTTCGACCCTTAACAGCGATAGCCTCTTTCTTTAGCCAGCCTAGTCCCGGAACTGAGCGCTCGTACGCTTCCGTCAGCTCTGCCGAAAGCCCCACTAAATCAGCCTCGGAAACTTCAACGTCGCCAAAGCGGATCGCGATTAAGATGTCAGAGTCCCCAATCCATACTGCATCAGGATAGGGCGGATTTTTCCAACGAGCTTTGACGTCAGCTCCCCCCATGAGGCGAAAACCCGACGGCAGGCCAAACCGAATCCGTCCAGCAGCGATCGAGACCCTTTCTTCCGAGTCGCCATCATCGCACTGCGGCGGCGTGATAAAGGAGACCTTGCGCTCTGCACCGAGAGCATTCTCGTAGTTCATCGTTAGTATAATCGCACGCTGCGAGGTAAAGCGCGGGTTCCTGAACTCTGCAAAGAGCTTCTCGTCAGCCCCTCGCGCCACCTCAAAGGCCTCAACATCATCAAGAGATTCCGGCCACTGCTTGCGTTCGCAGTAGTAATCCCGCATCGATTCGAAAAGCTGTTTCTCAAGCACCTCTGGTTGGCGCACGATTGATTCTCCCCCGGCGCCCGGACCAGAGGCTGTTGAGGAACATCCAAAAAGCGATGCAATCGAAAGTACGGTGGCAAGGAGGGGGGAGATGCGGCGGAGCTTCATCAGTTAAAGATACCCCCCTTACAGTACCCTCGTAAAGGTAAAGAAAGAGTCCTGGGGGAGGCCAGGCACAAATCAGCAGTGGTTTCACTTTTGGGCTCCTCACATCAACGTGTTCGTGCCTGTAAACGTGCACGTCCCCGAAAACGTAAGGCTTTTCGTCTCGGGTACGCGTACGTTCGCGTTTACGAACAGGTTCACGTGAGGTTTTGCATCGCTTCGCTGGAGATCAGCACGAGTAGCAATACCCGTTTACGGGTGCCCAGCTAAGGGCTACCATCCGTCTCGTATGGAACAGAACGATGAATTAGCACGAAGAGAGCGAGAGGCTGAAGCTGGTGGAGGGGCCGACCGCGTAGCAAAGCAACACGAAGCGGGTAAGTTAACGGCCCGCGAACGAATTCATCTCCTTCTCGACCCGGGCTCCTTTGCGGAGCTCGATAAGTTCGTTACACACCGTTCAACAAACTTCGGACTCGGAGACAAACGCTACCTCGGCGATGGAGTCGTCACCGGAACCGGCACGATCAACGGCCGGACCGTGTGCATCTTCGCTCAAGACTTCACAGTTATGGGCGGCTCACTTGCGGCGATGCATGCAAAGAAGATTGTAAAGATCATGGATCTCGCCGAGAAACTCGGATGCCCGATAGTCGGGCTTAACGATTCAGGGGGAGCCCGAATCCAAGAGGGCGTAGAGAGCCTTGGCGGGTACGCCGATATCTTCCTACGCAATACCCTGCTCTCAGGGGTCGTTCCTCAGCTCTCTCTCGTGATGGGACCGTGCGCGGGAGGCGCTGTGTACTCTCCTGCGATTACAGACTTCGTTCTTATGGTGAGAAACACGAGCCACATGTTTATCACCGGTCCCGATGTCATTAAAGCTGTCACGAAAGAGGAGATCTCAAAGGAGGTGCTTGGGGGAGCCGACACTCACACCTCGATAAGCGGCGTAGCGCACCTTGAAGCAGAATCGGAGGAAGATTGCATCTCTACGTGCAAAACTCTCCTCTCGTTTCTGCCTCAAAATAATCTCGACGAGGTCCCCACAGTTATGTCGGGAGATCCTACAACCCGCGAGGACGAGGCGCTCGATACCCTAATCCCGTCACAATCGAACGTTCCATACGATATCAAGCAGCTCATTACATCCGTCGCTGACTCAGGGGAGTTCTTTGAAATACAACCGAACTTCGCCCCGAATATCGTGATCGGCTACATTCGTCTAGCAGGTCGCTCAATTGGCGTCGTTGCAAACCAACCCTCGGCACTGGCGGGATGTCTCGATATCAACGCGAGCACCAAAGCAGCGAGATTTGTGCGCTTCTGCGATGCATTTAATATCCCACTCTTGACGCTTGTTGATGTGCCCGGCTTCCTTCCGGGGGTTCAACAGGAGCACGGTGGAATTATCCGGCACGGCGCAAAACTTTTGTATGCATTCGCCGAGGCTACGGTACCAAAGGTTACAGTTATCACCCGTAAGGCATACGGAGGTGCCTACGATGTGATGAGCTCCAAACACATTCGGGCTGACATCAACTTCGCGTATCCGACCGCCGAGATCGCAGTAATGGGGCCTGATGGGGCTGTGAATATCGTTTTCCGCAAAGAGCTCGACGAGGCAGCCCAACACGGCAAGGAGAAGGAGTGCCGAGAGCGTCTGGTGCGAGAGTATCGCGAGAAGTTCAGCACACCGTGGGAGGCAACCGAGCTGGGCTTTATCGATGCAGTGATCAGACCTCGACAGACCCGCGCCAAAATTATTGAAGCATTCTCGCTCCTCTCAACTAAGCGCCAGTCAGTGCCGAAAAAGAAGCACGGCAATATTCCTCTATAAAGAAGAAACGGATGGATATCGAACTGCGCCCGCCCCTACCCCCACACCTAGCTCACGATGACATCGAATTCGTCTATGTGCAGACGAATCGGCTCTCAAGTGAAATAGTCGCAGCGATCGGCGCAGCGCTTCACGCACTTCTTCCCCATGGCGACATCTCGGTGCGTGAGTCGGGGCAGCTGGAATTCTCCGCATCGGGAGCGAGAACGGAGGGGACCTCCCTCTGGCACCGGGTAGCACGCCTGGAAGCGATTGAACGGAGCATCCTATGAGTCAGTACTCGATCCTTGTGAACGGCACACGGTATTGCGTTGAACTTCGAAGTCGACGGGGAACGCTTCTGACGTTCGCCGTTGATGGCATCGAATATTCGCTAGAGGTTTCCTCCTCGGCGCCGTCAAGTAAAACACTAATTCCCCAAGCAACCGGCTCTGCGCAGCGTGGAAGCGCTCCCGAAGTCCGCGCACCCATCCCCGGAATCATATCAGAGGTGCGCGTTGCGCCCGGGCAAACCGTTGACAAGGATACCACCCTGGTCGTGATCGAAGCGATGAAGATGGAGAATCCGATCAAGGCTCCTCGGACCGGCACGGTGTCCAAGGTGCATGTGACCAAGGGCCAAGAGGTTCTATCAGGACACATCTTGGTAGAGATCTCGTAGCGAAGAGGCTACGCACCCTATCTCCGCCTCACGCTCTTCATCCAGCCATGCACTGCAGATGAAACCTCATGGCGTCGGTTAACGAGATCGGACCTCCACTGTGGCCATGGCCAACTAATTGTTCGCAGACGAGATCCGGTGGGCCCTCGCACCGCACCCGCCCCTCCTGCAGAACAACAATAGTATCTGCGAGCCGCTCCATCACATCCATGCGGTGTGATGAGATAAGAAACGCCCGTTGACTCCGCTCCTCATCTACTATCTCCATCAACTCATTAGTGCGCTGCACATCAAGCCCATCGAATGGCTCGTCGAAGAGAAAGAAGCGCGGGTTGCTCATAAAACCGAGTGCTGTCTGCACGCGACGACGTTGCCCCTTCGACAATTCGCGCCCCCGCTTCCGCAGAAGGGGTTTAATAGTCAAACGATCTACGTAGTGACCGCCCGCGTGTTCATAGTAATGCGCGTCGTTGTGTTTAATTCGACACCACAACTGCAGATACTCCTCCACCAAGATATCGGCGAATACCGCCCCGTTCTCGGGGCAGAACGCCATATCTCGCTCTGGAATAAGCCGACCACCGGTGCTGTCAATCGCTGCGACTAAGCCATTGTGAGGCTCAAGGAGGCCCAACAGAGTCTTGATTAGCGTGGACTTGCCAGCTCCATTGTGCCCCAAGAGAGCGAATACCCCACCCTCCCTGCGCAACGATGTAATCTGCAACGCCTGGAGATCTGAGTATCGGATCACAAGATTGTCAACTTCGATGGAAACACGGGGATTCATCACACCTCCTCTAAATGTGCGGCAAACCACCGCGCGTTACTTCTTAAAATCATAATTACAAGCGCACCAGAGCAGACTGCGTGAATCAGTAGCACCACCATCCCCACCCTGGTTATCGGAGCGATGAAGAGCGGAACGAGTCCAACGACTGGCACAGCGGTTAACGAGAGTCTCATGGTCCCGGCGGCTACCGAAGGCACCAGAAACGTCGCTACCCACAACACACCTCCACTCATCGCCACCGCCACCGGGATATACCGGTAGAGGACATTCACGAATGCCTGTCGGTGCTTTAGATCGGCGATGGACCCGATAATAGTCGAGAGCGCAACGGCGCTACTCAATGCAACCAACCACAACAGCGTCGCAGCCTTGTTAGCTCCGATCTCCATAAATACATCCTCACCCCCAATATCCTTGAGTCCGAAGTACAGAATCGGAAGTGAGGCAGCCAGAAAGCACGCTACTCGCATCGCAGTAAGGAGCCAGATCGCAGTATAGAAGGGGCGCTTCCCCGTCGCTGCAACCAAGGGCAGCAGGACATCGTTGCGAGCAAAGTAGTCCAACACCTTTCGATGCGCGCGCAGAGAGAGCCAGAGCGCGATAACAACGATCGGAACAACATTAGCCGTAAACGGCACCGCTCCGTTGGTCTTACTAAATTCGATTGGCCGCTCTGCCTCTGGAAGTTGAAGCGATATCGTACCGATATCTCCCGAAAGCATCTTGAGGTAGTCGCTGCGATCATTTTTGAGAGTACCTTTCACGGTAAAAGCGAGCGACAGCACCGCAAGTCCATACGCACTCCCCGCTCGCGAGATCCTTTTGCCGGAGCTATCCATCGTTATGATGATATCGGGGGAACATGCGCGGCACACATGCAAACGATCAATCTGCCCCTGAAAGAGACGCTCGTACTCGCTGGTGGACGCAGTCGCCGG
The DNA here is from genome assembly GCA_044344945.1 of Bdellovibrionota bacterium. Taxonomy (GTDB): domain Bacteria; phylum Bdellovibrionota_C; class UBA2361; order UBA2361; family OMII01; genus OMII01. The sequence continues at coordinate 148 of JBIJBZ010000171.1, read as the reverse complement.
ATCATCGGCACGCAGCGCAACATCAAGCCGATCAGGCCGGCAACCTCGATCTGGGGGGACTTCGATGTTTGGTGAACCGGACGCTGGAATCCAGCGGCACACCTTGAGTAGGGGACGCTCCTCTCCCGAACCATACAGAAGCAATCGT
>JBIJBZ010000277.1:0-2622 GCA_044344945.1 Bdellovibrionota bacterium | reverse complement strand
CGTATGCCAGAGCCCTTGAACACGTCAATCACCTCTCGCTCTCGGCGTTAGAGACGATTCTTCTTGTGCGCGCCACAGAGAACGGCTACCTGGGCCTGCACAACGGCATCCTTGATCAATCCGTGATCGTATCGAGTCATCCGAATGCACTGACCTGTATCGACTGTCGCTCGCATGAGATTACCTCATTGGCGCAGGAGCGCTCTCCACAGCCGTGGGAGATCCTGGTTGTGTACTCCGGTTTAAGTCGACAACTGACGGGAACTCCGTTTAACCAACGGGTGGCAGAGTGCCATGAGGCAGCGAGAGAGCTGCTGGCGTTAGCAGGTCGCCCAGTCCCCCACAAGCCGATTCTGGGCGATGTTGGGGCCGAGATCTTCTTTGAGTATCAGAGCCAGATACCCGAAACGTTACAACGACGAGCGCGACACTTCTTTACCGAGGCTGCTCGGGTACACGAGGGTATGAAAGTGTGGCCAACGGGCGATATGGCGAAGTTCGGCGCTCTCGTTACGGCATCAGGCGAGAGCTCGATCGTAAACTTTGAGAGTGGAAGCCCAGCACTGATTGCGCTCTACGAGATCCTCGCCGGCATTTCAGGGGTATACGGTACCCGGTTCTGCGGCGGAGGATTCCAAGGGTGTTGCTTGGCGATTATTGATCCGAGCCAGCGTGAATCGATTGCGGAGAAGCTCCACGCAGCGTACATGGCGCGACATCCGGAGCTTGAAGGGGCGTATTCGATCCACTTCTGCAACTCTGCAAACTCGGTCTCAGTCGAGGTCGTCGAATGATCACCACAGCAGTTATTCTGGCTGCGGGTCGGGGTTCTCGCTTGAAAGAGATTACGGCAACTCGTTCGAAGGCGATGGTACCGATCGCGGGAAAGCCGATGATCAGCCGGGTTATGGAATCGCTCCGTGACGCGGGAATTAATCGCTTTGTTATCGTGGCGGCACCGCACGATATGGAGCTTCGTAGTTTTTTTAGCGGAGATTCGACCGTGTCGGTGCTCACCCAACAGGTTCCGCGTGGAAGCGGAGATGCGCTCAAGGTGTGTGCAGGGCATATCGCGACCGATTTTCTTGTCTGTGCGTGTGATAGTTTGATCCCAGTTGATGATATCTCAGGTTTGATGGAGGCTCATACGCGCACCGAAGCCTGTGTGTCTGTCGGTGTAATGGAGGTGCCCGCCGGTCTCTCGCTGGCCTCACGTTCAGTAGTAAGAATGGAAGGGGATCGTATCCTCGATATCATTGAGAAGCCGCAGCCTCACGAGCGTCTATCAAACATCACGGCGCTTCCACTCTATGTGTTGTCGCCGGAGATCTTTGCTGAACTTGAGAAGCTGCAACTCTCAGCGCGTGGAGAGTATGAGCTACCGGAGGCATTTCGTAGCGTGATTGCTTCGGGTAGGCGGGTCAGCGCAGCTCGGATATCGCAGCGAGATGATCTTACGAACAGTGCTGATTTATTGGCGTTGAATGAGCAGTTCCTTAACGCTCAGACACCGCCGGTTCAAATCGATCCATCGGTAGAGGTTCCTGCGGATGTAACGATACATGCTCCAGTGTTGATAGAGCAGGGAGTTGTGCTGGGTGCGGGATGTGAGGTTGGGCCGTATGTCTACCTCGAACGTGGTGTAGTTGTAGAGTCTGGCGCCAAGCTTTCGCACGTTGTTGCGACGCGCGGAGCGCGTGTTGTGGGGTCGGTTCATAATATCGTGGTGACGGGGGAGGGCGGGCATGTTGCCCGCCGTTCGTAACATCAACGAATACAGCCTTCGGCCGATGGCGGTTTCCGTTTGCGCAACGAATGGTCGGCGACGCGCCGACCCTCCCAACGTACCCATGTGAGGCGAGGCGATGTGCGCCTTCGGCCGCGGGACATATTGATTGTCGCCAGGCATGATTCGAAAAAAATGAAATCGATTTGTGGGAGGGCCGGCGTGTCGCCGGCCGTTCGTGCCATGCACGAATACAGCCTTCGGCCCCAGGCGCCTATCCCTCGTGTGGATTCAACAACGCAAACGTCTGATCAAGCTCCGTCCGCGAGGCCATGCGATTCTTCTCTGAAAATCCATACCCAAACTCAAGGTGCCCTGTATTGATAGATTCAAAGGCACTGTCCGCGAAGGCATCGAGCGGGGCTCCATCGTCGTGAAGTCCCACACCTCCGAGGTCGGTGTTCACCTTCGGCGGAATAATCTCGACAACCGAGATGCGCGTATTCCGCAACTGGTGCCGAAGGCTCAGCGTAAATGAGTGCACGGCAGCCTTTGTTGCGCAGTACGTTCCCATGAATGCGAGTGGTGAGAAGGCGAGTCCTGATGACACGTTCATGATCGCGGCTGCCGGTTGTTCCATCAGATGCGGAATAAATAGCATTGCGAGGTGCAACGGTGCTTCGAGATTGGTCGCAATCTCTCGATGATGCGCTGACCAATCTTGAGGTGCTGTCAGTGACGGAGGACGGTTCTGAATCCCAGCATTGTTGATCAGCACGGTAAGCTTCGGGAATTGAGAGAGTACCTCCTGATGAAGTGCTAGCCGCTCAGCTTCAATCGACACGTCGCACCGCACGGTATGAAGCTCAGGAATAAGCCGCTTTGCCTCTGCAAGT
>JBIJBZ010000249.1:0-3768 GCA_044344945.1 Bdellovibrionota bacterium | reverse complement strand
AACTCAAAATCAGCCGATGCTCTCTCCGCAGGTTCTGATGGCCAGCTCGTTAAAGAGGCATCTGCGCGACAGGTCTCAGTGCTCGGGATACCGGTGTATGAGCGGGTAGATGGAGAGCCGGGAGTGGACGGAAAATATGGAGTCCAGCGCCGAATCTTTGGGGTTCGGGTACGCAATCAGGGCCAGGAAACGGGTGATATGGCTACGGTGGATCACGCTGTACGGCGTGGTTTGCGAATATCGCTCGGCAAGCCGCGATTGAATTAGCCGCTTTGCATAGGCACGGAGGCGTCTACCGCGTCCTTCCCCCGGTCTTTTCGAGAGAAAATCGGTAAATATCCCTAAAAACGCCAGGATCCGCCTCGTAGCGCACGTACCATCCTGCATCCTTATTCGGGGGGGGGCGGTTGCAACCCGTCAAAATATTGTTCCGTGACGTTGAGTAAGAGATTTCTTTATTTACAATGTCACATGTACACAAAAGAGCGCATACCAGAGGGGAATGCAGCGATTGTGAGTGGCATGGGGCTTACTATCGCACTTCTTACAGTTCAGGAGTCCGGGCCCAGGCCAACCGGAGCATTGGTAGTTTACTGATAAGGAAAAAGAGGAAGATATGGATGCAGCGATGAAAGCGGGTCAGACGCAAGGAAAATCGGAAACCGAGCCAACACAAGCGAGCTTTGGCTCGAAGATGCGCAGTATGGTAGCCGCAGCAGAGATGATGGTTGTTGGAGCAACAGGAGTCGGTGTGAGTTCATGCACGCACACTGCAGAGCTTCAGACCTATCGTAAGGATGCCTCAGGAAAGATCATCGAGAAGTCCGAGATTGCAGGAGCAACGCTGCACTACCCAGGTGTGGCTGGTTTAATGGCGCAAAGTGATTTCCACTTTGAGAATATGTATGTAGCGCAATTCAAGGCGCATCTTGAGCAACAGTCGAGAAGGCTCGGCATTGATCACTGCGTAAATAGGTGGATGGCGAATTGCCCGGGACTTCAGGGAGCGTCCGACAACCTGCGGTTGGTTGACGCGCATGGCAAAGTTGAATCGCTCTTCAAGTTCCTGGTGCATGAAGGGGTTGAAGCTGGCAAGGCGTTGGCGCTTATGAACGGCTTGATGAACATCCCTGCTGACAATATTAACATTAAGCAGCGTCAGTCGCAGCGTCAGTCACAGAGCGTACCGGCGCAAGAGACGAAGCCGATTGGCGACGTTATTCCGGGCACCGAGACCTACTTCTAAGCTGTGACGTGCGTAACCCCGGTCGCGTCCTCTCTCCAGCGTGAGTAGAGGCCGACCGGGGTTTTTTATTGCCCGATATTTCGGCCCCTCTCATCAGGTCTGAATTCTCCTCCGGCTTCATCTCCTCATTCGTGGCCCGTTCGCACTTGATATCCAAGGATTCTCTGATGGATTCTGGTGTCATCACAGTAAGTCGCTCGCGGACGTACCCGGCGTACGAGTCGAGAGCGGACGAAGCGTGATTAGTATGGGTAGAAGAAGATCGGCAGAAGGTTAATGGTTGGTTGGGTACGATGGATCGTGTAGTTCGCTAAAGCCGTGTGAATGCGACGTTAGCGAGCTACACGCTCCGCCGAGAATATCTCGGTGAACTCGTCCAAAACCATGAAAGCCAAACACATCCTATATTCAATCATCTTGAGCGCAGCGTGTCTTTTGACAAGTTGCGCTTCGTCGGTAGAACATTTCGTGCCAGCTGCGGCGGGCACCGCAACCGGGAGTATCCTGGTCGATTCGAATACCTCCGTGGCCACGTGTTCACGCATCATCCCTCAGGGCGATGGTCGTTGGATAACGGGTCCAGAGGGAATCGCAATCGCAACTCAGCGGGGTGATTTCAGCCCACTCAGTTGGGGCCCGTCGATGGATTCCCAGGTTCCGAAGGCGGAGCGTCGGGGACGTGTATCGCCGCCTCACAAGGGTGGTTCGAAGAGTCACAGCCCAACGTCTAATCGAGCGGTGGCTCGTTTGAAGCAAACTCCGCCGGAACCTTCCTCGGAGAAGCTAGCAAACAACGCCCGGACCGGCTCGGAGGTGTTTCCGTGAGGATTCACTTGCACGCCGTTGTAGGCCCCTGGCGAGCTCTGTGTTCCATAAGGATGCATCTCGTCAGGGTATTCTTTCAGGTTTTTTGAACGGTTCTCCACTGATCTTCTTCCACCCCACCCTTTTTATTTCGCGCTCAATTGCACCTGCAGCCTGCGTGGAAGGCGAGGCCTCGTGGACACTAGCCTCGACGTAGCCTGTGGCGAAGTAGGGTCGAGTTTTGCCCTGCCTCCTTACCTGAATGAGGCGCGGTTTATTTCAACTGGTCGCACGATCGGATACTCTTCCCATCGGGACTGAGGCAAAACCAATCCCCGCACCAAAAAGGCGAATATCAACCCAGCCTCCACTTTCTCGCTACGGGTAGGTTTTGCCTGGCTTGCTGAAGTATGCGGCAGCCCGTGCGTTGCGGGTTATGTAAGGCGGAGATGCAGCTGTGAAATTGAGGCGGACAAAGACAGAATATACACTGGAGGTCGTGAGCATTCTCATCGTTACTCCCCTGGTGTTGTCACTGATTGCGGCAGCCATGCGTGCGACCACCGGAGTATCGATCCAGTTGGCATTCATGATCTCTGGGCTGGTATTAGTGGGGCTGGTAATCATTTCGGGCTCGGTGTGGAGCTATCCTGCGTGGAGGTCAAATACGGCATCTTTGCGGGCGCTCGCGGTCACTGCAGCATCGCTAGCCCCACTGGTTACGGCGCCGTATTCGGGTTTGGTCAACTTCGGCACCGCTGATGGGGGAAATCATATCCGCTTTTACCAAAGCTTTATCACCGCTGTGCCGGATGCTTACAATGGGTTCGTCGGGTTTTACGGACTGCTCTTCCTGATACGATGGGTGTTTGGGATCCCGGTCGACGAGGCTCTGCTAGTTGCACTTGCGTATACCACCTTTGTACTCACCTGGGTGGTATCTCTGTGGAGCATCAGGCGTGGAGTGCCCCTACTTTGGGTTCTTGTCCTTAATACAGCTGCGGTTGTGCCCATTGCGATGGTTCTGCAGGGAAACGGCTTCTATCCGCAGTTATTAGGGCTCGTAATCTTTAGCAGCTACCTGCTGGTCTGTGATCGTCTACTCGATCTTCGCGCTGTGTTCCCAATTACACTCCTGGGTGCGGCAGCACTGCGCTACTCGTATGGGCTCACAATCGGTGACATCCTATTTGCAGGCGGGGGTTGGCTCCTGATCCACAGGCGCTATCTGCTCGCCCTCGCGCTGCTCGGACTCGGAGCATATGCTGTTGTGCAGCTAGCGCCCATCATGACTCTCAGTGGAGCATTCCCACCACTAGCGCCGTTGCCCCTCGGCATCGCCGCCGCGCTTCTACTGATTTCCGTTCGAGGCCGAGTCAATCTTTCGAGTGCGGTGATCGTGAGTAGCTTTGTGATCTGGCTCGGTTTTGGAATCCAGTTTGGTTTTGATCGCTACTACGTTCAAAAATATGCGGTAGGATTGTGTCTGACGATTGCGGCTGTCGCGATTCAATCGCTGCGGGGTGCGCCCGCCGCGCGTATGCTTGCACTGGGAGGGGTGCTTATTGCGACAGGCTTCGCCATCTACCCGTACACGCACAAAGCGATCCGAGTAGTGCGGGGAAAGGTAGTGCATCCAGAGGTGGATAACCGCTTGATCCGTGAGATGCGGCATATTTTGGCAGAAAACAAGGCACCCTTATCTGTTTTTATCGGTA